>NZ_JBHXTM010000009.1:30365-33867 GCF_042677325.1 Streptomyces sp. NPDC127117
CCGGGGGTGGGCCCCGGCGCCCCCCCCCCCCCCAACCCCCCGGGGGGGGGCCCCCCCCGGGGGGCCCCCCCCCCCGGCCGGGCCGGTTCCTGTCCGTGCCGGACGGCCGCCGGGCCGTCCGACGGGGTCAGGCGTCGATGCCTGCGCCCTTGTCGGCGGCCTCGTCCGACTCCGCCCGGGCCTGCTTCCTGCTGGCGATGAGGCTGGTGATCGTGGTGATCACCAGCACGCCGCAGATGACGCCGAGCGACACCGGGATGGAGATCTCGGGGACGTGCACTCCGGACTCGTGCAGCGCGTGCAGCACCAGCTTCACCCCGATGAAGCCGAGGATGACCGAGAGTCCGTAGCTGAGGTGGACCAGCTTCTTCAGCAGCCCGCCGATCAGGAAGTACAGCTGCCGCAGCCCCATCAGGGCGAAGGCGTTGGCGGTGAAGACGATGTACGGGTCCTGGGTCAGGCCGAAGATCGCCGGGATGGAGTCCAGGGCGAACAGCACATCGGTGGTGCCGATGGCGAGCATGACGACCATCAGCGGCGTCAGGACTCGCTTGCCGTTGTTCCGGATGAAGAGCTTGGTGCCGTGGTAGCGGTCGGCCACCCCGAAGCGGCGCTCGATCGTCTTGAGGAGACGGTTCTCCTCGAACGCCTCCTCTTCCTCGTCGGCCCGCGCCTCCTGGATGAGCTTCCAGGCGGTGTAGATCAGGAACGCGCCGAAGATGTAGAAGACCCACGAGAAGTTGGCGATCACCGCGGCACCGGCGGCGATGAAGATCGCCCGCAGCACCAGCGCGATCAGCACGCCGACCAGCAGCACCCGTTGCTGGAGGTGTGAGGGCACCGAGAACTTCGCCATGATCAGGACGAAGACGAAGAGGTTGTCGACACTGAGCGACTTCTCGGTGATGAAGCCGGCGAAGAACTCGCCCGAGGCCTGGCTCTCGCCGAAGACCAGCAGACCGAGCCCGAAGAGGACGGCCAGCGCGATCCAGACGATCGTCCAGATTCCGGCTTCCTTTGTCGTCACGTCATGGGGCTTGCGCCCGATGAAGAAGTCGACGGCGATAAGGGCTGACAGACCAAGAATGGTCAGCACCCAGAGGGTCCATGAAACGTCCACTGCGCCTCCGGCAGTTCGCTACGGCTACTGATCAGCGTCGTCGCTGCCGGAGGTCTCTTCCACCCGGGCGCGCGGGCTGCGCGCCACGGGCCGGCGCCCCGGGACCGGTCACGGTCCGTATTGACGGGTACGCCGCGTATGGGAGTACTCCCCTCCGCCCAAAGAACAGTACAGGGATTACCAAGGAAAGGTAAAGACGAGGGTAAAGATCTTTCAAAAGCGCAGGTCAGGGGGTATGCGTCAGTCGGCGCCGTGCCCGGTCGTCAGGGGCGCCGAGGGCGGCGGGCGGCCGCCACCTTGGCGAGCACCTGCTCCAGGACCCGGCTGCCCGGCGGCATCCGGGGCGGTTCGTACGTCCAGGCGTGGCCCACCCAGGGGTCGGCCAGGTGGTCGTCGGCGACCGGGGTGACGCGCAGCAGCGAGCGCCACAGCGGGTCGAGCACCGGCCCGTACGCACTGGCGTCCTCCCGGTCCGCGACCATCATCAGATGGACGCCGACCGAGGGCCCCTCGTCGGCGAGGTAGCGCAGCTGGGTGACGGCGCGGTCGTCGAAGCCGTGCGGGAAGTCGTTGACGATCAGCAGCTGCTCGCCGGTGTCCAGGTCCGGCGGGAGCGAGTCGGTGGCGCCGGCCCGGATCGCCATCTGCACCAGGTCGACACGGCGGGTGAGCCGGGCGAGGACCGAGGCCACTCCCCCGGCTCCGGAGGCGGGCGGCCCGGCGAGCGCCCCGGACCGGACCAGAGGGGCGAGCGCTCCGGCCGCGGAGCCCGCGGGGTCGATGACATGGACCGAGAACTCGTCGGCCGGATAGACCGCCAGCAGCCGGGCGGCATGCGCGACCGCGCACTCCATGGCGAGGGTGCGCAGCCGGGCGCTGTCCATCAGGGCTGCGGCGTCGGACGTCGTACGGCCGCTGTCGATCCACATCCCGCGCTCCAGCGGAAGCCGGACCAGCAGCGGGATGTGCAGGGCGGGGTTCTCGGGCAGGTGGAGGTCGCCGATGCGCAGCGCCATGGGGATCTCCATGGGGACGCGGTAGGCGTGCCAGACGGGGTTGTCCCAGCCCGCGAACGCTGCGGGCAGCGCGGGTTCCACCACGGCGGCCTCGGCGACGAGCTGGGCGAGGTCGCGGTCGAGGACCTCGCGGGCGCGTGTGGTCAGCTCGTCGCGCTTGGCGCGGGCCTGCTCGCGGGCCCGGTCCCCCGCGCCGCCGATCCGGCTGCGGGGGTCGGACAGAGTGCGGTCGAGCTCCTGCTCCATGCGGGACTCGGCGAAGTCGACAGCGCTGCGATAGGCGGCGGTGGTGCGGGCCAGGTCCTCGAACATGCCCCAGATCTGGTTGTAGAGGCGCTCGTCCATGGACCAGCCGGTCGCGTCCCCGGCGACGGGCTGTGCGGGGCGGCCCGGCTCGGCGGGCGGCGCGGTGGGCGGGGGCGGCGGGGGTGCGGCCGGCCGGCGGCGCGGGTGGGCGTAGTTGATGGGCCCGCCCGTCGTGGCGCCGGGCGGCGGGGTGGCGGGCTCCGCGAGCGGCTCGGGCGGCTGGGGGGCGGGCCGGCGGCCGTCCGGGGGCGGTACCGGGCCGGGTGCGCCCGCGCCGGGGGCGACCCGGTCGGCGTCCGGGGTGCGCGGCGGGGGCGGGGCGACCGAGCGGGCCATCGCCCGGGTGACCGCGTCCTGGATGGAGCGGGCCAGCTCGGCGGCGCGGGGCACACCCTGGTCGGCGAGCATGGCGTCGAGCCCGCCCGCGTAGCCCTGGCCGACGGCGCGTACCTTCCAGGCGCCCTGCCTGCGGTACAGCTCCAGGGCCGCGACCGCGGATTCGGTGTCCAGACCGGTGAGCGTGAAGGTGGCGATCTCGGTGCCGTCGAGCCCGGTGACGGCGACGAACGGGGAGGCGACGGCACCGAACCGGACCGGTCCGCCGACGCCGGTCGGCAGGGCCAGCAGTACGGTGACCCGGTGCACCTGGCCGGGCAGGGCGTCGAGGTCCACGGCGAGCCGGTGGTCGGCGGCGGCCTGCCTGGACACTTCGAGCCCGGGGAGCTGGGGCGATCCCGGGTGGGCGATCCATTCGGTGCCGCGCACCGTGCCGCTCTCGTCGCCGAGCGTGGCACCGGCCACGACGGGCGTGCCGGCCGATACCCGGATCTCCAGACGGGTCTGGGGCAAGGTGTGGTTCTGCCCCCGGACCAGCTCGGCCGTCATTGCCCTGTCCCCTCGACGATTCGCTGCTGCGTACTGCGCGTCGTGCCGCGTGCGGTGCGGCGCGATGTGGTGCAGCTCCCGGCGGCCGATGCCTCCGGGAGCTGCGGGTACCGATGTGTACCGGCTCGGAGGGGGGTCGGGTGGGGGGGGCGGGCCGGGGCGCCCCCCCCCCCCC
>NZ_JBHXTM010000009.1:33877-192676 GCF_042677325.1 Streptomyces sp. NPDC127117
GCGTGCCGGCCGAGATCCGGATCTCCAGACGGGACTGGGAGAGCGGGTGGTTCTGCCCCCGCACCAGCTCGGCCGTCATCGCCTTCGTCCCCCCTGTGTCGCGTGTGATGTGTCTCCTGCCGTGCCCCTGCTTCGGGTGCGGTACCTAGAGAACCGGCAGGATCGACGGCATCAGGTCCTGGAAGGTGCGGCCGTTGGCCGGGTTGCCGAGCGCGGTCATCTGCCAGCCGTTCCCCGAGCGGTGCACCTTGGCCATGATCTGGGCGGTGTACTGCCCGCCGCCGTCCAGCGTGTAGCGGGCGAGCTCCTGGCCGTTGGTCTCGTCGACGATGCGGCAGAAGGCGTTCTGCACCTCCTGGAACGTCTGGCCGGTGAAGGAGTTCACCGTGAAGACGATCTGGTCGATGTGGACCGGCACCCGCTGCAGGTCCACGAGGATCGCCTCGTCGTCGCCGCCGGATCCGGCGCCGCCGACCAGGTTGTCCCCGGTGTGCTTGACCGAGCCGTCGTCACTGACGAGGTGACGGAAGAAGACCACGTCGACCGGCTGCTTGTCGGCGAAGAGCACCGCCGACGCGTCGAGGTCGATCTCCCGTGTACGTGAACCGAACAGACCCCGGCGCGGCGCCGCCTGCCAGCCGAGCCCCATCCGCACCGCGGTCAGGGTCCCCCCGTCGCTCTTCTGCAGGCTGATGGCCTGACCCTTGGTCATATTGACCGTCACGCGCTGTCCCCTCTCCGCTTTCCCCGCAACCGTCCGTGCGCGGTTTCCAGCACCCTACGCATTCGCGCCGGTGGCGCGACCGCTCGGGGCCGTTTTGTGTCGGTCCTGCAACACACCGGATGCCGCGGGCTCAGGCAAGCCCCGCTTCGCGCATCTGGCGCAGTTCCTTCTTCAACTCCCCGACCTCGTCGCGCAGTCGTGCGGCCACCTCGAACTGGAGGTCCGCGGCCGCCGCCCGCATCCGGTCGGTCATCTCCTCGATGATCCCGGCGAGTTCGGTGGCGGGCCGGTCGGTGACCGTTTCGCCGCCGCCCTTGGCCTTCTTGGAGCCGGCCGTCTTGACGCCCAGCGCGGGAACGGGTGCCTTGGCGCCCTTCGCCTGGCGGTAGCCGGTGCCGAGCAGTTGCTCGGTGTCGACCTCCTCGCGGGCGATCGTCGCGACGATGTCGTTGATCTTCTTCCGCAGCGGCTGCGGGTCGAGACCGCGCTCGGTGTTGTAGGCGATCTGCTTCTCGCGGCGGCGGTTGGTCTCGTCGATGGCCTGCGCCATCGCCGGGGTGATCTTGTCCGCGTACATATGGACCTGCCCCGAGACGTTTCGGGCGGCTCGCCCGATGGTCTGGATCAGGGACGTCCCCGAGCGCAGGAAGCCCTGCTTGTCCGCGTCGAGGATGGCGACGAGCGACACCTCGGGCAGGTCGAGGCCCTCGCGCAGGAGGTTGATGCCGACCAGTACGTCGTACTCGCCGGAGCGCAGCTCGCGCAGCAGCTCGATGCGGCGCAGCGTGTCGACGTCGCTGTGCAGATAGCGGACCTGGATGCCGAGCTCCAGGAAGTAGTCGGTGAGGTCCTCGGCCATCTTCTTGGTGAGGGTGGTGACCAGGACCCGCTCGTCCTTCTCGGCGCGCGAACGGATCTCGTGGACCAGGTCGTCGATCTGGCCCTCGGTGGGCTTGACGACCACTTCCGGGTCGACGAGGCCGGTGGGGCGGATGATCTGTTCCACGAAGCCGTCGCCGCGGGACAGCTCGTACTTCCCCGGTGTGGCGGAGAGATAGACGGTCTGGTCGATCCGGCTCAGGAACTCCTCCCACTTCAGCGGGCGGTTGTCGAGCGCGGAGGGGAGCCGGAAGCCGTGGTCGACCAGGGTGCGCTTGCGGGAGGCGTCGCCCTCGTACATGGCGCCGATCTGCGGCACGGTGACATGCGACTCGTCGAGGACGAGGAGGAAGTCCTCGGGGAAGTAGTCGAGGAGGGTGTTGGGGGCGGTGCCGGGCGAGCGGCCGTCGAAGTGCATGGAGTAGTTCTCGACGCCGGAGCAGGTGCCGATCTGCCGGAGCATCTCGATGTCGTACGTGGTGCGCATCCGCAGCCGCTGGGCCTCCAGCATCTTGCCCTGCTTCTCCAGCTCGGCGAGGCGCTGCTCCAGCTCCTGCTCGATGCCGTTGACCGCCTTCTCCATGCGCTCGGGACCGGCGACGTAGTGGCTGGCGGGGAAGACGTGGAGCGACTGGTCCTCGCTGATCACCTCACCGGTGAGCGGGTGGAGGGTGGAGAGCGCCTCGATCTCGTCACCGAACATCTCGATGCGGACGGCGAGCTCCTCGTAGACCGGGAAGATCTCGATGGTGTCGCCGCGGACCCGGAAGGTGCCACGGGTGAACGCGAGGTCGTTGCGGCTGTACTGGATCTCGACGAAGCGGCGCAGCAGCTGGTCCCGGTCGATCTCCTCGCCGACCTTGAGCTGGACCATCCGGTCCACGTACTCCTGGGGCGTACCGAGGCCGTAGATGCAGGAGACGGAGGCGACCACGACGACGTCGCGCCGGGTGAGCAGCGAATTCGTCGCGGAGTGGCGCAGCCGCTCGACCTCCTCGTTGATCGAGGAGTCCTTCTCGATGTAGGTGTCCGACTGCGGTACGTACGCCTCGGGCTGGTAGTAGTCGTAGTACGAGACGAAGTACTCGACGGCGTTGTTGGGCAGCAGTTCGCGGAACTCGTTCGCCAGCTGTGCGGCGAGCGTCTTGTTCGGTGCCATCACGAGCGTGGGGCGCTGCAGCTTCTCGATCATCCACGCGGTGGTCGCCGATTTACCGGTGCCGGTCGCGCCGAGCAGGACCACGTCCTTCTCGTCGGCGCGGATGCGCCGCTCCAGCTCGGCGATGGCCGCCGGCTGGTCGCCGCTGGGCTGGTAGGGACTGACGACCTCGAAAGGCGCCACCGAACGTTCGATCTTCGAAACGGGCCGCATGGAACCACCGTACGACCCGCCACTGACAACCGGGCCGGGTCAGCCGAGGCGCCGGGGCGACGTCACCACTCTCCCGGTGGCGCGGGGTCGCGCGGCCGGGAGTGGAAGGACGCCGGGTCTGCGTGCGTCCCGAACCTTGGCACCTGGCGCTGGGCCGGGATTCCGGGCTTCCGGGCGGCCCCGCCCGGGGCCCCCGGGTCGTTCCAGTCCGGGGTGCCCATCACCATCAGCGGATCGAACATCACGACCACCGCGGCGAGGATCAGGAAGCAGGCGGGGCCGATCAGCAGCGGGATCAGCGGTGCGCTCGTTCCCTCGCCCGCGACGGCGTCGGGGTGCAGATGGACGCTGAGCGCGGCCATGCCCGTGTAGTGCATGCCGCTCACCGCGACGCCCATGACGACGCTGGCCCCGAGACTGGGAAGGAATCCGTGGACGGAGACGGCCGCCCAGAGTGCGGTCGTCGCGGCCACCACGGCTATGACGACGGAGAGGGCCACGGTGATCGTGTCGTACTCGAACTGTCCGTCGAGACGCATTCCGGCCATGCCCAGGTAGTGCATGGTGGCCACACCCAGCCCGGTGATCGTGCCGCCCGTCACCAGGGCCATCCTGGTGGCGCCCCGGTAGCCGACGATGAAGATGCCGACGCCGACCATGGCGACGGCGACCCCGAGACTGGCGAACGTGATCGGCATGTCGTAGCCGATGGTCACCCCGTCCACGGAGAAGCCCATCATCGCTATGAAGTGCATCGTCCATATGCCGGAGCCTATGGAGGTCGCGCCGAGGGCCAGCCAGCCCGCTTTGAAGGAACGCTCGGTGCGCAGCGAACGGTTGGTGCAGCGCAGTCCGAGGGCCGCGCCCAGGCAGGCCATGAGGAAGGCCGCGACGGGCGTCACCGCTCCGTAGCTGAAACCGTCGATCGTGCCCTGCATGCTCGTACGCCCTTCGCGGAAGCCCGGGTTTCGGGGTGACCCTAAGGCGCGAGTCCCGGCAAACAAACAGAAGAGCTGCATTTTATCGAGAGGGAATCCGGCCCGTTACCCGGCATCGTCGGCCGCGTTCACGTTGTGGCCATCCTTCGCCTGTCCCCCGTTGGGGCGCGGCTGTCACTCTCGGCCCGTCCGCAACTCTGACGCAAGGAGTACACGTGTACGCACGCACCGCGACCGCCGCCCTCGCCGCCGCCGCTCTGATGGGCACCGGCGCGTATCTGATGTCGACCGCCGATACGCAGACCGCGGGCCGGACCACCGCGGCCGGGCACACGACGGCGGTCACCGGCGTCAGCACCGTGAGCGCCCGGACCGCGAGCGCGAAGCGGACCGCTCCGGTCGTCTTCGCCCACCGGGGCGCCTCGGCCTACGCGCCGGAGAACACCCTGGCCGCCGTCGACAAGGCCGACACCCTCGGCTTCGACTGGGTGGAGAACGACGTCCAGTTCACCAAGGACGGCGTGCTGGTGGTCGTGCACGACACCGATCTGAAGCGGACCACCAATGCCGAGGAGGTCTTCCCGGACCGGGCTCCGTGGGCGGTCAAGGACTTCACGGCCGCGGAGATCGCCCGGCTGGACGCGGGCAGCTGGTTCGGTCCGGAGTTCGCCGGAACCCGCGTGCCGACGCTCAAGCAGTACCTGGACCGCGTCGAGCGCAACCGGCAGAAGCTGCTCCTGGAGATCAAGAGCCCCGAGATCTACCCGGGGATCGAGAAGGAGACCCTGCGGGTGCTGCGCCAGAAGGGTTGGCTCGACCGTTCGCACGTGAAGAACAGGCTCGTCATCCAGAGCTTCGGCGCGGACAGCGTGAAGAAGGTGCACCAGCTGCGCCCGGACGTCACCACGGGCTTCCTCGGCACTCCCGCGGTGGCCGATCTGCCCTCGTACGCGGCCTTCACCGACCAGATCAACCCCTCCTACACATCGGTTTCGGCCGACTACGTGGACGCGGTGCACGCGCTGAAGGGCGCGCACGGCAAGAAGCTCCGGGTCAACACCTGGACGGTCAACGACGCGGCGACCGCCGCGAAGGTGGCGGGCCTCGGCGTGGACGGGATCATCACCAACAACCCCGACGTGGTGCGCGAAGCCACCCGCTGATCCTCCGGCCGGCCGGCCGCCGCGCCCGTCCGCCCGGTCCCGTTGTCAGTGGCCGGCCGTACGGTGGTTCACGTGAACAGCAACGGGGTTGTCGAGTGGGCCGTCGTCGGGAGCGACATCGGTCCGCTGCTGCTCGCCGCGACGGGCACGGGGCTGGTGAGCGTGTTCTTCCACGCCCGTCCCGAGGTGCGGGACAAGGCGGTCGAGCAGTTGCGGACGCGACTGGGCGCGGAGCCCGTGGAGTCTCCCGGCTCCGCCCGGCTCGCCGAGCCGATACGCCAGCTCGCGGCGTATTTCGCGGGCTCGTCGCGGGAGTTCTCGCTCGATCTGGACTGGTCGCTGGCCTCCGGCTTCAACCGCCAGGTGCTCCGCGAGCTGGCCACGGGCGTGCCGTACGGGACGGTCGTCGGGTACGGGGATCTCGCCGGGCGGGTCGGGCAGCCGGGCGCCGCGCAGGCGGTCGGGGCGGCCATGGGGTCCAATCCGCTGCCGGTGGTGGTGCCGTGCCATCGCGTGGTGGAGAGCGACGGCGGCCTCGGCGGGTTCGGCGGCGGCCTCGAAACCAAGCGGCAGCTGCTGGCTCTGGAGGGCGTGCTGCCCCGGCCGCTGTTCTGAGCCGGCCGCCGGAGCCTTCGCGCCGGGGCAGCGGGACGGGCGATCCCCGGGCCCGCGCCGGGCCGTTCCGGCCGGGCCCGATCCGAACCCGGTTTCGTAGCCGTGTACGGACTGGCACACTGCGCCAGTGACGAACACCCTCGATGCACCTGACACCCCCACCGGGCCCGGCCGTCCCGCCGCCCCGGTCTCGGCGGCCGAGCTGCCCGGTCTGCGGCGCAGAACGTCCGCGGTGCTCATAGGCAGCCAGATACTCGGCGGCCTCGGCGTGCCCATCGGCATCGCCCTGGCCCCCGTGCTGGCCACCGAGGTGAGCGGCTCCGAGGCGCTGTCCGGTCTGGCCCCGACCGCTTCGGTGACCGGAACGGCGCTGCTCTCGCTGCCGCTGGCCGCGCTGATGACCGCGCGCGGCCGGCGCCCCGGTCTAGTGCTGGCGTATCTGATCGGCGCGGTGGGCGCGGGACTGGTGGTCCTGTCCACCCTCGTGGACAGCTTCCCGTTGCTCCTGCTCGGCATGGCCGGGTTCGGCGCCGGATCCTCGGCCAATCTGCAGGCCCGGTTCGCCGCCGCGGATCTGGCCGAGCCCGACCGGCGCGGCCGGGCGATCTCCACCGTCATCTGGGCCACCACGATCGGCTCCGTCCTCGGGCCGAACATCGCGGCCCCGGTGGGCCGTCTCTTCCGGGGCGGCCCAATATCCGAGAAGGCGGGCCCGTTCGTCTTCGCGGCCGGGATCTTCCTGCTGGCCGCCGTGGTGGTCGGGGCGCTGCTGCGGCCGGACCCGCTGCTCACGGCGCGGGCGCTGGCGCCGCAGGGCGACGGTTCGCCGGCCGGCCGGTCGCTGCGCGCCGGAATCGCGGCGGTCCGGGCCTCGCCGATGGCACGGCTGGCGCTGGTGACGGTGGCCGTCTCGCACACCGCGATGGTCTCGATCATGGTGATGACCCCGGTCGACCTGGGCCATCACGGTGCCGGACTCCAGCTGATCGGCCTGGTCATCAGCGGCCACATCGCCGGGATGTACGCGTTCTCCCCGGTGATGGGCTGGCTGTCGGACCGCTTCGGCCGGCTCGCCGTGATCGGCCTGGCGGTCGGGCTGCTCTCCTGCGCCGCACTGCTGGCCGGAACCGCCGGCCCCAGCCACGGGCAGACGGCGGCCGGTCTCTTCACTCTCGGTCTCGGCTGGTCGGCGGGGCTGGTCGCCGGTTCGGCGCTGCTCACCGACTCCGTGCCACAGCCCGCCCGCGCCGCCGTGCAGGGTCTTTCGGATCTGACCATGAACACGGCGGCAGGCATCGGCGGAGCGGTCGCCGGGGTCATCGTCGCCCGGGCGAGCTACGGCTGGCTGAACGTGGTCGGAGCCTGTCTGCTGCTGCCGATGGCGGCGCTGGCACTGCGCCGGGCACTGACCCGGCGCAGTGCCACGCCCCCAGCCACGCCCACGGCTTCCGACTGAACCTCGGGGAAGTCCCGGAGTCCTCCGGAGCACTCCGGAGGACTCCGACAGTTTCCGGAGAGGCTTCAGAAGACTGCTGAGTTTCCGGAGGGGCTTCAGAGGCTGATGTGGTACGCCTTGCGCAGCGTCTCGTGCACCGTCCACGTCGTACGGTCGCCCTCGCGCAGCACACAGGCGTCCCCGGGCCCGATCTCCAGCGTCGCACCGCCCTCGACCGCCACGGTCGCGCGCCCGCTGACGACGACGAAGAGTTCGTTGGCCTCGGTGTCGGTGACCACGCCGGGCGTGATCTGCCAGATGCCGCGCACCTGCTTGCCGTCGGGCGACTCCCAGAGCACCTTGCCGGTCACCACGGGCTCGCCCGAGACGATCTGCGCGGGGTCCAGCGGCTCCGGTTCGAGTTCGGCGTCCGGAATGTGCACGGCGAACGAGGCAGGGGCTTGATCAAATGTGGTCATGGCCGGTCACCTTAGCGACCGCCGGGAAACGACTCGGCAGCAGGTTGCGCCGAAATGGCAAGTGGAATCCCGGCCACTCCGGCCCGTGCCGCACGGCCCGCCGCCCCGGCCGCACGTTTGAGGCGGACGCGTCCGCGACAGGGATGTGGACATGTCATCCAACGCGTCGCATCGCGCACACCCCTGCGCCCCCGCCCTCTCCCCGGAGGTACGGGCGGCCCTCGCCACGCACCAACCCGTCGTGGCCCTGGAGTCGACGATCATCGCCCACGGTCTGCCTCGTCCCCGCAATCTGCGGGTCGCCGAGGAGCTCGAAGGGCTCGTACGGTCGGCGGGCGCGGTGCCCGCGACGATCGCCGTACTCGACGGAAAGGCCCACATCGGCCTGGACAAAGCCCAGTTGGAGCGGGTCGCCACGGACCCCGCGATGCGGAAGCTGGGGCACCGGGACCTGGCGCCGGCGCTGGCGACGGGCGCGAGCGGGGCGACGACCGTCTCCGCGACGGCGTTCCTGGCCGCCCGCGCCGGCCTGCGCGTCTTCGCGACCGGCGGCCTCGGCGGCGTACACCGGGAATGGACGCGGACCCAGGACGAGTCCGCCGATCTCCGGCTCCTGGCGCGGACCGGCATCACCGTGGTGTGCGCCGGGGTGAAGTCGATCCTGGACGTCCCGGCGACGCTGCAACGCCTGGAGACGCTGGGCGTGACCGTGCTCGGGTACGGCACCGGCCTCTTCCCCGGCTTCTATCTGACCAGTTCGGGCGAGCCGGTCGACTGGACGGTGCGGACGCCCGAGGAAGTCGCGGACGTGATGCGGGCCCAGGATGTGCTCGGCGGGCCCGGGGCCGCGCTCGTCGTCGCCAACCCCGTCCCCGTGGCGGACCAGCTGGATCCGGCGCTCCACGACCGGGTGCTGGCCGAGGCCCTGGCGGAGTGCCGGGAGCGCGGCATCGTGGGCCAGGCCGTCACACCGTTCCTGCTGGACCGGCTGATGCGGGGCACCGGCGGCGCCTCGCTGGAGGCCAATCTGGCGGCCGTACGCGCCAACGTCTCGCTTGCCGCGCGGATCTCCGGCGCCTGGGCGGCCCGGCCCGGGGCCCCGGCCTCGCGGCCCGACCCGGCGGCCGGAAAATGACCGACGACCGGACGACGGCCGACGACCGGACGACGGCGGACGGCCGGGCGACGGCCGACGACCGGACAACGGCCGACGACCGGACAACGGCCGACGACCGGACAACGGCGGACGGCCGGACAACGGCGGACGACCGGACAACGGCGGACGGCCGGGCCAGGACCGGCCGTGGCCTGCTCGTCATCGGGGACGTGGTCACGGATGTGGTGGCCCGGCACCGGACTGCACTGGTCCACGGTACGGACACCCCGGCCCGGATCCGTACCCTCCCCGGCGGCGCGGGGGCCAATGTCGCCTGCTGGGCGACCCGTTCGGGATGTGCCGATGTACGGCTGCTGGCCCGGGTCGGTGCCGACAGCGTGGACTGGCACCGGGACGCGCTGCGGCGGGCGGGGGTGCGCTGTCTGCTGGCCGTGGACGAGGAGGCGCCCACCGCCACCGTCGTCGCGCTCGTCGATTCCGCCGCCGAGCGCACCTTCCTCACCGACAGCGGCGCCGTGCTCCGTCTCTCCCCCGACGACTGGTCACCGTCGATGCTGGACGGCGTCGCCCATCTCCATCTCTCCGGCTACCTTCTCTTCGCCGCGACGAGCCGCGCGACGGCCCTGCTCGCCCTGCAAGAGGCGCGGTCGCGGCGGATCCCGGTGAGCGTCGACCCGGCCTCGGCCGGCTTCCTCGCCGAGCTGGGCGCCGACCGGTTCCTGACCGCCGTGGAGGGCGCCGATCTGCTGCTGCCCAACGCGGACGAGGCCCGGCTGCTCACCGGACTGCCCGAACCGGCCGATGCCGCGGCCAAGTTGAGCCTCCAGGTGGGCCGGGTGGTCGTCACGCTCGGCGAGGACGGCGCCCTGCTCGCCGCCGCCGGTGCGGTGACCGGGCGCATCCCGGCCGTTCAGGTGCGCGGGGCGGTGGACTCGACGGGGGCGGGCGACGCGTTCACCGGCGGTTTCCTCGCGGCGCACCTGGCGGGTGCGGACGACGTCTCGGCCGCGGCGGCGGGATGCCGGGCGGGCGCGGAGGCGGTCACCACCGTGGGCGGCCGTCCGGGCACCTGAGTACGGCCGGATGCCGCGGCCCCTGTGACCCTCCGACCGTGACCGTCAGGCCGCCGCCCCGCGCCATCCGGTCCAGGCCGGGTGCAGCGGATCGTCGGCGCGTACGACCGCGTCCGCGTGCTCGCCGGGCGCCGCCTCGTCCTCGTACCGCGCGAAGGCGGGCAGTGTCCAGCGCTCCGCCTCCCCGGTTCGGCGACGCAGCGCGCCCGGCGACAGTCGCAGATGGACACTCAGGTCGAACGGGAACCAGTGCCCCAGCAGCAACGGCCCGTGCACCACCAGCACCCCGCCCTCGGGCAGCGGCCGGTACGGGCTGCGCGTGGCCCGGTCGGTCACCGGATCCCAGAGATCCGGCAGTACCCGCCCGCTCCCGCCGGCCTCCAGCGGCCCGAAGACCTCGCGCCACGGTGCGCCCGTGTCGAACCAGCTGTCGTAGTACGAGTCGGGGTCCTCCTTGCCGTACTCGTACCGCAGGCTCGCCGGCCGCAGGAACCCCTCGGTGGACACCACCAGTACCGCACGGCCCCGGACCCGCAGCGCCTGTGCGACACGCTCGGCCGGCTCCTGCGTGCGGGCCGCCGGAGCGCCGTCGACGGCGACCTTCAGCCAGGGGCCGCCGTCGGCGGGTTCCAGGGTGTCGGTCCGTGCGGCGAAGGCTTCGGCCAGCCGCTCCCAGGTGATCGCTTCGAATCGCACCCGCCCATCATCGCCCCGGGTCCGTCATCGCCCCGAGCCCCCCGCCCGGTGCCGGGCGTCCCACCAGCGAGGAGCGTCCTCGTCGGGTCCGTCGGGACTGGCGAAGCGGAACGGGACGCCGAGCCGCTCCGCCAGTGCCCGGCCCGTCCGCGCCGCCTCACCGGTCCCCGCCGCGCCGATCCGGAAGCCGTCCAGATCGACGCTCTCCCACGGCCCGGCCAGGACGGCGGTCAGCACCACGATCCAGCCCCGGGTGTCCCCGTCCCAGACCGCCTCGACGGCCACCGGATCGCGGGGCAGGGCGCGAGCGGCGGCGGCCATGGCGTCCACGTCCGGGCGGGCCGGAGGCGGCATCCGGTCGGCGAGCGCGCGATGGCGCCCGTCGAGCACCTCCACGCATTCGTGCAGCTCCGGACGGGGTTCGATGCCGCTCTCCCGCATCGCCTGCGCGGCCTGGATGTCCCGGCCCGCCAGGACCAGCTCGTCGACCCGCTCACGTACGCCGGCGGGAAACGTCCACCACATGAGCTGTGCCCGGTGGTTCTCGGCGAGCCTCAGCACCCGGTCGGCGAGCGGGCGCAGGTCCGGTTCGCGGCCGGCCGCCGCTTCGGCGAGCCGGCGGATGTCGGCGCGCCACCGTCCGGACACACCGTCCGGCGCGTCGATGCGCCGGAATCCGCGCTCCAGCAGCCCCCGGGCGTTCTGCGGCTGCCCGCGGAGTACGGCCTTCGTCGCGGCGACCGCGTTGGCCAGCGCGCTCGCCGGCCTCGACCAGTCGTCGCCGTGCGCCGCCGGGTCGCCCCGGTCGCGGACGGGCCGGCCGGCGACCGGTGCCGTCGCGACCTCCAGGTCCACGCGCCAGAAGAGCGGCAGCCCGCGGAAGGCGGCGAAGAGCAGCCTCCGCTCGCGGGAGTTCAGCGAATCGGGGTCCGTACGCAGCGAGTCCAGGGGCACAACCTCTTCGAGCACCTCGCGGACGGCGTCGAGGCAGGCGTCGAACCGGTCGTCGGGGACGGTCCAGGCGATGTCGATGTCGCTGTACGCGTCCGCCGTTCCGCGGGCGAGCGAGCCCCTCAGCTCCGCGCGCGAACCGGGGCAGTACGCGGCGAGTGCCCGCAGCAGGTCCTGTGCGAACACGGCGCGCCGCGCCGGGTCGAGTTCGCCCGTGCCGGTCCGGTCCTGCGGGTTCTCGCCGTTCATGGCCGTTCTCTCCTGTCGATGGCCGTTGTCTCCCGTGTCTCCCGCCGTTCGAAAATGCTCCGTACCCGGCGGGTCCGCCTCCTACGATCTCCCCCATGGACCTCGAATTCGCCCGCACGTTCGCCGCCGAGTGGCTGGACGGCTGGAACTCCCACGACCTGGACCGCATTCTGACGCACTATCACGACGACGTGACGTTCAGTTCGCCCGTCATCGCGCAGCTCACCGGCGACGCCTCCGGCACGGTGCACGGCAAGGAGGGGCTGCGCAGGTACTGGGCGACGGGCCTGGAGCGCATCCCCGAGCTGAGGTTCGAGCTGGTGGACGTACGGGTGAGTGTCCATGCCCTGGTGATCGACTACCGCAACCAGATCGGCGGCCGGGTCAGCGAGGTGCTGATCTTCCGTGACGGCCTGGTGATCTCCGGCTTCGGGGCGTACGGCGAGACGCTCGCCAACTGACGGGCGGCCGGCAGGTCCGGCGCCGTCGGCAGACGGCCGGCAGGTCCGGCGCCGTCGGCAGGCGGGCGGCAGGTCCGGCGCCGTCGGCAGGCGGGCGGCGCGCGCTACCTCCCGGCCCCGCAGTCCACCGCCTCGGCGTCGTCGGAGAGTTCGCTGCCTTCGGGCAGCAGATAGGTCACCCACAGCACGACAGGCTCGGTACCCAGGTTGCGTCCGATGTGCCGGTGGTCGGCCCCGGAGGGCTCGATGAACGACGAGCCCGCGGGCGTCACCTCGACCGAGCAGTCGTCCAGAGTCCGCGTCAGCGTCCCGGACTTGACGACGGCGATCAGTTGGCCGCGATGGGTGTGCCAGCCGGTGGAACCGCCCGGCTCGACCGTGATGGTCCGGAAGGTCACATCGGTGCGGCCGTCCGGCGTCCGCACCTTCAGCTTCCCCGCCGATGTGCCCTTCGCGAGCACCGTGCCGCTCACTCCGCTGCCCGGGGTGGCGACGGCCGCCGACGGCACGAGGCCGAGCGCGGCCACACAGCCCACCAGGGCCAGGGCCTTCGCGGACCGTCCCCGGCCCGCCCGCCGCTTGCCGTTCCCGTGCTGCCCGCTGCTCACACCCGGCTCCTCCGCCTCGGCGTCCGGCGATCGCCCCGGACCGGCCGATACCCATGGTCCACGCGGGCGCCGACGCGGGGAACCCACACGCCGGGAGGGAAGCCGTACGGCGGAAGGGAACCCCCGTGGCAGGTGGCAATTCACGTGACGCGGGCGAACCACGGATCACCGCCCGGCCGCCCCTGTCACTCACCGCGCAGCGCAGCGGCGAGCGGCCCCTCGCCCGACACCTCGACGCGGCCGCCCTCGACGGCCTCGGCGAAGGTCAGCCCGCCGCACGCGAGCTCCAGGCAGACCTCGACGTCGAGCGCGATCCGGGCATCGGCACGGTCGGCGGGGCCGTCTCCGTACACCGCCTCCCCGTCCTCCGCCCCACCGGCGCGCACATGGAACTCGCCCTCGTCCAGGTGCACTTCGACGACTCCCGCGTAGGCCGGGCCGTCCAGCGCGCGCAGCAGCGGAAGCGCGAACCAGTGAGCCCGCACCGCGTCGGTCGGCCGTCGTTCGGCGAGCGCGGGCGCGCCCCACTCGGCGAGCGCGGCGAGCACCGGCATCAGGCCGTGGCCGCGCTCGGTCAGTTCGTAGACCGAGGCGGCGGCGGGCGGCGGGAGCCGGCGGCGGGTGGCGAGGCCGTTCTGCTCCATGTCCCGGAGCCGGGAGGCGAGCACGTCCGTGCTGACACCCGGGAGGTCGGCGTGCAGGTCGGTGTAGCGGCGGGGGCCCGCCAGCAGTTCACGGACGATCAGCAGCGTCCATCGGTCGCCCACGGAGTCGAGGGCGCGTGCGGTGGCGCAGAACTGGTCGTAGCTGCGGCGGCGGACCGGGCGTGTTGCGGGCTGTTGCTGACGTGGCATGCGACGCAGTCTAGACATGTTGTTGGACTTTCCAAGCCCGAGCTTGGTAAAACCAAGTATCGCAATCAGGTCGGGGAGGCCACCGCATGGAATTCCGGCAGTCCAGCAAACTCAACGAGGTCTGTTACGAGATCCGGGGCCCGGTCATCGAGCACGCCAACGCCCTGGAGGAGGCGGGCCACAGCGTGCTCCGTCTCAACACGGGCAACCCCGCGCTCTTCGGTTTCGAGGCGCCGGAGGAGGTCGTCCAGGACATGATCCGGATGCTTCCGCAGGCCCATGGCTACACGGATTCGCGCGGCATCCTGTCCGCCCGCCGGGCCGTGGCGCAGCGCTATCAGGCGATGGGGCTGCCGGATGTCGGGGTCGATGACATCTTCCTCGGCAACGGCGTCTCCGAGCTGATCTCGATGGCCGTCCAGGCGCTGCTGGAGGACGGCGACGAGGTGCTCGTCCCGTCCCCCGACTACCCGTTGTGGACCGCGGTGGTGACCCTCGCGGGCGGCAAGCCGGTGCACTACACCTGTGACGAGGCGTCGGACTGGAACCCCGATCTCGCCGACATGGCCTCGAAGATCACCGACCGCACCAAGGCCGTCGTGATCATCAACCCGAACAATCCGACCGGTGCCGTCTACCCGCGCGAGATCCTCGAAGGCATCCTCGACCTGGCGCGCAGGCACGGCCTGATGGTGTTCGCCGACGAGATCTACGACCAGATCCTGTACGACGACGCCGAGCACCACAGTGTGGCGGCCCTCGCCCCCGACCTGGTCTGTCTCACCTTCAGCGGTCTGTCGAAGACGTACCGTGTGGCGGGCTTCCGCTCCGGCTGGATGGTGGTCTCCGGCCCGCAGCAGCACGCCCGCAACTATCTGGAGGGGCTGACCACGCTCGCCTCCATGCGGCTCTGTCCCAACGCGCCCGCGCAGTACGCCATTCAGGCCGCGCTCGGCGGCCGGCAGTCGATCCGGGAGCTGGTCGCGCCGGGGGGCAGGCTGTACGAGCAGCGCAACCGGGCCTGGGAGAGGCTGAACGAGATCCCGGGGGTGTCGTGCGTGAAGCCGAAGGGCGCGCTGTACGCGTTCCCGCGCATCGATCCGAAGGTGCACCGGATCGTCGACGACGAGAAGTTCGTGCTGGATCTGCTGCTGCGGGAGAAGATCCAGGTCGTGCAGGGCACCGGTTTCAACTGGCCGCGGCCCGACCATTTCCGGATCCTCACGCTCCCGTACGCTGACGATCTCGACGCGGCGATCAGCCGCATCGGACGCTTCCTGACCGGATACCGCCAGTGATCGGATGCCCCCGGTGACCTGCTCCGCCTGCCGCTTTCCCATCCATACCCAGTTCGCCTCGTTCGGGCTCGTCGGCCCGATCGTGGAGGACGGAGTCGATCCGGCCACCGACCCGGCCTGGGCGGAGTCGGGCGCCCGGTCACCGGCCGAGTACGCGCGCTGGGCAGGTCATCTGTGCGGTATGACCTGTCTGCGCATGGCGCTCGGCGCCGGGGCGCCGTCCCTGTTCGCGCTGCGCGACGGGGCGCTCGGATACGGCGCGTACACCGAGGACGCGCGGGGGGAGATCCGGGGGCTGATCTACGCCCCCTTCGCCGAGTACGCACGTGAGGTGCACGGCGTGGACGCCACGGTGCACCGCCATCTCTCGCCGGAGGAGATCCTCGGTCTGCTGGACGGCGGACGTACGGTCATGGCCTCGGTGCACTACGGCATCCGGTACCCGGGGCGGCCGGCTCCCGGGCGGGGCGGGCATCTGGTGCTGCTGACGTCCCGTACGGCCGACGGCGCGGGCGTCCACTTCCACAACCCCTCGGGGACGACGGCGCAGACCCGGGCCGCGGAGCTGGCGCTGTCCGACTTCGAGCGTTTCTTCGCCGGGCGCGGGGTGTCGCTGCCGGCGAGCGTGTGAGCGGCGCGCCGTCCGGAACAGGAGCGGGCCCGGGGGCGTAGCCGGCCCCCGAGCCCTGGTGTGCCACCCATACGGCACGCCGACACTTTTAAGGACCCGTGTCAGGTTGATGTCGCCGCGTCCTGCCTTTAGACGACCGCAGATCGAAGCTCTGCGGGCCGGAGTCGAACCGGCATCTCGACGCCCGTGGGCACGGGCCCGTTTGATTCGGCGATGGGTGACGAATGCTGAGTCTGGAGCAAGAGTCTGAGATTGATCGCGGTCTGCCTCTACCATTTGGGCCACCCCGGCCCGTTCGTGCGCCGGGGCGCACGGAGTGCCGGGGGGAGGACTCGAACCTCCACTGGAACCGCGTCGTCACGACAAGCTTCAGTTTCAGCTTGCGCTCCTGGCGCACCCCGGCCGAAATTGGTCGGCCGGGGAATCAATGATCGGTCACCCGAAGAGGTAACCGAATACCGCATCACCCACCCGCTGGTCGGTGACGTCCGCGCCGTTGGCTTCCTCGCGGGCGTACTTCACGGCCTGCTGGAGCTTCTCCACCCGGTCCAGCAGCTCGTTGACGCGCCGTGCGGGGAGGGCGCCGGAGAACTTCACCGTCGTCCAGTACCCGATCGGGATGTCTTCGTAGTACACCTCGACCTGCGCCGGGTGCTTGTCGGTGGCCTCCGCCTTCACGTGGTTGCGGGGCACCTTCTTGGTACGGAGCGTCCGCACCGGCTCCGTCTTCCAGGAGTCCGTCGACGGGTCCTGGGTCCAGGCCTCCGCGGCGTCGAGCACGGGCAGCTTGCGGATGAAGGTGTTGAGGTCCGTCAGCTGCTTCTCCAGGAAGAGCAGGTACGAGACGGGCACGTCGCTCACCAGCACCCGGCCGTCGACCTTGACGTCGGCGCGGGCCGAGCAGTTCGCCCAGTCCTTCGTGGCGGTCACATCGAAGAGCCGGGTCAGGGTCGCCGTGGTCTCCCGCAGCACGTCCTCGGCCTTGATCTGCACCAGCGTCGACTCGGGCGGCAGCTGCTCGCCCTCCTCGTCCTTCGGCTGGTACGTACGGGAGATCCCGGCCAGCAGGCCGGTCTTCTGGAGGCCGTGATGGGCCGCCGTCAGGTCCTGGTGAGCCTTGGACTTGACGCCCTTCTCCACTGCGATGATCTGATTGAGTTTCGCCACGTCGCGGAACCTAACAGCGCCGAGCCGGTCCGAACAAACGGTTATCACAGGTCCCGTTCCGCTGTTTCGGCAGCTCGGGCGGGCAGGGCCGCGGTCAGGTCGACCTCGACGAGCTGTCCCGGAAAGCCGAGCCGTACGACGCCGAGGAGTGTGCTCGCGGTGGTGAACGCGGGCCCGATGGCCGAGCCGGTGAGTCTGTGCCAGGTGGCCTCCAGGACCGTGACGTCGTCGCTGACGACGTAGATCACCGACCGGACGACCTGCGCCGGCCCGGCCCCCACCGCGGCGAGCGCGACGAGGGCGTTGGCCACGACCTGGCCGATCTGGGCGTCGAGGTCGCCCGGACCCACCAGGGTGCCCGAGCGGTCGAGCGGGCACTGCCCGGCCAGATACGCCGTCCGGCCCGCCTCCACGACGGTGATGTGGTGATAGCCGGGCGTGGGGTGCAGCTGCTCCGGATTGATCCGGCCGATCTCCGTGGTCATGGGGCGATTGTGGCGGCCCGCGCCCCGGGGCGCAGCGTGATTTCGCCGGCGCTCCGGACCGATCCGTACGGGTGGTTTCCACCGGCCGCCCATGTCCTTGCCGCTGTCCGGCGGGGGCCGCTTGTCACAGTGAGGCCCGCACGTCCGCACCACCCGGCCCGCGGGCACTCCCGCGGCGTCCCGCGTGCGGACACCACCCGCTCACGGACACAACCCGAGTACGGCCCCGTCCGCTTGCGGAGCATCACCCGTCGTCTGCTCCTCCCCCAGGCCCGAAAGAAGGTCACCGCCTTGCCTCGCATCCACCGCTTCACCGTTCCGCAGGGCCGCACCGGCCCGCAGAAGCGCACCGCGCTGACCACGGCCGCCGTCGCCCTGGCCGTACTGGCCGTGGGCGCACCCGTCGCGTACGCCACACTGGGCGACGAAGCCCCCGCGGCATCCCGGTCCACGGCGTCGGCCCTCGCCACGCGCGGGAAGGCGTACATCGAGACCCGGCTCCTCTTCGGCACCGAACGCGCCGACGGCGGACCGGATGTGACCGATCGCCAGTTCCTGGCGTTCATCGACGAGGAAGTCACGCCGCGCTTCCCGAACGGGCTGACCATCCAGGACGGCCGGGGGCAGTGGCGGGACTCCAACGGGGTCATCGAGCGGGAGCGCAGCTACGAACTGACCCTGCTCTACCCCGCGTCCGAGGCCCGCGTGCGCGATGTCCGGATCGAGCGGATCCGCGACGCCTACGAGAAGGCCTACGCCCAGGACTCGGTGGCCCGGCTCGAAGAGCGTACGACCGCCGACTTCTGACCCCGGTCCGTCGTCCGGTCACGCCGCCGGTCATGCCGTCGCGCGGGCCCCGCGCCCGTGCGGCCGGCTGATCCGGTGCACGGCGCGTGAACTCCTGCCACGGCGACCGGGAGGAGCGTGCGGGATCCTGTCGGGTACTGTGCCGCGGCCGGGTACCGGACCGTACACACGCACCGAACGGGGAACGATCCACATGGGCACGCCAGTACGCCACTTCACAGCGACGACGCCGGACGGTCAGGAGTTCACCGTCAACGTGGAGCGGGACTTCCGGTACGACCCGTACCGCGACTTCGTGGTCTGCGCGCACTGCGACTGGTCGCCCTCACTGCTGACGATGAAGAGGATCGACGGCATGGCCTGGGAGCATCTGGCGTCGGTGCACGGTGCCGACCAGGGCCGGTCCGACCAGGAGAACGAGGGGTTTCGCAAGGCCCGGCTGGTCGTGCTGCCGATCGTCGCCGTGTTCCTGATCGCTCTTCTCGTCTATCTGCAGAACTCCTGAGGTCCGCAAGGCCGGTTCAGCCTCCGCTCAGCTCCATGAGCGCGGTCACCGGGTCGGTGTCCGGGGTGGCCCGGGGCCACCAGTCGTCCTCGCCCGGCTCGGATTCGTAGCCGTACCAGCGGCCGTCGTGGCCGAAGCGGAGCTGGAGTGTGCCTCCGGGGTGGGTGAGGTGATTGCGCCGGGGCTGGAAGCGGGGGAAGCCGGCGGCCGCGAGGGCGGGGCGGGCCCGGTCGAAGGGGCCGGCCGGGGGATCCCAGGGGGTTTCGAGGACGGCCAGCCCTCCGGCGCCGCCCTGGCGCCAGGCCGCGACCGCACGGGCCAGGTCGGTGGTGGTGCGGCCGGTGGCGTACGCCAGCTCGCGGTAGAGGGCGCGGGTGGTGGCGGTGAGCCCGGCGGTGGGCCGGGACGCGGCCAGCCGCACCGCGTCCTGCCAGGAGGTGAGTCCGGCGAGCGGGTCGAGGCCGGTGGTGAGCAGCGTGTGCGCGCGGGCCGCCGCGTCCGTGGCGAGGTGGTCGAGGGCGAGCGGGTCGCGTGCGCCCGGCAGACTCGGGTACGAGGGCGGCTGCGCGGGATGCGGCAGCACCGGAAGCGGGGCGGGGAGCGGCGGGAGGTACCGGCCGGCGAGGGCTTCGCGGGCCGGTACGGAGGGGGTGGTGGGGGCCGGGGGGCGTTCCCGGGCGGAATGGGCGGCGTTGCGGCGGCCCAGCTCTTCGAGGAGCTCGCGCTCGCCCCGGCCGCGCAGCAGCAACAGGACGAACGGGTCGGTGTCCAGCAGCCGCGCCATCTGGTAGCAGAGCGCGGCCACGTGCTTGCAGGGCCAGCCGTGGTCCGGGCAGGAGCAGCCGGGGTCGAGGTCCCCCGCGCCGGGCAGCAGCCCGATGCCGGCCTCGGCCGCCGTGTCGGCCAGCGAGTGCGGCATCTCCTTGCCGAGCAGCGCGGCGAGGTGTCCGGGCCGGACCGCTGCCGCGTCCAGGAAGGTGTCCCAGTCGGGGTCGGCGAGGGTCCGCAGCCGCAGCTCGCAGCGGTAGGGGCGGGGGCGGCTGCCGTGGACGTAGGCGACGACCCGGCCGGGGGTGACGGTGATCGCGGCGACCTTGCCGCTGTCGGCGTACGTACGGCCGCGGGAGAGCCGGGCCTCGTCCATCGAGAGGGATTCCAGGGCGGCCACCCAGGCACGGCCCCACCAGCTGTCGGCGAAGGGTTCGTCGCCGTCGCCGGTGCGGGGCGGTACGGCCTCGAAGGTGCGCCGAAGGTCGTCGGGGCCGGGGCGCGGGCGGGCGACGGGGCGGGGGTCGTGGCCGGTGTGCGGGCGGGGGCTCATGCCGGCCTCCGGAGCGAGACGAGATCGGCCAGGTCGCGGTCGCTCAGCTCGGTCAGCGCGGCCTCGCCGGTCCCGAGGACCGTGTCGGCCAGGGCACGCTTGGCCTCCAGCAGCTCACCGATCCGGTCCTCGACGGTGCCTTCCGCGATCAGCCGGTGCACCTGCACGGGCTGTGTCTGGCCGATGCGGTACGCCCGGTCCGTGGCCTGTTCCTCGACGGCCGGGTTCCACCAGCGGTCGTAGTGGATGACGTGGGCGGCCCTGGTGAGATTGAGTCCGGTGCCCGCTGCCTTGAGGGAGAGCAGGAAGACCGGGACCTCGCCGGACTGGAAGCGGTCCACCATCCGTTCCCGTTCGGCGACCGGTGTGCCGCCGTGCAGGAGCTGGGAGGGGACTCCGCGCGAGGTGAGGTGGGCGGAGAGGAGCCTGGCCATGGTCACGTACTGGGTGAAGATGAGGACGGAGCCCTCCTCGGCGAGGATCGTGTCGAGGAGTTCGTCGAGCAGGGCGAGCTTTCCGGAACGGCCGACGAGGCGGGTCGGCTCCTCCTTCAGATACTGCGCGGGGTGGTTGCAGATCTGCTTGAGCGAGGCCAGCAGCTTCATGATCAGGCCGCGCCGGGCGATGCCTTCCGATGCCTCGATGAACGCCATCGTCTCGCGGACCGCCGCTTCGTAGAGCGTGACCTGTTCGCGGGTGAGGAAGACGGGGTGGTCGGTCTCCGTCTTGGGCGGCAGCTCGGGGGCGATGCCCGGGTCGGACTTCTTGCGGCGCAGGAGGAAGGGCCGGACCAGCCGGGAGAGCCGTTCGACCGCTTCGTCGTTGGCGAGCCCGGCGGCCGTGCCGGTGTTCTCGACGATGCGGGCGTGCCGGGCCCGGAACGCCTTGAGGGGGCCGAGCAGTCCGGGGGTGGTCCAGTCGAGCAGGGCCCACAGCTCGGAGAGGTTGTTCTCCACCGGGGTGCCGGTGAGGGCGACCCGGGCCGGGGCCGGGATGGTGCGCAGCGCCTTCGCCGTGGAGGACTGCGGGTTCTTCACGTGCTGGGCCTCGTCCGCGACGATCAGACCCCAGCCGTGACCGGCCAGTTGGGCGGCGCTGGAGCGCATCGTGCCGTACGTGGTGAGGACGAAACCGCCGTCCGACCCGGTGAGTGTGCGGTCGGCGCCGTGGAAGCGGCGCACGGGGACACCGGGAGCGAAGCGGTTGATCTCCCGGTGCCAGTTGCCCAGGAGGGAGGCGGGGCAGATCACGAGGGTGGGCGCGGGGTGGGCGCGGTGCAGATGGAGGGCGATGAGGGTGATCGTCTTGCCCAGGCCCATGTCGTCGGCGAGGCAGCCGCCGAGGCCGAGCGAGGTCATCCGGTCCAGCCAGGCCAGGCCGCGCAGCTGGTAGTCGCGGAGAGTGGCGTCGAGGCCGGGCGGTTGGGCGATGGTGGTGTGGTCGGCGGTGATGCGCTCGCGGAGCGCGGCCAGCGCGCCGACGGGCACCGCCTCGACCTGTTCGCCGTCGGCCTCGGCGGTGCCGGTCAGGGCGACGGCGAGAGCGTCGACCGGATCGAGCAGGCCGAGCTCCCGCTTGCGTGCCTTGCGTACGAGCGCGGGGTCGACGACCACCCATTGGTCCCGCAGCCGCACCACCGGACGGTGGGCCTCCGCGAGGATGTCCATCTCCGCCTCGGTGAGCTGCTCGTCGCCCAGCGACAGCTGCCAGTTGAAGGCGAAGAGCTGCTCGGCGTCGAAGAACGAGGTGCCGTCGGTGGCCGAGCCGGGTGCGGGCCGCACGACGGCGGAGGCGGTGAGCGATCGGGCGAGCTCCCTGGGCCAGTGCACGCTCACCCCGGCCGTCGCCAGCCGGGCTCCGGCATCGCTGAGCAGCTCGTACAGCTCGTCCTCCTCAAGGGCGAGCACGTCGGGCACCGGCTGGTCCAGCAACCGCTCCAGCGGTGCCCAGACGCGGGCGGCGCGGCGCAGGGCGAGCACGGCGTCGATCCTGGCGCGCGGACCGAACGGCTCGCCCGCCCCGCCGTTCCACAACGCGGCGGCATCGGTGACGTAGGTCGGGTCGGCGAGGCTGTGCACCTGGGTGATGGCCGCGGCGGCGTGCCGCGCGGGGCCCGCGCGGTGCGCGGTGACCTCGCCCTCGCCCTCGCCGGGACCGGTGACGTCGGAGATGCCTCGCGCGTCGGGGATGTCGTATGTACCGGCAGTGTCGTACGTATCGGCCGTGTCGAAAAGTTCGTACGCCGACAGGTCCAGGCGCAGCGACACCCGCACACCCGCGTCGAGCCCGGACGCGACCTCGACCGCCCAGTCACGGGCGCCCGGCAGGTGCTGGGCCTCGCGGGACGCGAAGGGCGCCCCCATCGCGTACGCGGCGGCGGGTGTACGGGGCAGGGTGTCGGCGACCGCGTCGAGGAAGGAGCCGAGCAGCCACTGGGGGTCGGGGAGCCGGAGCGGGGTGGGGTCCGGCAGCGGGACCGCATGGCCCTCGGCCGGCAGTGCGGCGGCGATCGCCCGGAGGTGGGCGATGTCCTCGGCGTCGCGCGGCCCGGCCCGCCAGGCGTCGTGATCGTCGCCCGTCAGACCGGGGAGCAGTCTGCCGCGCGCCGCCAGGTTGAGCGCCTGGAGCGCGGCGGCGCCCCAGCAGCGCGTGGCGGGGTGGGCGGACTCCTGGTGCCGGGCCCGCACCAGCAGCGGCAGCGCGTCGGCGACGGGCAGCAGCAGCGCGGGCACCGTCCGCCGTCGGACGTCGTCGCCCTGCCCGTGCCGGCGGACGACGGTGATCTCGGCCGTGCTCGCACCGGGTGCCGGACTCTCCGGGTCCGCGGGGTGCGCGCAGACGTCGTCCGGCTCCGGGAGAGGGCCGCCCTCGGGATCCCAGAAGGCGACCCGCCCGTCCCTCGGCAGCGGCGCGGGCAGGAACACCGCGGCACAGCGCAGAAGGCGGACGGTGGCGGCGTCCTGCTGGTGTTGTGCCGTACTCATCGGTCCCCTCCCCTCCCGCCCTGATCTGCTCGGCCCCTCTTGGACCCTCTTGATCGCCTTGTTCTTTGTCGACTCCTGCGAGTCTAGGCGGGGGCTCTGACAACCGGACTCTCACCCATGTTTCAGCAGGTCAGGCAGGACATCAAACGCCCCGGTCCATATCGGTCGGACCGGGGCGGGGGACGGTGGGCAAAGGGCTGGTGCGGGCGGGCGGACTCAGTGCCTGGCCAACGGCTTCGGACGCGAGGACCGCGCCGGAACCGCGTTCGGCGGTGCGGGCACGGGCGGGGGCGAGGGGGTGGGCGCGGACGCCCCGGGCGAGGTCTGCGGCGGCCCTGGCCTTGGCCTCGGCTGAGCCTGTGCGGGGCGCTGGCCCTGCGCGCGGCGCTGCGGCTGACCGGTCTGCGGCGGCGCCACCTGCTGCTGCACGGGCTGCTGCTGGACGGGCTGCTGCTGGACGGGCTGCTGCGCCCGCTCCAGGAAGCGGAGCAGCTCCACCGGGAACGGCAGTACCAGCGTGGAGTTCTTCTCCGCCGCCACCGCCACCACCGTCTGCAGCAGACGCAGCTGGAGCGCGGCCGGCTGGGAGGACATCTCCTTCGCCGCCTCGGCGAGCTTCTTCGACGCCTGGAGCTCGGCGTCCGCGTTGATGACCCGGGCCCGCCGCTCACGGTCGGCCTCGGCCTGGCGGGCCATGGAGCGCTTCATCGTCTCCGGCAGCGATACGTCCTTGATCTCCACCCGGTCGATCTGCACCCCCCAGCCGACCGCCGGGCTGTCGATCATCAGCTCAAGGCCCTGATTCAGCTTCTCGCGGTTGGACAGCAGATCGTCCAGATCGCTCTTTCCGATGATCGACCGCAGCGAGGTCTGCGCCATCTGCGACACCGCGAACCGGTAGTCCTCGACCTGGATCACGGCGCTCGCCGCATCGACGACCTTGAAGTAGATGACCGCGTCCACCCGCACCGTGACGTTGTCCCGGGTGATCCCGTCCTGTGCCGGCACCGGCATCGTCACGATCTGCATATTGACCTTGCGCAGCCGCTCGATGCCGGGGAGCACCATGGTGAACCCGGGTCCTCGTACGTCGTCACGGAGCCTGCCGAGCCGCAGCACGACACCGCGCTCGTACTGCTTGACGACCTTGGCCGCCGCTGCCGTGTACAGCGCGCCCGCCGAGGCCGCCGCCACTATCGCGATCACGAGCTCCTGGACCATGACGGCCCCCTGAACGCCGGAAACTTCCGAAAGCTCCCGATTCAGGTGGTCCGCATGGGTCGCACGGGGCGTGCGAGTCACACGCGTCGCTTGAATCAGTCGCTATTACCACGGTATGCCCAATATCAATCGATATGAACACGGATCGGGCCCCCGTCGTCCCGTCCTTCCCCCGCCCGGCCGCGTACCGGATGCCGGGGCGCCGGAGAGGAGGCAGGGTGACCAGCGTCAGCACGTACCGAGTACGTACTCCGTGGCCATCCGTGCGTACCCGTGGCCCACGCAGCGCCAGTGCCGGTGCAACGAGCCGGACGAGACAGACGAGGACCCCGCCCATGCCCGTGATCGCTCACCGACGCCGCCGTCTCGGCATCGCAGCCGGGACCGCGCTCCTGACCCTCACCGTCGCAGGCTGTTCCGGCCTCGGCCGGACCGCGGTCGGACCGATCGCCTACACGACGGAGCGCGGCGTCGAGATCACGGTGAACAGCCCGCTCGTGAAGGGCTGCCACCGGCTCGCCCCCTCGGGCGCCAAGGTGGTGAGCAACGGCACCCTGGTCGACATCATTCTGTACCGCACCCGCAACTGCACCGGTCCGGGCACGACGTACGTCGCGAGGTCGGTCACCGATGTCAACGCGGGCTCCGCCCTGCCCTGGCGCAGCTACAGCACGGTCCACTGACCGGCCGCGTTCGCCACGGCCCCGTCCGCCGTCCGGAATCCAGCGCCTCCCGGGCCGCGGATCTCACTCGCTCCGGGGCCGCTCCGGCACGGCGCGCACCCATATCCCGTCGTCCGTGAGATACCGGTCCACGGTCAGGCCCGCCGCCTCCAGGTGGCCCTCGAACTGTTCCTTCGACAGCTCACGCGACCGGAACGTCTGGGTCCATCGCGCGTCGTCGAAGACGTACTCGGCACGCACCGAGTCCACCCCGTCCCCCACGGGCTCCGCCGAGACGATCCGTACGGTGTATCCGGCCGGATGGGTCCTCTCCCGCGGCAGGTCGGTGTGGTAGTCGGCGCCCTCGCGCTGGATGAGCACGACGCCGCCGTCCTTGACGTGCTTGCGGCAGGTCCGCAGCATCCCGTCACGCACCCGGTGCTCGCTCGTGTGCACCAGGAACGACGCCAGCATCACCACGTCGAACCTCTCCTCGCCGAGGTCCAGCGACTCGATGGGGCTCCGCACGGTGCGGGCGCCCCGGATGTGCTCCAGCATCTGCGCCGACTCGTCCACGGCGGTGACCTCGAAGCCGCGGCCGATCAGCGGATGCGTCACCCGGCCCGCACCGCAGCCCAGTTCCAGAATGCTCGCTCCGGCGGGCACCGCCGCCGCGATCACGTCCGGTTCGTCGCCGACGGAGAGCCGTCTGTACAGCTCGACCGCGCAGCCGTCCGGTGTGATCGCGCCGGGGCCCGTCCCTGAGTACCCTTCACGCACCAGTTGTCCGCTCATGTTCGTTGGAACGAACGGCCGTTGACGGCGGTTCCGGTCTTGCCGCCCCACATCGCCCCGCGCCGGCTCACACCGAGCGACGGGCGACCAGCGCCGCGCTGATGTGCTGGAGGTCGGCCGGGCGGGCCGGGGAGAGGCCGGTCAGCCGGTCGATGCGGCGGATCCGGTAGTCGACCGTGTTGGGGTGGATGTGCAGGGCGGCCGCGGTGGCCCGCCGGTCCAGGCCCAGTTCGAGATAGGTCTCCAGGGTGCGCAGCAGCTCCGGCTTCGCCTCCAGCGGCCGCAGCAGCTGCGCGAGCCCGTGCAGGGCCTCGCTGGGCCGGCTGAGCTGGTATTCGAGCAGCACATCGGCCAGCCGGTACAGGCCGGGCGGCCGGCCCGTTCGGACGATCAGATCGACGATCTCGGCGTTACGGGCCACCGCGGCCGGCACCGCCTCCGGTTCGGCGGTCTCCGCGGCGGCGGTGATGGGGACACCGGCGGCGCGGGTCGCCTCCTCGACCAGCGCACGCAGACCGCCCGGTCCGTGCCAAGGCGGCGGCTCGGCGGCGGGCAGCAGCACCGTGCCGCCGGAGGCGTCGAGGGCGGTGAGCGCCGGCGTGCCGGCGAAGTGGTCGAGTGACGTGCGGACCCGGCGGATCTTGCGCCGGGCCGCGATGCCCGCGCCGGGCCCGGGTGACTGGTTCAGCTCGTCGGGGTGCGGGGCGAGCGCGAGCGTCATCGTCAGGTAGCGGGCGGCCGGACGCAGCCCGGTGCGGTGGGTGAAGCGGTCCAGGGGTTCACCGGTCAGCAGCGCCGCCATCAGGGCGTGCCGGCCGCCGTGGTCCTGGCTGTCGAGGATCTGCCGGGCCTCCAGGTACGCGCTGCTGACGGCGGAGGTCAGCTGCTGCTGAAGGACCATGATCCGGTCCATGATCTCCAGAATGGTGGCGAGATCGCCGGGCAGTGCCCCCTTCGCGGCCTCCTGCCAGCACATCGCGGTACCGACCTGGTAGGCGGTGAGGATCGCGTCCAGCGGCACGCCCTCCTCGGCGCGCTGGGCCGCCGAGTCCCGTTGCTGGGCGAGTTCGGCCTCCGTGGCGGGGCGGCGGTGTTCGACGACGTCGGCGAAGAGCCGCAGATTGTGCTGGACGATGTCGGCGATGTCGCCGGAGATCTCCTCGTGCGGCAGATCGGCGTAGACCGGCAGATCGGCCAGCAGCCGGGCGACGACACGGCCGGTCAGGGCCGGAACCCGGGCGCGCAGCTGCGCGGCGACCGGACGTCCGGCGATGGACAGCGGCCGGCTCCCCGGCCCGCCCGGAACACCGTGCTCGCCCGTGATGACGAGCGTCCGATTGTCACGCGTCACAAGTTCCCCCGCAGAAGTCTGCGTTACCCACCAGTTAAACGACGGCACTTGAGTCTGCATGATGACCGGCGTCACACGCCATGCCACGTTCCCGCCCCCCACCGTCGGAGGATTCCGTGAACATGCCGCAGAACAAGGGCATCTGTCGTTCCGTCAGGACTGTCATGGGCGCTCTCGCCCTGGCCGGTCTGGCCGTGGGGACCGGTGCGGTACCGGCATCCGCCGCCGGTACGGACGATGCCACGTCCTATGTCGCGCTCGGCGACTCCATGGCCTCGGGACCGCTCATCCCCGACATCACGGGGCCGGTGGCCTGCGGCCGTTCGACGCACAACTACCCGCACGAACTGGCCGAGCGCCTCGGCGCTTCGCTGACCGACGTCACGTGCAGCGGCGCCGCCTCCAAGCACATGACCGAGAAGCAGTCGCTGTCGCTGCTCGACATCCCGATGGGCTCGGCGCCGCCCCAGTTCGACGCGCTGCGACCGGACACCGACCTGGTGACGCTGACCATCGGCGGCAACGACGCCGGACTGGTCGGCATCGCGCAGAAGTGCACCACCCTCGACCCGAACGCCACCCCGTGCAAGGAGAAGTACAACGAGGGCGGCGTGGACCAGGTGGGGCAGCGCATCGCGGAGTTCGCGCCGAAGCTGGGCGTCGTACTGGACTCGATCCACCAGCGTTCGCCGCAGGCCCGGGTGATCGTCACGGGGTACGGGCTGTACATCAAGCCCGGCGGCTGCTGGCCGCTGCAGCCGGTCCTCCCGGTGGACGCGGACTTCCTGCAGGGCAGCGTCGACCGGATGAACTCGGTGATCGCCGAGCAGAGCGCCGCGCACGGGGCCGAGTACATCGATCTGGCCACGCCCAGCAAGGGCCACGACTCCTGCCAGGCCCCGTCGGACAAGTGGGTCGAGGGCTACGTGCCGACCGCGGCCGCCGCCCCGCTGCACCCCAACCGCAACGGTGAGGCGAACTACGCCGCCATCATCGGTGCGCACCTCCAGGGGAGCTGACCGGAGTTGCGGCATCGTCTGCTGCGCGGGCTGCTGGCGGCGGCGCTCGGCGCCGCCGCCCTGCTCGTCCCGGACGCCCGGCCGGCACACGCCGCCGGGCCGTCCGGGCCCGGCTGCGACCCGCTGGCGCCCGTCGAATGCCTGCTGCCGTTCCCGAACGACTGGTACACCCGGGCCGACCCGGCCACCGACACCGGCCGCCGGGTGGCCTTCGGCGCCACCACCCTGCCGCGCGCCACGGCCGGCCGGCCCATCGACCCGACGGCCTGGAACCGGTCCGACGGCTTCTCCCCCGGCTCGACGCTGATCGCGCACGTCCCCGGCCTCGACCCGGCGGCGACCGGCGCGGCCCCGATCACCGACATCGGCAGCTCCCTGGCCCCGGACGCCCCCGTCGTACTGCTGGACACCCGCACCGGCGAGCGGTGGCCGTACTGGGCGGAGCCGGACTCCAACGCCACCGACCCCGCGCGCCGGGCCCTGCTGATCCATCCCGCGCGCAACTTCCGCGACGGCCACCACTACGCCGTCGCCCTGCGGAACCTCAAGGACGGGGCGGGGCACACCATCCCGGCCGCCGGCCCGTTCGCCGCCGTCGCCGGGGAGCCGCTGCCCGGCGGGCATCCGCTCCGCGCCCGCCAGCGTCAGCTCCACCCGGCCCTCAGGGCGCTGCACAGGGCCGGGGTGCGGTCCGAAGGGCTGTATCTGGCCTGGGACTTCACCGTCGCGAGCACCCGCGGTCTCACCGGTGACCTCTTCACCGTCCGCGACGACGCGTTCCGCCGGCTCGGCGGCCGCTCCCCCGGGTTCGCCGTCACCCAGGTCACCGACTTCACGGCCGAGCAGGACCCCCGGATCGCCCGCGAGGTGACCGGCCGGATCGACGTGCCCAGCTATCTGAACCTGCCCGGCGGCCCGCCCGGCTCCGTACTGCACCGCGGCCGCGACGGCCTGCCCCGGCGGCTCCCGCTGAACACCCAGCTCGCCACGTTCCGCTGCGAGATACCGCGCTCCGCCTTCCGTACCGCCTCGCACCCGGCCCTCTACGGGCACGGCCTCCTCGGCCGCCGTTCCGAGGTCGGCGCCGGCAATGTCAAGGCGATGGCGGCGGAGCACAACTTCACGTTCTGTGCGACGGACTGGATCGGGATGGCCGAGGAGGACATCCCCGTGGTGCTCGGTGCGCTCGCCGACCCGAACCTCTTCCCCGCCGTCCCCGAACGCAGCGAACAGGGCATGCTGAACGCCCTCTTCCTCGCCCGCGCCCTGATCCACGCGGACGGGCTGAGCACCGACCCGGCCTTCCGCGACGCGGACGGCCGGCCGCTCGTCGACACCCGGCACGGCATCGGCTACGACGGGAACAGCCAGGGCGGAATCCTCGGCGGCGCGCTGGTGGCCGCCTCGCCCGACATCCGGCGCGGGGTCCTCGGCGTCACCGGCATGAACTACGGCCTGCTCCTCGAACGCAGCGCCGACTTCGCACCGTTCCAGCAGGTCCTGGACCTCTCCTACCCGGACAGACTGCGCCAGCAGATCGTCCTCCAGCTGTTCCAGATGGTGTGGGACCGCGGTGAGACCAATGGGTACGCGAACCACCTCACCGACCGTCATCAGGTGCTGATGCACATCGCGTACGGGGACCACCAGGTCGCGAACGCGGCGGCCGACGTGGAGGCGCGCACCCTCGGCGCCCGGCTGATCGCCCCCGCACTGGCAACGGGCCGCAGCCCGGACACCGTCCCGTACTGGGGCATCGGAACCCTCTCCCGGGGTCAACTGCCTTACCGGGGCTCCGCGATGACGGTGTGGGACAGCGGTACGCCCACCCCGCCGCTCACCAACACCCCGCCCACCGGGCCGCAGTACGGCCACGATCCGCACTCGGACCCCCGCAACTCGTCGGCCGCGCGTCAGCAGAAGGCCACCTTCCTGACCACCGGCCGTGTCATCAATGTCTGCGGCACCACGCCGTGCACCGCCGTCCCCGCCTCCTGACACCCCCCACCCCCCTGACAGGGATGCAGACAAGGAGCACCATGCGCACGCACCGCATCACCCAGGCAGCCGTCGCGGCCGTCCTGCTCGCCGGTACGGTCCTCGTGCCGCCGGCCCTCGCCGCCACGCCCGCCGGCGCACCCGCGGCGAGCGCCGAGGCCGCCACCCGGGCCGCCGCGGTGCCGTTCACCGCGGCCACCGCCAAGCGCGCCGCGGACGGCGGCTACACGCTCTCCTGGTCCTCCGCCGCCGGCTCGGTGGCCGTCACCGCCGTCACCTCCCCCGACGCCACCACCGGCACCCCGGTGGGCACCGCCCCCGGCACCGGTTCGCTGACCGTCCCCGCCGGAACCCTCGCCGAGGCGGGCCGCTGGTACTTCCGGCTGGTGCCGGACAGCGGTTCCCCGCTGGTCGTCGCCGAACGTTCGCTCGGGATCGAGTCGGCCCGCAACTTCCGGGACATCGGCGGCTACCGCACCACCGACGGCCGCTGGGTCCGTCCGGGGCTGGTCTACCGCTCCAACAAGATCAACAAGCTCACCGACGCCGAGCAGCAGCGCCTGCTCTCCCAGCGGCTCACCCTCGACGTGGACCTGCGCAACGCGGTGGAGCGGCACGACGACCCGGACCGGGTGCCCGCCGGTGTGAAGTACCAGGTCGCCGACGTGGTGTCGCTCAGCCACGGCATCCGCTTCCACGACTCGGCCCTGATGACACTGGCCGAGGCCATCGCGGCCGGGCTGTTCTCCGGCTCGTCCGACCTCGGCCAGTCCATCGGCTACCCGTTCATGGTCAACTTCGTGGGCGCCGACTACGCCTTCCGCGACCTGCTCACGGCCGTCGCGACGAACGACTCCGGCGCGACGGTCTTCCACTGCAGCTCGGGCAAGGACCGCACCGGCTGGAGCACGGCCGTACTGCTCACCCTGCTCGGTGTCCCGCGCGAGACCGTCGAGGCGGACTTCCTCGCCAGCAACGACTACCTGGGCAACCCGAAGGCCGTCGAACTGAGCTGGCTGCGCGCGGCGTTCGACGAGGTCGACCACATCTACGGCGACTTCGACACCTACGTACGCGAGGGCCTGAAGCTCGACGACGCGACGGTGGCCGCCCTGCGCACCAAGCTGCTGACCGACTGACGCGCCGTCAAGATCCGGTGTGCCGACAGGCGGTGACCCCGCCGCCCGTCAGCACACCGGGTATCGCCCGTCCGGCCAGGCGACCGCGTGCTCGGCCTCCAGGCAGAGATCGTCGGCCACCTCGGTGATCACCGCGCGGCCCTCGGTCGACACCAGCCAGGACGGCGGAAGGTGTACGTCCCCGTGGCGTGCGCCGAGCAGATTGCCGCAGATCGCTCCCGTGGAGTCACTGTCGCCCGAGTGGTTGACCGAGAGCAGCAGCGCCGGGGCCACCTGGTCGGCGCCGGGCAGCACCAGGGCGCAGTACACGGCGATGGCGAGGGCCTCCTCCGCGACCCAGCCCGCGCCCAGCGTCTCCACCTTCTCGCCGGTCGGCGCACCCTCCGCGGCCAGATACACGGCGGCCCGAAGCGCCGCTGTCGTCTCCTCGTGCCCCGGATGGTGGCGCAGCAGCTCCATCGCCCTCAGCACGGCACCGGCCATCGAGTCGCCCTCCAGGAGGTGCGTGACGATCGCGGCGAGGGCCCCGGCCGCGTACGCGCCGGTCGGATGACCGTGGGTGAGCTGCGCGCACCAGTACGCGAGCCGGAAGCCCGCATCGGCGTCCTGGCCCAGCAGCCCGAACGGAGCGGACCGCATCACGGTGCCGCACCCCTTGGACCCGGTGTTGACGGGTCCGGGCTCGCCGAGCCGGCGCGTCGGTTCGGGGAGATGGCCGGTGGCGAGCCCGGTCAGACAGGCGTTGCCGGGGGCCCGGCGGGCGTAGAGCCAGGGCTGCTGCCGGAGCCAGCCGGTCCGTATCGGGCTGTCACCGCCCGCGAAGGGCGGCGCGGGGTGGTTCTGAGTGTCCAGCCAGCGGAGGTAGGCGTTCCGTACGAGCGCGGTCTCGGCACCGCCGATCCCCTTCGACGCCGCCCGGGCATGGGCCCTGATCAGCCCCTCGGCCGTGAACAGGGTCATCTGCGTATCGTCCGTGACCCGTCCGACGACCCCTTCCTCGTCCGGGAGCAGGCCCTGTACGCCGTGCTCACCGTGCGCCCTGCGGATACCGGCCAGGGACAGGAACTCCACCGGGTTCCCCAGCGCGTCCCCGATCGCCCCGCCCAGCAGACAGCCCCGGACCCTCGCCCTGCGGCCGGTGCGGCCCTCCCACGATGTGCCGTTCACACACGATCCCCTCAGTCCGACATCGAGATGTCCCGGAACGCCGTCGTGGGTCCATGCTGGTAGAAGAGGCGATCGCCATGCGTACCGGCAATGAACCGACGACTGCCCGCAGTCCACTTCGGCTGCGGCTCTGGCTGAGTCTATGGGGGCTGACCTGGGCCGTCTTCGGCCTGGCCGCCTTCACGCTGACCGGCCGGCCGGGCTGGGCCGCCGCCTGCGGCCTGCTGCTCCTGCTGGTCCTGGTGGATCTGACGGTGATCATCCACCACATCCACCAGGGCCCGCACTACCAGCCCGGCCGCAAGATCCCGCCGTACGAACCCGACCACGGCGGGCGCGGCAGATACGGGCACTGAGGCGCCGCCGGGGGCACGGCCGCCCGGCGCGGGACGTCAGCCCTGGGCCGGGAAGCGGGCCGCCTTCAGATACTCCGGGTTCGGGTCGAGCGCGGCGGCCAGCCGGAAGTGGCGGGCGGCCCGGTCCGTGCGGCCGGAGCGCTCGAAGGTGCGGGCCAGCGCGAAGTGCGCGAAGGCGTTGTCCGGTTCGCGCTCCAGGACGAGTTCGAATTCGAGCTCGGCGGGGCGCAGCTGGGCGGCGGCGAAGAACGCGCGGGCGCGCAGCAGCCGGGCAGCGGTGTTCTCCGGATGGGCCGCGATCACCGAATCCAGCAGTTTCACCGCGCCGCGGGGGTCACGCGCGGCCAGCAGTTGTTCGGCCGCTCGGAAGTCGATGACGTCGGTCTCCGGGGTCCTCTCGGGCACGGTCTCGTCCTTCCCTTCGTCACCGGGTCCTCGACCCGTCACCGGGTCCACAACGTCCGGCCGGGGTCCGGTATTCCGGTCCCGGCCGGTGCCGGGGTCAGCCGGCCACGCCGGCCCGCTCGGTCAGCTCCGACCAGACCTTGCGGACCTGCGGTTCCAGGTCCTCCAGCGGTCCGTCGTTGTCGATGATCAGGTCGGCCACGGCCCGCCGCTGCTCGCGGGTGGCCTGGGCGGCCATCCGGGCGCGGGCCTCGGGCTCGGTCATGCCTCGCAGCCGTACGAGCCGGTCGAGCTGGGTCTCGGGGCTCGCGTCCACGACGACGACCAGGTCGTAGAGCGGCGCCAGGCCGTTCTCGGTGAGGAGAGGGACGTCGTGGACGACGACCTGGCCGGGGCCCGCGGCCCGCTCCAGCTCGGCGGAGCGGGCGCCGACCAGGGGGTGGACGATCGCGTTGAGGGTGGCGAGCCGGTCGGCGTCGGAGAAGACGATCGAGCCGAGCTTCGGCCGGTCCAGGGTGCCGTCGGCGGTGAGGACCGAGGTGCCGAACGCCTCGACGACGGCCGCGAGCCCGGGTGTCCCCGGCTCGACGACCTCACGGGCGATCCGGTCCGCGTCGATCAGCACGGCCCCGTATCCGACGAGCAGCCGTGACACTTCACTCTTGCCGGCGCCGATCCCACCGGTCAGGCCCACTTTCAGCATGCCCGGCAGCCTAGTACGAGGGGGTGACCGGCGGGAGCGGTCAGACGTCCCCCTCGCGCTCCGCGAGGAACCGCTCGAATTCCAGGCCGATCTCATCGGCGGACGGCAGGTCCACCGGCTCGGCGACCAGGTTGCCCCGGGTCTCGGACCCGGCGACCGCGTCGTACTGGTGCTCAAGGCCCTCGACGAGCGAGACGAGTTCCTCGTCGCCCTGGTCGATCTGCCGGTCGATCTCGGTCTGGGTGCGGTGCGCCTCGGTGCGCAGCGCATGGGCGACGCTCGGCAGGACCAGACCGGTCGCGGCCGTGATCGACTCCAGCGCGGTGAGCGCCGCGTCCGGGTACGCGGAGCGGGCGACGTAGTGCGGGACGTGGGCGGCGACGCCGAGGACGTCGTGTCCGGCCTCCATCAGGCGGTACTCCACCAGGGCCTCGGCGGAACCGGGCACCTGCGCCTCGTCGAAGGGGCTGCGGTGGCCGGGCATGAGGTCCGTGCGGTTGCCGTGCGGGGTGATGCCGACGGGGCGGGTGTGCGGGACGCCCATCGGGATGCCGTGGAAATTCACGGCGAGGCGGACGCCGAGGCGCTCGACGATCTGCTCGACGGCGGCGGCGAAGCGCTCCCACTCCACGTCGGGCTCGGGCCCGGACAGCAGCAGGAAGGGCGCTCCGGTGGCGTCCTGCACGACCCTGACGTCGAGCGTCGGGGTCTCGTAGGCGGCCCAGCGGTCGCGCCGGAAGGTCAGCAGGGGGCGCCGTGCGCGGTAGTCGACCAGACGGTCGTGGTCGAAACTGGCCACGACCTGGTGCGGCAGCGTTTCGAGCAGGCCGTCCACGATCTGCTCGCCGGTCTCGCCCGCGTCGATGTATCCGTCGAAGTGGTAGAGCATGACCAGGCCGGCCGACTCCTGGGCGAGCGCCATGTCGACGACGGCCAGTCCCTTCGGCTCCCATTCGTACAAACTCTGCGGATCAGGCACGGTTACCGCTCCTCCTCGTGTTCGTCGAGAAGAACGTCCGGCAGGGCACAGGCATTCCCGGACTGTGCCCTTTCACCCGCCGGTTCATGCCGGATCCGATGCGAGAACCCGGGGACCGCCCGCACGGCGGTCTCCGGTGTCAGGCATCCGCCTTCCCGCCGGGACACAGGCATTGACGTTCATGTCGGTGAACCCCTCGTCGGCGAGGCCGAGTTCACGGCAGACCCGGAGCCGCCGGCTCCGCGCCCGGGCGGGCAACGGGCCGTCAGTTCCTTGTGCACCACACAGGCTTCCCTCCGTTCACCCGGTTCACCGATCCGCCCTCGCGAAGCATTGGTCCAGACATTGACAGGGTCGCACCCCGTCCCTACCGTCACTGGGCAGAGCGTTCAGAGACTCGCCCCACATTCATGTACGAGAACCTCGAACCCCTTCGACGGGAAGGCACCCCCATGCGCACCCGCACTCTGCTCCCCGCCCTGCTGGCCACCGCGCTCGCCACCGGCGGCCTCGCCCTCGCCTCCGCCACCGCGGCGGGTGCGGCATCGGTCATCGACGTGGGCACCGCCGCCCAGCTCAAGGCCGCCCTCACCGCCGCGGCCCCGGGCGACACCATCCGGCTCGCCGACGGCACGTACAGCGGCAACTTCAAGGCGACCGTCCCCGGCACCGCATCCGCCCGGATCACCCTCACGGGCTCGGCCAAGGCGATCCTCACGGCCGGCGGGGGCTACGGACTGCACCTCAACGGCGCCTCCTACTGGACCGTCAAGGGGATCACCGTCACCGGCGGCCAGAAGGGCATCATGGCCGACACCGCCACCGGCGTCGTCATCGATTCGGTGACCGTGCACGACCTGGACATGGAGGGCGTCCACTTCCGCAAGTCCAGCAAGAACGGCGTCATCAAGAACTCCCGGATCTACGACACCGGGCACGACGGCCGCGGCATGGGCGAGGGCGTCTACGTCGGCACGGCCGGCGATCTCTCCGACCGGAGCGACGGGGTCCAGATCCTGCAGAACACGATCGGCCCGGGGGTCGGCGGCGAGAACGTCGACATCAAGGAGGGCACCACCGGGGCGAGGATCATCGGCAACACCTTCGACGGCAGCGGGCTGACCGGCGCCAACTACGACGACTCCTGGGTCGACGTGAAGGGCAATGACGTCCTGGTCGAGGGCAACAAGGGCTCCCGTACGACCAACAACGGCTACGAGACCCACACCCAGCAGAGCGGCTGGGGCTGCGGCACCGTCTTCCGCGACAACACCTCGGACCTGACCGGCGCCAAGGGCGACAAGCAGCTCGCGGTCAACGTCACCAACTACGGCACGAACTGCCCGACGACCGTGTACAGCAGCAACACGGTGACCGGCGGCAAGGGGCTGACCAACATCACCGTCACGCCATAACGGCGTGCGTGGACGGCCGCGGAGACGAGTGAGGCCCGCTCCCCGAAGGGAGCGGGCCTCACTTTTCAGCTACTGCGGTCGATCATCGACCGGAGGGGGTGCAGAGCGTCAGCTCTGGCCGCCCGCCAGCTTCTCGCGCAGGGCAGCCAGGGCCTCGTCCGACGCCAGGGCGCCGGAGTTGTCCGCGGACTCCGAGGAGTACGAGCCGCCACCGCTGCCGCCGGAGGCAGCCGGGGCGCCACCGGCCGGGGCGGCAGCGCCCTCGGCAGCAGCGGCCTCGTCGGCCTCGCGGGACTTGATGACCTGGGCCTGGTGCTGCTCGAAGCGCTGCTGCGCCTCGGCGTACTGCGTCTCCCACGCCTCGCGCTGGGTCTCGTAGCCCTCGAGCCAGTCGTTGGTCTCGGGGTCGAAGCCCTCGGGGTAGATGTAGTTGCCCTGGTCGTCGTAGGACGCGGCCATGCCGTACAGGGTCGGGTCGAACTCGACCGACGCCGGGTCGGCACCGAAGGACTCGTTGGCCTGCTTCAGCGAGAGGCTGATGCGACGACGCTCAAGGTCGATGTCGATGACCTTGACGAAGATCTCGTCGTTGACCTGGACGACCTGCTCCGGGATCTCCACGTGGCGCTCGGCCAGCTCGGAGATGTGGACCAGGCCCTCGATGCCCTCGTCGACGCGCACGAACGCACCGAACGGAACGAGCTTGGTGACCTTACCGGGAACGACCTGCCCGATCTGGTGCGTACGGGCGAACTGCTGCCACGGGTCTTCCTGCGTCGCCTTGAGCGACAGGGAGACGCGCTCGCGGTCCATGTCGACGTCGAGAACCTCGACGGTGACTTCCTGGCCGACCTCGACAACCTCGGAGGGGTGGTCGATGTGCTTCCAGGACAGCTCGGAGACGTGCACGAGACCGTCGACGCCGCCGAGGTCCACGAACGCACCGAAGTTGACGATCGAGGAGACGACGCCGGAGCGGACCTGGCCCTTCTGCAGGGTCGTGAGGAACGTCTGGCGAACCTCGGACTGGGTCTGCTCCAGCCAGGCACGGCGGGACAGGACCACGTTGTTGCGGTTCTTGTCCAGCTCGATGATCTTGGCCTCGAGCTCCTTGCCCACGTAGGGCTGGAGGTCGCGGACACGGCGCATCTCGACGAGGGAGGCCGGCAGGAAGCCACGGAGGCCGATGTCGAGGATGAGACCACCCTTGACGACCTCGATGACGGTACCGGTGACGATGCCGTCCTCTTCCTTGATCTTCTCGATCGTGCCCCAGGCACGCTCGTACTGAGCGCGCTTCTTGGACAGGATGAGGCGGCCTTCCTTGTCCTCCTTCTGGAGAACCAGGGCCTCGATCTCGTCGCCGACCTTGACGACCTCGTTCGGGTCGACGTCGTGCTTGATCGAAAGCTCGCGGGAGGGGATGACGCCTTCGGTCTTGTAACCGATGTCGAGCAGGACCTCGTCCCGGTCGACCTTCACGATGACGCCGTCGACGATGTCGCCGTCGTTGAAGTACTTGATCGTCTCGTCGATCGCGGCGAGGAAGGCTTCCTCGTTACCGATGTCGTTGACCGCTACCTGCGGGGTGGTGGCGGTGGTCTCGGTGCTGCTCGTCATGTGGGAAAGGGCTCCGGTACGGACAGTGAGTCGTAGGTACTGCTACGCCGGGAGCCCGTATCACCTCTGCAGAAGCCGGACAGCTCGGGAAGCACCGGACCCGCTGGACGGGAAGCGCCTCGTGAACCGAGGGGACATACAACAGATGCGAGCGCGGCCTGCTAGGTCTGAGGCGCGCAGGCTCGCAGCGCAACTTGTAGCATACGGGGGCAGCCGGGCACGGTCAATGCGCGAAGGCGCACACCGGGGGCGCAACGGCTCATATCCGGCACAACTCGTGTTCCCCGAGGCCAGATCGGCCCCAGGAGACAAACCCACGGGCACGGGAGCCGTACTCACAGGTACCCCCAGCTACGTACCGCGTGCGGCGGGGTGAAGGCAAACTACAACGACGGACACGATGAGCCAAGAGATCTACCCGGCCGAACCCGAAGCGACCCGCCGCGACGCGTCGGAGGCCGAGAGCAGCCGGGCCAGTCGCGGCTGGTGGGACCGGAACGCCGACGAGTACCAGAGCGACCACGGCGCCTTCCTCGGCGACGACCGTTTCGTCTGGGGCCCGGAGGGCCTCGACGAGGCGGAGGCCGGTCTGCTGGGCCCCGCCGGGTCGCTGCGGGGCCGGGACGTCCTGGAGATCGGTGCGGGCGCCGCGCAGTGCTCGCGCTGGCTCGCCGCGCAGGGGGCCCGTCCGGTGGCGCTGGACCTCTCGCACCGGCAGTTGCAGCACGCGCTGCGGATCGACGGCGGCGATGCGCCGGCGCTCCGGCTGGTCGAGGCGGACGCCGGGGTGCTGCCGTTCCGGGACGGCTCCTTCGACCTGGCGTGCTCCGCCTACGGCGCGGTGCCGTTCGTCGCCGACCCCGTGCAGGTGTTCCGCGAGGTGCGCCGGGTGCTGCGGCCCGGGGGCCGCTGGGTCTTCTCGGTGACGCATCCGGTGCGCTGGGCGTTCCCGGACGAGCCGGGGCCCGAGGGCCTGTCGGTCGCGGCCTCCTACTTCGACCGCACTGCCTATGTCGAGCAGGACGAGCGGGGCGACGCCGTGTACGTCGAGCACCACCGGACGCTCGGCGACCGGGTGCGGGACGTGGTGGCCGGCGGCTTCCGGCTGGTCGACCTCGTCGAACCGGAGTGGCCGGCCTGGAACCACCAGGAGTGGGGCGGCTGGTCCCCCTTGCGCGGAAACCTGATCCCCGGCACGGCGATCTTCGTCTGCGAACGGGACTGACGGGACCGGGCGGGCGGCACCGGCGGCCCGGCACGGGGGCGGGTCGTACGAGACTGGGGGCGTGATCCGTACCGACGCCCTGGACCAGTTGCCCGTCCGCACCGCTGTGCCCGCCCTGGAGCGGGCGCTCGACGACCGCGGTGTCGCGGTGCTGTGCGCGCCGCCCGGCACCGGCAAGACCACCCTCGTACCGCTGGTCCTGGCCGGTCTGGCCGACGGCGGTCCGGTGCGCCGGGTGGTGGTCGCGGAACCGCGGCGGATCGCGGCGCGGGCGGCGGCGCGGCGGATGGCGTGGCTCATCGGGGAGCGGGCCGGCGGCCGGGTGGGGTTCACGGTCCGCGGGGAGCGGGTGGTGGGGCGCGACACGGTGGTGGAGGTGGTGACCACCGGTGTGCTGCTCCAGCGGCTGCAGCGCGACCAGGAGCTGACCGGGGTCGATGCGGTGATCATCGACGAGTGCCACGAGCGGCATCTGGACGCGGACACGGTCGCCGCGTTCCTGCTCGACGTGCGGGAGGCGATCCGGCCCGATCTGCGGCTGGTCGCCGCGTCCGCGACGACGGACGCGCAGGGCTGGGCGCGGCTGCTGGGCGATGCCCCGGTGGTCGAGGCGGAGGGTGTCTCGCATCCGGTGGAGGTGGTCTGGGCGCCGCCCGCCGCTCCGGTGCGGCCGCCGCACGGGATGCGGGTCGATCCGGCGCTGCTGACGCATGTCGCCGCGACGGTGCGCCGGGCGCTCGCGGAGCGGGACGGCGACGTGTTGTGTTTTCTGCCGGGTGTCGGCGAGATCGGGCGGGTGGCCGGGCAGTTGGCCGGCGTGGCCGCCGAGGTGCTCCAGGTGCACGGGCGGGCTCCGGCGGCGGTGCAGGACGCGGTGCTCGCCGGGTCGTCCGGCGAGGGGCGGCGGGTGGTACTGGCGACCTCGGTGGCGGAGTCGTCCCTCACGGTGCCCGGGGTGCGGGTGGTGGTGGACTCGGGGCTGGCCAGGGAACCGCGTACCGATCATGCCCGGGGGCTGAGCGCGCTGACGACGGTGCGGGCCTCGCAGGCGGCGGGGCGACAGCGGGCGGGCCGGGCCGGGCGGGAGGCGCCCGGGGCGGTGTACCGGTGCTGGGCGCAGGCGGAGGACGGCAGGCTCGCCCGGTTCCCGTCCCCGGAGATCAAGGTCGCGGACCTGGCGGCGTTCGCGTTGCAGGCGGCGTGCTGGGGCGATCCGGACGCGTCGGGGCTGGCGCTGCTCGACCCGCCGCCCCCTGGTGCGATGAGCGCGGCGCGCGAGGTGCTGACGGCGGTCGGTGCGGTGGACGCGGAGGGGCGGGTGACCGACCGGGGCAGCCGGATGTCGCGGCTGGGCCTGCATCCCCGGCTGGCGCGGGCGCTGCTGGACGGGGCCGCCGAGGTGGGCGGCCGGCGGGCGGCCGAGGTGGTGGCGCTGCTGAGCGAGGAGCCGCCCCGGGAGTACGGGGACGATCTGGCGGCCGCGTTGCGCGCCGCGCGGCGGGGCGGCGACGGGTACGCGGGGCGGTGGCGGCAGGAGGTGCGGCGGCTGTCCTCCTTCGTCGCGGACGCGGGCGGGGGTTCCGGGCCGGACGACGCGGCGGTGGGTCTGGTGGCCGCGCTGGCGTTCCCGGAGCGGGTGGCGCGGGCCCGGGGCGAGGGGGCGTTCCTGATGGCGTCGGGGACGGGTGCGGAGCCGCGGGACGGTTCGGGGCTGCGCAGCGCGCCGTGGCTGGCGGTCGCGGTGGCCGACCGGCCCGCGCACTCGGCGTCCGCGCGGGTGCGGCTCGCGGCCGTCATCGACGAGGGCACGGCGCGGGCGGCCGCCGGGCATCTGCGGTTCGCGGGTGAGGAGGTCCGCTGGTCCGGTGGTGATGTGGTGGCCCGCCGGGTGGAGCGGCTGGGTGCCGTCGAGCTGTCGGTGCGCCCGTTGAAACAGCCGGAGCCCGGGCTGGTGCGCGAGGCGCTGGTCGAGGGGCTGCGGCGCGAGGGGCTCGGGCTGCTGCGCTGGACGCGGGAGACCGGGCAGCTTCGGGAGCGGCTCGCGTTCCTGCGCCGTGAGCTGGGCGAGCCCTGGCCTGACGTGTCGGAGGGTGTGCTGCTGGAACGTACCGAGCAATGGCTGGAGCCAGAGCTGTCGCGTGCCCGGCGGCGCTCCGATCTGGCACGGATCGACGCGGGGCAGGCGTTGCGGCGGCTGCTGCCGTGGGCGACCGGTGAGGCGGCGCGGCTGGACGAGCTGGCGCCGGAGCGGATCGAGGTGCCGAGCGGTTCCCGGATCAGGGTGGAGTACGGCGGGGCGCAGCCCGTGCTCGCGGTGAAGCTCCAGGAGCTGTTCGGTCTGCGGGAGACCCCGAGGGTGGCCGGGGTGCCGGTCCTGGTCCATCTCCTCTCACCCGCCGGCCGCCCCGCCGCCGTCACCGCCGATCTGGCGTCGTTCTGGCAGGACGGCTACCGCGCCGTACGGGCGGAGCTGCGCGGCCGCTATCCGAAGCACCCGTGGCCGGAGGATCCGACGACGGTGGAGGCGACCCGGTTCACCAAGAGGGCCCGGCGGTAGGCGGCGCGGGCTGCGCCGCGCTGCCTGCCGCCGGGCCCTCCAGAACGCGGCTCAAGCGGGAGCGGGGGTAACGACGGGGTCAGGGGCCGCGTCCGGCCGTCGGGAGCGGGCCTCCAGCCACAGGGCGAGGGCGAGCAGTCCGATGCCGAGGACCAGGAAGCCCCACGGCAGGTACGAGGTGAGGAGCAGGACCAGCAGGCGCTGGGACTTGACCAGGTCGACGATCGATTCGACGTAGTCCGGGCGCATCTTCACGTGCCCGGCGAACACGGTCATGGTGTCCTGCGGCATCCCCATCTTCCGGGCGTTGCGCAGCTCCTCCTTGTGGATCTCCTCGCCGTTGACCGGCGCTCCGGTGACCGGGTCCACCCAGAACATCCGCTTGGTGGTGTACCAGCGGGTCATGCCCGTCTTCGCGATCTGTTCCGGGGTGACGCCCTTGATCGGCATCTTCTTCGGCATCGGGACCTTGGTCCACGGGATGGTCTGCTCGAAGTAGTAGACGTCCATGCCGTGGAAGGTGCGGTTGCCCTTGTAGTGGATGGGCGAGCTGGTGCGGGTCTGGGCGTCGAAGTACTCGTAGTCGCGCTTCTGGGTGAGGAAGGGCCACTTGAACTCGATGCCCTCGCGCCTGACCGGGTCGCCGTCGACCATTTCGCCGGTGGCGTGGACGGGGGCCTGGCTGTGGGCGTCGAAGATGTAGCGCTCGGGGATCTCGGAGACCATCTTGCCGTCCGGCCCGGCCACGTAGCTGAGGGCGTCCCAGACGACGACATCGCGGCCGGCGCTGCGTTCGATCTTCTCGGACTCCTCGACGTTCCCCTTGAGGGTCTGCACGATGGTGACCCTGGGGACCGTCTTCACCTTCATGTTGTCGTTGTAGTCGAGGAGAGTGGCGGGCTTCGCCTCCAGCACCGTCTCCTGGTACTGGCTGGGCGGGATCTTCGCCAGCCTGGGAAAGGCGTACCAGCGCAGCAGTGGCGACATGGCGGCGAAGAAGACGGCGAATGCCAGGAGTACGAGGCTGGCTCGGCGGCGCATGTGGGTGCCCTCCCTCGGCTTCGGTTGCTTCCGGTGGTCAGTGCCGGATCTGGGCACTAGTTCTTGGGGCCCGGGACGGTGGTCAGCAGGGGTTCGGGCGAGGTCTCTCCGGGCGGGGCGCCGATCGCCGTGATGGTGAAGACGAGCGCGAGGGCTGCGGCGAGCCCGATGGCGGCGGCGACGAGAGCACGCATGCCGGTCCTCCCGGAGAGTATGGATCTGATGGGGCGTCAGGGTTGGGGCACCGTAGCAACGCGGGCGCGAGATGAGAACACGTGGAACAGCCCCTCTGCCGGGTGGTGGCAAAGGGGCTGTTCCGACGTGCGGTGGAGCGGTCAGGCGGTGGGCGTCCCGGAGGGCTCGGGCGTCCTGGACGGCTCGGGCGTCGCGGAGGGCTCGGGTGTCCCCGAGGGATCGGGCGTCCCGGTGGCCCCGGCGGCCTCGACCTTCAGCTCGATGACGAGGACGGCACCGCCCTCGGTGGTGAGGCGCAGCTTGTAGGTGCCCGCGATGCCGTCGGCGTAGATCTTGGGCAGCTTCAGGGTGCCGTCGGCGCCGGTCTTCAGGTCCGTGAGGGTACGGACCGTCTTGCCGTCGGCGTCCTCGTCCTTGAAGTAGGGGCCCTTGTCGTTCTCGACCGGCTTCACGTCGTCGGTGATCATGGTTGCGGTGACGGCGACACCCGCCGCGATCGCGCCCTTGTAGGTGGCCTTGACCTCGACGGCGTCGGCGAACTCGGTGCCGGCCTCCGTGGTCAGTGCCTTGTCGTCAATCCTGGCGATCTTGTCGGCCGGGCGGCCGGTGACGGTCGCGCTGTAGGCGACGGCGGGCAGCGAGCGGCCGGTGGCGACGGCCCGCACCGTGAACTTCCCGGCCTTTTCGCCCGCCTTCAGGACCGGGGCGGTGACCGTGCCGTCGGCGCCGGTCAGGAGGGTGACCGCCTTCTTCCCGCCGTCGAAGGCGGCTTCGGTGTCACCGGCGACGGTGAAGGTCACGGACACCTCGGCGAGCGGGCCGCCGAGTTTGTTCTTGGCCCGGACCTTGATCCGCTCGGCGAAGGCGTCGCCCGCGGTGGCCGTCAGCGGGCCGGTACCGGCGTTCTCCACGCCCGCGAGGGTCTCGGCCGGCTTGGTGGGGGGCGTCGGCTCCGGGGTCGGCTCGGTCGACCCGCCGCCGGGCTTCGAGGGTCCGGGAGACGGCTTGCCGGGCCCGGACGGCGAGGGCGACGGGCTCGGGCCGCCGAGGTCGCGGTCCGTACCGCCGCCGAGGCCGGGCGGGACGGTGCCGGTTCCGTCGGGGATCTCGTGGGTGCCGCGCTTGTAGTAGTCGAACCACGAGCGGACGGTACGCAGATAGGCGTCCGAGTGGTTGTAGCTCAGGACCGCCCGGTCGAGGTCCCCGGCGAGGGACAGGTCGCGGGAGCCGGCGCAGAGGTAGCGGCCGGCGGCGAGCGCCGCGTCGTAGATGTTGTTGGGGTCCTTGCGGCCGTCGCCGTTGCCGTCCTGGCCCCAGGTCGCCCAGGTGGACGGGATGAACTGCATCGGGCCGACGGCGCGGTCATGGGTCGGATCCCCGTCGTACGCCCCGTTGTCGGTGTCCTTGATCATGGCGAAGCCCCGGCCGTCCAGGACCGGGCCGAGGATCGGCGAGAACGTGGTGCCGTTCGCGTCGACCCTGCCGCCGCGGGCCTGGCCGGACTCGACCTTGCCGATCGCGGCGAGCAGCTGCCAGGGCAGCCGGCAGGCGGCGTCGCTGCCGGCGACGGTCTGCTCGGCCTTCTTGTACGCCGCCAGGATCGAGGCCGGGATGCCGGATTCCGCGCTGCCGGTGACAGGCAGATTCGTGGACGTGCCCGGCTTGTTGGGGGTGTTCAGTGGCGGCAGGTCCGTGTAGTAGGGCGAGTTGCCGGTGGCTGCGCTGTCGTCGGGCGGAGGTGTCGACCCGGTGGCCTGCGGGTCGTCGCTCCCGGTGACCAGCGTGGTGCCCGGGGCCCCCGAGGCGGAGAGCGCCGCCACGGCGACGGCGGCCACAGCGGTGGTGGTCGCCCCCTTGCGAAGCCGGCGACCGAATTGCGCTGCCATACCTCTGGCCCCTCCCCTTCGACGACAGTCCGCGCTCCCCAGCGACAGGACTCAGGCGACCCTACGGCAACTTGTGCCGCCGGGACACTGCTCACTGACCGTTTCTTACCTGTTTTTCACGTTCCCGACGGCAAGTTGTACGGCGGTGGTCAGGGTGGCTCACACGGCTCGCGCATACTTGCCGCCATGCCGTTCACACTCAGTCATGCCGCCGCCGTACTGCCGGGGATGCGGCGGGACGGGACGGCGCGTGGACCGCTGTTCGCCTCGGCCCTGGTCGCTGGTTCGTTCGCCCCCGACATGACGTACTACGCGGACACCGCGGTTCCCGGTGCCATGGAGTTCGGGCAGGTCACCCACTCGGTGTGGGGCGTGTTCACCGTGGATGTGCTGATCACCACCGCCGTGGTGGCGTTGTGGCTGCTGCTGCGCGAACCGCTGGTGGCGCTGCTGCCGGCGGGTTGGCAGGGGCGCGTCCACGCGTTCGTACGGGGCCGGCGCGGGGCCCTGGGCGTCCGGGAGGTGGGTGGGTTCGTGGTGTCGGCGGTGATCGGGGCCGCCACCCATGTCGTCTGGGACGCGTTCACCCATCACGACCGGTGGGGTGTGCGCCTGGTGCCGGTGCTCGACTGGAGCGTCGGCGGGTTCCCGGTGTTCCAGCTGGTGCAGTACGGCAGTTCGGCGGTGGCCCTGGCCGTGCTCGCCTGGTTCACGGCTTCGGGGCTGCGTGGGACGGGGGCGCGCCCGGTCCCGCCGTCGGTGCCGGTGCTGGACCGGCGGGGCCGGTGGGTGGCGGGAGTGCTGCTGAGCGTCTGCGTACTGCTCGGCGTCGTCCACCGGTGCGCGCGCTGGTACGCGTACTTCGGGCACATCGACACCCCGCTCGACATCATCCCGACCGCGTGCTTCGGCGCCGGGGCGGGGCTGGCGGTGGGCCTGGTGCTGTACGGGGCGTGGATGCGACTGCGGACGCGCCGCCCGCGCCCGGCCGCACCCGTGGCCGCCGGGCGCATGTAGGAGGCCCGCCCCGGCGCCGGGGCGCCGGGGCGCCGGACGGACTCAAGGGCATCGCGCCCCCGGCCCGCCCGGCGCCGTCGCGAGGTCAGTGCGCCGCGGACTCCCAGTCCGTGCCGACGCCCACCGAGACGTCCAGCGGAGCGCGCAACTGCACGGCCGTGGACATCTCGTGGCGCAGGATCTCCTCGACCCGCTCCCGCTCGCCCTCGGCGATCTCCAGCACGATTTCGTCATGGACCTGGAGCAGCATCCGGGACTTCAGCTTCGCCTCGGTCAGCGCCCGGTCGACCTGGAGCATGGCGACCTTGACGATGTCCGCCGCGGTGCCCTGGATCGGTGCGTTGAGCGCCATCCGCTCGGCCATCTCGCGGCGCTGGCGGTTGTCGCTGTTGAGGTCGGGGAGGTAGCGGCGGCGGCCGAAGACGGTCTCCGTGTAGCCCGTGGCCCGGGCCTCCTCCACCACCCGGTGCAGATAGTCGCGCACTCCGCCGAACCGCTCGAAGTAGGTGTCCATCAGGCCGCGCGCCTCGCCGGCCTCGATGTTCAGCTGCTGGGAGAGGCCGAACGCGGAGAGCCCGTACGCGAGTCCGTAGCTCATGGCCTTGATCTTGCGGCGCATCTCGGGGTCGACGGCCGACTTGTCGACGCCGAAGACCTGGGAGGCGACCGTGGTGTGCAGGTCCTCGCCGGAGGTGAACGCCTCGATCAGGCCCTCGTCCTCGGAGAGGTGTGCCATCACCCGCAGCTCGATCTGGCTGTAGTCGGCGGTCATCAGCGTCTCGAAGCCCTCGCCGACGACGAAGCCGCGGCGGATGGCCCGGCCCTCGTCCGTACGGACCGGGATGTTCTGCAGGTTGGGGTCGGTGGAGGAGAGCCGGCCCGTCGCCGCCACGGTCTGGTTGAACGTGGTGTGGATCCGGCCGTCCGCCGCGATCGTCTTGACCAGGCCCTCGACCGTGACCCGCAGCTTGGCCTGCTCGCGGTGGCGCAGCATGATCACCGGCAGCTCGTGCTCGGTCTGCGCGGCGAGCCAGGCCAGCGCGTCCGCGTCCGTGGTGTACCCGGTCTTCGTCTTCTTCGTCTTCGGCAGGCCCAGCTCACCGAAGAGGACTTCCTGGAGCTGCTTGGGCGAACCGAGGTTGAACTCGCGGCCGACCGCGGCGTGCGCCTCCTTCACCGCCTGCTGCACCGCACCGGCGAACTGCTGCTCCATGCCTTCCAGATGGGCCCGGTCGGCGGCGATTCCGTGCCGCTCCAGGCGGGCCAGCAGCGCGGACGTCGGCAGCTCCATGTCGTGCAGCAGCTCGGCCGCGCCGACCTCCGCCAGCCGCGTGGTGAACGCGTCGCCCAGGTCCAGGACCGCGCGGGCCTGTGCCATCAGGGACTCGGCCTCGGCCTGGTCGTCCGCGCCGAAGGCCAGCTGCCCGTCGGAGGCCGCGGCCGGGGCCAGCTCTCGGCCCAGGTACTCCACCGCCAGCGCGTCCAGCGCGAAGGAACGACGGCCGGGCTTGACCAGATAGGCGGCCAGCGCGGTGTCCATCGTGACGCCCTCGACCTGCCAGCCGTGCTCGGGGAAGACCCGCATGGCGCTCTTGGCGTTGTGCATGACCTTGGGCCGGTCCGGGTCGGAGATCCACGCGGCGAACGCCTGCTCGTCGCCCTCGTCGACCGCGGCCGGGTCGAACCAGGCCGCCGCGCCGTCCGCCGCGGCCAGCGCGACCTCGGTGACCGCGCCGCTGCCCAGCGCCCAGGTGTCGACGGTGGCCACGCCGAGCGGCTGCCCGCCGTGCTCGGCGAGCCACGGCGCGAGCTCGCCCGCGCCCAGCACCGCACCGTCCAGCTCGATGCCCGCGGCGGGTGCCGGGGCCTCGTCCTCGGCCGCGCCCGGGTCGACGGCCAGCAGCCGCTCGCGCAGGCTAGGGTTGCGGATCTCCAGGACGTCCAGCACGCCGGTCACCGCCGTGCGGTCGTACGGGGCGCGCTCCAGGTCCTGCGGGGTCTTCGGCAGCTCCACGTCGCGGACCATCTCGGTCAGCCTGCGGTTCAGCCGCACCGCGTCCAGGTGGTCCCGGAAATTCTGGCCCGCCTTGCCCTTGACCTCCTCGGCCCGCTCGACCAGCTCGGCGAAGGAGCCGAACTGGTTGATCCACTTCGCGGCGGTCTTCTCACCGACACCGGGGATGCCCGGGAGGTTGTCCGACGGGTCGCCGCGCAGCGCCGCGAAGTCCGGGTACTGCTGCGGCGTGAGCCCGTACTTCTCCTCGACCTTCGCCGGGGTGAAGCGCGTCAGCTCCGAGACGCCCTTCGTCGGGTACAGCACGGTGATGTTGTCCGTGATCAGCTGGAAGGAATCCCGGTCACCGGTGACGATCAGCACCTCGAAGCCGGCCGCCTCGGCCTGTGTGGCCAGCGTGGCGATGACGTCGTCCGCCTCGAAGCCGTCGACCGCGAAGCGGTCCGCGTGCATCGCGTCCAGCAGCTCGCCGATCAGCTCGACCTGCCCCTTGAACTCGTCCGGGGTCTTCGAGCGGTTCGCCTTGTACTCCGGGAACTCCTGGGAGCGCCAGGTCTTGCGGGAGACGTCGAACGCCACCGCGAAATGCGTCGGCGCCTCGTCACGCAGGGTGTTCGCGAGCATCGACGCGAAGCCGTACACCGCGTTCGTCGGCTGCCCCGACCCTGTCGTGAAATTCTCCGCAGGCAGCGCAAAGAACGCCCGGTACGCCAGGGAGTGCCCGTCCATCAGGAGCAGGCGCGGTCGGTTGTCTGCCGTCTTCTTCGATGCCGTCTCAGCCACGCCCCCGATCCTGCCACGGACCACTGACATTCCCGACCGACCCGGCTCTCCGCCCGCCCTGTCCGTGCCGCGTGACAGGATCGTAGGAGGAACACGGACAGCACCGATGCGCACAGCACACCGCCCAGGTCCGCCGCCGGCCCGAAGGGGAGCAAGCAATGGCCACCAAACCGCCCACGGGTGACCCGGTTCAGGACGCGCCGCAGGTCGAGCCGGCCCAGCACGCCGCCGCCGGGCTGCCCGCCGTCGCCCACAGCCTGCTCATCGCCCAGCAGCAGATGGGCGTGCGACGCACCGCGCAGACCCTCTTCAAGGTCAACCAGAAGAACGGCTTCGACTGCCCCGGCTGCGCCTGGCCCGAGGGCGACAAGCGGCACACGGCGGAATTCTGCGAGAACGGCGCCAAGGCCGTCGCCGAGGAGGCGACGCTGCGCCGGGTCACCCCCGACTTCTTCGCCGCGCACCCGGTCGCCGACCTCGCCACCCGCAGCGGGTACTGGCTGGGCCAGCAGGGCCGGATCACCCAGCCGATGTACCTCCCCGAGGGCGCCGAACGGTACGAGGCGGTGACCTGGGAGCGCGCCTTCGCCGTCATCGCCGAGGAGCTGCGCGCGCTCGGCTCCCCCGACGAGGCGCTCTTCTACACCTCGGGCCGCACCAGCAACGAGGCCGCGTTCCTGCTCCAGCTCTTCGCCCGCGAATTCGGCACCAACAATCTCCCCGACTGTTCCAACATGTGCCACGAGTCCTCCGGCTCCGCGCTGACGGAGACCATCGGCATCGGCAAGGGCAGCGTGTCCCTGGAGGACCTCCACCGGGCGGACCTGATCATCGTCGCCGGGCAGAACCCCGGCACGAACCACCCCCGGATGCTCTCCGCCCTGGAGAAGGCCAAGTCGGCCGGAGCGAAGATCATTTCGGTGAATCCGCTCCCCGAGGCCGGCCTGGAGCGGTTCAAGAACCCGCAGACCCCGCTCGGCATGATCAGGGGCGCCGCGCTCAACGATCTCTTCCTGCAGATCCGGATCGGCGGCGACCAGGCCCTCTTCCGGCTCCTCAACAAAATGATCCTGGAGACCGACGGCGCCGTCGACGAGACCTTCGTACGGGAGCACACCCACGGTTACGAGGAGTTCGCCGCCGCCGCCCGCGAGGCCGACTGGGCAGAGACCCTCGCCGCCACCGGCCTCGACCGCGCGGCCATCGAAGAGGCCCTGGCCATGGTCCTCGCCTCGAAGCGCACCATCGTCTGCTGGGCCATGGGCCTCACCCAGCACAAGCACTCCGTGCCGACCATCCGCGAGGTAGTCAACTTCCTGCTGCTGAGGGGCAACATCGGCCGCCCCGGCGCCGGGGTCTGCCCCGTCCGGGGCCACTCCAATGTGCAGGGCGACCGCACCATGGGCATCTTCGAGCGCCCGTCCGCCGCCTTCCTGGACGCCCTCGACGCGGAGTTCGGGATCACCTCGCCGCGGCATCACGGCTATGACGTCGTCCGCTCCATCCAGGCCCTGCGCGACGGCGACGCCAGGGTCTTCTTCGCCATGGGCGGCAACTTCGTCGCGGCCACCCCCGACACGGACGTCACCGAGGCGGCGATGCGCCGCGCCCGCCTCACCGTCCACGTCTCCACCAAGCTCAACCGCTCGCACGCCGTGACCGGCACCCGCGCGCTGATCCTGCCGACGCTGGGGCGCACCGACAAGGACGTCCAGGCGAGCGGCAAGCAGTTCGTCACCGTCGAGGACTCCATGAGCATGGTCCACGCCTCGCGCGGCAACCTCACCCCGGCGAGCCCCCATCTGCTCTCCGAGCCCGCCATCGTCGCCCGCCTCGCCCGTGCCGTACTCGGCCCCGGATCGCGCACCCCGTGGGAGGAGTTCGAGAAGGACTACGCGACGATCCGCGACCGCATCTCCCGCGTCGTCCCCGGCTTCGAGGACTTCAACGCCCGTGTGGCGCGCCCCGGCGGCTTCACCCTCCCGCACGCCCCGCGCGACGAGCGCCGTTTCCCCACCGCGACCGGCCGGGCCAATTTCACCGCCGCCCCCGTCGAGTACCCCGAACTCCCCGAAGGCAGGCTGCTGTTGCAGACCCTGCGCTCCCACGACCAGTACAACACCACCATCTACGGCCTCGACGACCGCTACCGGGGCATCAAGGGCGGCCGCCGCGTCGTCCTGGTCAACCCCGACGACGCCCGCTCCCTCGGCCTGGCCGACGGGGCGTACACCGACCTCGTCAGTGAATGGAAGGACGGGGTGGAGCGCCGGGCCCCCGGCTTCCGTGTCGTGCACTACCCGACCGCCCGGGGCTGCGCCGCCGCCTACTACCCGGAGACCAATGTGCTGGTCCCCCTCGGCTCCACCGCCGACACCAGCAACACCCCGGCCAGCAAGTCCGTCGTCGTCCGCTTCGAGAACACCACCGCATGACCGGGCCGTGCGACCGGCCGGACAGGGCCTAAGCGTCCGCTCAGTCGTCTGATAAGAACGATGCGCACAGCAATGAAGCAGTGAACCATCGCGGACGATCGGAGCCGGACCCATGGGCGAGCACACCACACCCAAGTTCCCCCAGGAGATCATCGACGAGTACGCCGCCCTCGGCGTCGACCTGCCCGCGCTCTTCTCCGCCGGCCACCTCGGCGAACGCATGGGCGTCACCATCGTCGAGGCCTCCGCGGAGCGCGTCGTGGGCACCATGCCCGTCGAGGGCAACACCCAGCCCTACGGACTGCTGCACGGCGGCGCCTCCGCCGTGCTCGCCGAGACCCTCGGCTCCGTCGGCTCCATGCTCCACGGCGGCGCCACCAAGCTCGCCGTGGGTGTCGATCTGAACTGCACCCACCACCGCAGTGTGCGCAGCGGACTCGTCACGGGCGTCGCCACTCCCGTACACCGCGGCCGCTCCACCGCCACCTACGAGATCGTCATCACCGACGAACAGGACAAGCGGGTCTGTACCGCACGCCTGACCTGCATGCTCCGTGACGCCTCCCGGCCCGACGCCGCCTGACGGCCCGGAACGCGCCGCACAACACACCACGACACCACTGCCCGGCCGGTACACAATCCGGCCGGGCAGTGCCATATCAATGCACAACCACCCTCACTCCGCCCCCGGTTGGCAACCATATGCGCCAACTCCCTTGACCGGAACCCGTGTTGTGTGGCCCACTCGGCACCCCACACACCACACCGCGTCGATCACATCAGCCCCGATGTGACACAGCGTAATCGGCGCCCGGTCCGCGAACACCTCCGCGCGACCCCACGAGCCCGGCCGCGAAGCCGCCGGGCGCCTCGCCGTGCCCGGGTGTTCCGCACCCCCTCCCACCTCGCGCGACAGCAGCATGATCGGCTCAAGCCCCTTAGCAGAGCTGCGTGTTCTCAGAATGCGGTCACTTCACGGTCCGGTAAAAAGCCGTACATGTCCGCACAGCCACCTCAAGCCTTCCTCAACGGCATAACAAGACAGTCACATCCTGCGGCGGACCCATCCCGGACCCCCACACCTGCGCTTAGAGTCACCGCCAGTCACCGCGCCGCCGGGCGCGTCTGCAGCACGGCCCTGTACCACCCAGTACGGCCCGGCGAACGTCACGGCACCTCAAGCAGAGGAGGCCGCGCCAGGGAAAGGACCTTTCGTGCGACACCGTTCTTTGCTCATACTCACCACCGTGCTCACGACCGGAGCACTCACCCTCACCGCCTGCGGGTCGCGCGACGACAGCAAGAAGAGCAGCGACGGCGGCGGCACCCAGACCGTCGTCATCGGCGTCGACGCGCCGATCACCGGCGACCTGTCCGCCCTCGGCCTCGGCATCAAGAACTCCGCCGACCTCGCCGCCCAGACGGCCAACAAGGAAAAGACCGTCCCGGGCATCAAGTTCGAGGTCAAGCCCCTCGACGACCAGGCGCAGCCCTCCGTGGGCCAGCAGAACGCCCAGAAGTTCATCGACGACGAATCCGTCGTCGGCGTCGTCGGCCCGCTGAACTCCGGCGTCTCCCAGTCGATGCAGAAGCCGCTCAACGACGCCAGCCTCACCCAGGTCTCCCCCGCCAACACCGGCACGGAGCTCACCCAGGGCGAGAACTGGAAGACCGGCGACAAGAAGCGCCCCTTCAAGACCTACTTCCGTACCGCCACCACGGACCAGATCCAGGGCGCCTTCGCGGCGAAGTACCTCTACAACAACGCGAAGATCAAGCAGGTCTACCTCATCGACGACCAGAAGCCCTACGGCGCCGGTCTCGCCGCGTCGTTCAAGAACACCTTCACCACCCTCGGCGGCAAGATCGTCGGCTCCGACCACGTCAACCCCGACGACCGTGACTTCAACGCCGTCGTCACCAAGGTCAAGAAGTCCGGTGCCAAGGCCGTCTACTACGGCGGCGAGTACCCGGCCGGCGCGCCCCTGAGCCAGCAGCTCAAGGACAGCGTCCAGATCCCGCTCATGGGCGGCGACGGCATGTACAGCGCCGACTTCATCAAGCTGAACAAGAAGGCCCAGGGCGACATCGCCACCTCGGTCGGCAAGCCCGTCGAGGAGCTCGACTCGGCCAAGAAGTTCATCGCGGACTACAAGACCGCCGGATACAAGGACGCCTACGAGGCCTACGGCGGCGGCACCTACGACGCCACCTGGTCGATCATCGAGGCCGTCAAGATCGTCGTCGCCGAGAACGGCGGCAAGCTCCCCAGCGGCGACGACGCCCGCACCAAGGTCCTGGCGGCCATGGCCAAGGTCAAGTTCGACGGCGTCACCGGCCCCGTCTCCTTCGACGAGTACGGCGACACCACCAACACCATGATGACCGCCTACCAGGTCGACGGCGGCAAGTGGACCTCCAAGCTCAGCGAGGCCTACAAGCCGTAACAAGCTCCCGGGCCACGCCTGACCCACACCAGACCGCGCGGGAGCGCTACCAGCGCCCCCGCGCGGTGCCATATCCGAACCACTCCACGGAGGCCCTGCGGTGAACGAACTGCCGCAACAGCTGGCCAATGGACTCATCCTCGGCGCGATGTACGGTCTCATCGCGATCGGCTACACGATGGTCTACGGAATCATCCAGCTCATCAACTTCGCCCACGGCGAGATCTTCATGATCGGAGGCTTCGGAGCTCTCACCGTGTACCTCTGGATGCCGGCCGGTGTCTCCCTCCTCGCGATCATCCCTCTCATGATCATCGGCGGCGTCATATGCTCCGTCGCCGTCAGCACGGCCGCCGAACGCTTCGCGTACCGGCCTCTGCGCACCGCCCCACGACTGGCCCCGCTGATCACCGCGATCGGACTCTCGCTCGCGCTCCAGCAGGCCATCTGGAAGTGGTACCCGGACGCCAAGAAGGACCGTTCCTTCCCCCAGTTCAAGGGCGAAGCGATCGACATCTTCGGCGCCCACATCCAGCGCGGTGACCTGTTCGTCCTGATCACGGCACCCATCTGCATGCTCGCCCTCGGGCTCTTCGTCTCCAAGACCCGCTCCGGGCGCGGCATGCAGGCCACCAGCCAGGACCCCGACACCGCCAAGCTCATGGGCATCAACACCGACCGCATCATCGTCATGGCCTTCGCCATCGGTGCCGCGTTCGCCGCCGTCGCCGCCGTCGCCTACGGGCTCAAGAACGGCCAGATCGGCTTCAAAATGGGCTTCATCATGGGCCTCAAGGCCTTCACCGCAGCCGTGCTCGGCGGTATCGGCAACATCTACGGGGCCATGCTCGGCGGCGTCGTACTGGGCATCGCCGAATCCCTCGCCACCGGTTACATGAGCAACGTGCCCGGCATGGATCTCTTCGGCGGCGGCGCCTGGAAGGACGTGTGGGCCTTCGTCCTCCTCATCATCGTCCTGCTGCTCCGTCCCCAGGGTCTGCTCGGCGAACGCGTCGCGGATCGGGCGTGATACGGATGACCACCAACCACACCACCGCACCCGGCCCCGCGTTCCTGCCGGTCCCCGCCGCCGCGGCCCGCATCGGCACCGTCGTCGGCTCCGTCGTCGCACTGGCCGGCACCTTCCTCGCCTGGACCTGGACCGACGAGTTCCCCGGCGACCTCACCGTCACCGGCTACCCCGGCGGCCTCCAGGTCCTCACCCTCATCGGCGCCGCACTCACCCTGCTCCTCACGCTGTCGGGGTACGGCGTCCGGGGCCTGGGCTGGCTCACCCCCGGCGGCACCAACAGCCCCGTCCGCCTCCTGGCCCTGGGCACCCTCGGCACCACCGGCTACACCATCGGTGCCATCGCCTACGACCTCGGCGGCATCGTCAACCTGGAGCCCGGCGCCTGGGTCAGCGGCATCGGCGCGCTCATCGCCGCCGTCACCGCGCTCGGCCTCCCCGGCGACCAGCCGCTCGACGGGACCGGGACCACCGCCTGGCAGCGCTTCCGCAACAGCCTCGGCGCCCCCCAGGCCCCCCGCGCCAAGGCGCTCCCCTCCTGGGCCGAGATCCTCATCATCGTCGCCGCGTTCGGCATCGGTCTCTATGTCTTCGCCTACGGCATCGACACCGACTACACCGAACTCTTCATCGGCTTCCTCATCACCGTCGGCTTCGCCTTCACCGCGCTCCACCGGGCCGGGCTCGTCTCCCGCCTCACCGCGCTGACCACGAAGCACCGCAACATCACACTCGCCGCCGCCCTCGTCGCGGCCGTCTGCTTCCCCTTCACCCAGCAGAAGGAGGAGTACGCGCTCATCGGCGCCAACATCCTCATCTTCGGCACGGTGGCACTCGGCCTCAACGTCGTCGTCGGCCTCGCCGGCCTGCTCGACCTCGGATACGTGGCCTTCCTCGGCGTCGGCGCCTACGCCGCCGCCCTGGTCTCCGGCTCCACCATGTCGGCCATCGGAGTCGAATTCCCCTTCTGGGCCGCCGTCCTCACCGGCGCCGGAGCATCACTCGTCTTCGGCGTCCTGATCGGCGCACCCACCCTGCGGCTGCGCGGCGACTACCTCGCCATCGTCACGCTCGGCTTCGGTGAGATCTTCCGCCTCACCGTGAACAACCTCAACGGCAACAGCGGACCCGACCTCACCAACGGCTCCCAGGGCATCCCCAGCATCCCCGACCTCAACTTCTTCGGGTTCGACTTCGGGCTCAAGCACAACGTCCTCGGCTTCGACCTCGGCAGGTCCGCCAACTACTACCTGCTGATGCTCGTCTTCACCGCCGTCGTCGTGCTCGTCTTCCGCCGCTCCGGGGAATCCCGCATCGGCCGTGCCTGGGTCGCCATCCGCGAGGACGAGACCGCGGCCACCGCCATGGGCATCAACGCCTTCCGGCTCAAGCTGCTCGCCTTCGCCCTCGGCGCCACCCTCGCCGGGCTCGCCGGAACCGTCCAGGCGCACGTCAACTACACCGTGACGCCCGAGCAGTACCAGTTCGCCGGCTCCGTGCCGCCCAACTCCGCCTTCCTCCTCGCCGCCGTCATCCTCGGCGGCATGGGGACGCTCAGCGGACCCCTGGTCGGCGCCGCACTGCTCTATCTCATCCCGGCGAAGCTCCAGTTCATGCAGGACTACCAGCTCTTCCTCTTCGGCATCGCGCTCATCCTCCTGATGCGTCTGCGGCCCGAAGGACTGGTCGCCGACCGCCGGAAGCAGCTCGAATTCCACGAGAACGACCAGCCCGACGTACCCGAACCGCGACAGTCCGAAGAGACCGCCGCCGGCATCGCCAAGGCGGGGGCGTGACCACCATGACCACCACCACGAAGACCGCCACCACCGTCCTCGACGCCAGCGGCGTGACCATGCGCTTCGGCGGCCTCACCGCCGTGCGCAATGTCGACCTCACCGTCAACGCGGGCGAGATCGTCGGCCTCATCGGCCCCAACGGTGCCGGCAAGACCACCTTCTTCAACTGCCTCACCGGCCTGTACGTCCCCACCGAGGGCAAGGTCAGCTACAAGGGCGCCGTCCTGCCGCCCAAGCCCCACCTCGTGACCCAGGCAGGCATCGCCCGTACCTTCCAGAACATCCGGCTCTTCGCCAACATGACCGTCCTGGAGAACGTTCTCGTCGGACGCCACACCAGGACCAAGGAGGGCCTCTGGTCCGCCCTCCTGCGCCTTCCCGGCTTCACCAGGGCCGAGCAGGCCAGCCGCGAACGGGCCATGGAACTCCTGGAGTTCATCGGTCTGGCGGACAAGGCCGACCATCTCGCGCGCAACCTCCCCTACGGAGACCAGCGCAAGCTGGAGATCGCCCGCGCGCTGGCCAGCGACCCCGGGCTGCTGCTCCTGGACGAGCCCACCGCGGGAATGAACCCGCAGGAGACCCGGGTCACCGAGGAGCTCATCTTCGCCATCCGTGACCAGGGCATCGCCGTCCTCGTCATCGAGCACGACATGCGGTTCATCTTCAACCTCTGCGACCGCGTCGCCGTCCTCGTCCAGGGCGAGAAGCTCGTCGAGGGCACCCCCGACGTCGTCCAGAGCGACGAACGCGTGGTCGCCGCCTACCTCGGCACCCCCTTCGAAGGCGCCCCGGGCGCCGAGGAGGCCGCCGAGGTCGAGGCCGCCGAAGCGGACGCCGCGAAAACAGCCACCACCAGCACCGAGGAGGAGGACACCCGATGACCGCACTTCTGGAGGTCGAGGACCTCCGCGTCGCCTACGGCAAGATCGAAGCCGTCAAGGGCATCTCCTTCACCGTCGAGGCCGGCCAGGTCGTCACCCTCATCGGCACCAACGGTGCGGGCAAGACCACCACCCTGCGCACCCTCTCCGGCCTGCTCAAGCCGGTCGGCGGCCGCATCGTCTTCGACGGCAAGCCGCTCACCGACGTCCCGGCCCACAAGGTCGTCTCCCTGGGCCTCGCGCACTCCCCCGAGGGACGCCACATCTTCCCCCGGCTGACCATCACCGAGAATCTCCAGCTCGGCGCCTACCTCCGCAGCGACAAGGCAGGCATCGAGAAGGACATCCAGCGCGCCTACGGCCTCTTCCCCATCCTCGGGGAACGCCGGAAGCAGGCCGCCGGAACGCTCTCGGGCGGCGAGCAGCAGATGCTCGCCATGGGCAGGGCCCTCATGTGCCGGCCCAAGCTCCTGATGCTCGACGAGCCCTCGATGGGTCTCTCCCCGATCATGATGCAGAAGATCATGGAGACCATCGTCGAGCTGAAGGCCCAGGGCACCACCATCCTGCTCGTGGAGCAGAACGCCCAGGCGGCGCTCTCCCTCGCGGACCAGGGCCACGTCATGGAGGTCGGCAAGATCGTCCTCTCCGGCACCGGCCCGGACCTCCTGCACGACGAGTCCGTCCGCAAGGCGTACCTCGGCGAGGACTGACCCCATGGGAGAAGGCCCGCGCTCCGGACCTCCGGAACGCGGGCCTTCTCCCATGAACGGGCGGGCCGGGACGGCTACTCGGCCGCCTTCTTCTTCTCCTCGGCGTCCTCGATCAGTGCCTCGGCCAGCTGCTGCATCGAAAGCCGCCGGTCCATCGACGTCTTCTGGATCCACCGGAACGCGGCCGGCTCGGAGAGCCCGTAGTCCGTCTGCAGAATGCTCTTCGCCCGGTCGACCAGCTTCCGCGTCTCCAGCCGCTGCGCGAGGTCCGCGACCTCGGTCTCCAGCGCCTTCAGCTCCGCGAACCGCGACACCGCCATCTCGATGGCCGGCACCACGTCGCTCTTGCTGAACGGCTTCACGAGATACGCCATCGCCCCGGCGTCCCGGGCCCGCTCGACGAGGTCGCGCTGCGAGAACGCGGTGAGCATCAGCACCGGCGCGATGGACTCCTCGGCGATCTTCTCCGCGGCGGAGATCCCGTCCAGAACCGGCATCTTCACGTCGAGGATCACCAGATCGGGCCGGTGCTCCCGGGCCAGCTCGACGGCCCGCTGACCGTCCCCGGCCTCGCCGACGACCGCGTACCCCTCTTCCTCCAGCATCTCTTTGAGGTCGAGACGGATGAGCGCCTCGTCCTCCGCGATGACGACGCGGGTCGTCAGCGGCGGAACGTGCGACTTGTCGTCGTCGGCGGCGGGCTGGGGCGACTCGGGCGTGGTCACGGGGCTCCTTGATCAAGGCAGGGGTACTGCTGCCAAGAGCCTACCCAGCTGCGGTAAGGTGGTCGGGCAGCGGGTCGAGGGAAACCTACGATTCAGCGAGCCCCGGTAGTCCAATTGGTTAGAGACAATGGATTCAAAACCCATACAGTGTCGGTTCGAGTCCGACTCGGGGTACTTTTCCTTCGATTCCAAGGCGGCAAGGAAACGGTAGGGCTTCAGCCTTCCGGGAGGTCCCGAGGACCCCGCCGCCCGCACCTCGTTCACCGGGCTCCGTCGCCCGACGGGCGTCCGTCGTTCCCATGGACGCCCACGTCGGGCCGAAGCACTGACGACCGGCCTATGCGGGGCTGTCGTCCTCACCGATGTGATGCACCCGCACCAGGTTCGTCGAGCCCGGGACACCCGGCGGGGAGCCGGCCGTGATCACCACGACATCGCCCTTCTCGCAGCGGCCGATCTTCAGCAGTTCCTCGTCGACCTGGGCGACCATCGCGTCCGTCGACTCCACGTGCGGACCGAGGAAGGTCTCGACGCCCCAGGTCAGGTTCAGTTGGGAGCGGGTGGCCGGGTCCGGGGTGAAGGCCAGGAGCGGGATGGGCGAGCGGTAGCGGGACAGACGCCTGACCGTGTCGCCGCTCTGGGTGAAGGCGACCAGGAACTTCGCACCCAGGAAGTCGCCCATCTCGGCCGCCGCGCGGGCCACCGCGCCGCCCTGGGTGCGGGGCTTGTTGCGGTCGGTCAGGGGCGGAAGGCCCTTGGTGAGGATGTCCTCCTCGGCCGCCTCGACGATGCGGGACATCGTGCGGACCGTTTCCACGGGGTACTTGCCCACACTGGTCTCGCCGGAGAGCATCACGGCGTCCGTGCCGTCGATGACGGCGTTGGCCACGTCGGAGGCCTCGGCGCGGGTGGGGCGGGAGTTGTCGATCATCGAGTCGAGCATCTGCGTGGCGACGATGACCGGCTTGGCGTTGCGCTTGGCGAGTTTGATCGCGCGCTTCTGGACGATCGGCACCTGCTCCAGGGGCATTTCGACGCCGAGGTCACCGCGGGCGACCATGATGCCGTCGAAGGCGGCGACGATGCCGTCGATGTTCTCGACGGCCTGGGGCTTCTCCACCTTGGCGATGACGGGGAGACGCCGGCCCTCCTCGTCCATGATGCGGTGGACGTCCTCGATGTCGCGCCCGCTGCGCACGAAGGAGAGGGCGATGATGTCGGCGCCGGTGCGCAGGGCCCAGCGGAGGTCCTCGATGTCCTTCTCGGAGAGCGCGGGGACGGAGACGGCGACGCCGGGGAGGTTGAGCCCCTTGTGGTCGGAGACCATGCCGCCCTCGATGACCGTGGTGCCAACGCGGGGGCCGTCCACCTCGGTGACTTCGAGGGTGACGCGGCCGTCGTCGACGAGGATGCGTTCGCCGGGGGTGACGTCATCGGCGAGACCGTCGTAGGTGGTGCCGCAGGTGTGACGGTCGCCCTCGACGGGTTCGACGGTGATGGTGAAGCTGTCGCCGCGTTCAAGGAGTACGGGGCCCTCCCGGAAGCATCCGAGACGGATCTTCGGGCCTTGAAGGTCGGCGAGGATGCCGACACTGCGTCCGGCCTCGTCGGCTGCCTTGCGCACGCGGTGGTACCGCTCTTCGTGTTCGGCGTAGGTGCCGTGGCTGAGATTGAGGCGGGCGATGTCCATTCCCGCTTCGACCAATGCCTTGATCTGGTCGTATGTGTCGACGGCGGGGCCCAGGGTACAAACGATTTTTGCTCGGCGCATGGTTCGACCCTAGACCTTACCTACGGGTAGTTATTCAGCGTGCCATGACCGCCCAACGACCTTTGGATGAAGGGTTATTGACAAGTGTTGAATTGTGCGCCGGGGTGCTCGGATGAGCATTCCCTTTACAGTTTTGGCGGTGACATGATGAAGCGGGCGTTGACCTGGGCGTAGACCGTCTGGCGTTGTGGTTCGAGGTCGAGCGCCGGGGCGTCCTCGGGTGCCGCGCCCCCGAAGGCGGCCCTGCCGCGCATCGCTCCGGGTGCGGCCGGGACGGGCGGGGCGGTGTTCTCCGCGCCGAGGTCGGCGAGCTCGACGAGTGCGGTGAGCTGGGCACCGAGGGCGTCGGCGTACTCTCGGGCGCGCTGGACGGCTTCCCGGACGGCCTGGCGGCGGGCGTCCGCGTGGGCGGGCGAGTCGGGGCGCAGTCCCCACCAGGGGCCGTTGACCCGGGTCATTTCGAGGTCGGCGACCCGGGTGGTGAATTCCCCCAGCGCGGTGAAGTCATTGAGGACCGCGGTGATGTGGACCCGGCCGTGGTACGCGCGGATCTTCTCGTTGCGGCTCTGCGGGGTGAGTTCGGGCGTGATGGAGAATGCGCCGGTTTCGAGTTTCTCCATGGCCGGCCCGTAGGAGCGCGCGAGTTCCAGTACGTGGTTGTTGCGGCGGGTGAGGTCTTCGAGGGCGTTGCGGCGGTCCTTGCCGCGAGCGGTGACGGTGATGGTGATGCGGGCGGTCTCGGGCTCGACCTGGAGGCGGGCATCGCCCCGGACGGCGACGCGGGGGTGTTCGGGGGTGCCGTAGGACGGTGGGGTGTCGGTCATGGGTCCACTGTCGCACCCGGGTCCGACAGCGGCTGGTCACCAGATCGAAACCCGCAAGGGGTGTTGCGTGGTGCGGCTCCTGAGTCAGAATCTACGCGCGTTGTGCACGGCGGGTGTACCGGCTGTCCGGGCTCCCGGCCGTACGTGATCCGAACAGCGTGAGATCCGAACAGCGCGAGAACCGAGCTGCGTGAGAACTGAGATGTGGGAGACGAAATGCCGCTGAACCGTAGGACGTTCCTGGGCACATCGGCGGCCGCCGGTGCGGGTGTGGCGATCGCGGGTGCCTCCGCGGCGCCCGCCTCGGCGCACGGTCACGGCCATGGGCACGGTCACGGGCGTCCGCCGAAGCGGTACTCGTTCACGGTGATGGGCACCACCGATCTGCACGGGAACGTCTTCAACTGGGACTACTTCACCGACAAGGAGTTCGACGACAAGGCGCACAACGATGTCGGCCTGGCGAAGATCTCGACCCTGGTGGACCAGGTGCGCCGGGAGAAGGGCCGTCGCAACACGTTGATGATCGACGCCGGTGACACCATCCAGGGCACCCAGTTGTCGTACTACTACGCCAAGATCGACCCGATCACGGCGAAGCGCGGCCCGGTGCATCCGATGGCTCAGGCGATGAACGCGATCGGATACGACGCCGCGGCGCTCGGCAACCACGAGTTCAACTACGGCATCCCGGTGCTTCGGAAGTTCGAGGAGCAGTGCGACTTCCCGCTGCTCGGTGCGAACGCGCTGGACGCGAAGACCCTGCGGCCGGCGTTCGCCCCGTACGTCATCAAGCGGATGCGTACCCCGCACGGCCCGGATGTGAAGGTCGCGATCCTGGGGCTGACCAACCCGGGGATCGCCATCTGGGACAAGGCGAATGTCGGCGGGAAGATGGTGTTCCCGGGGCTGGAGGAGCAGGCGGCGAAGTTCGTGCCGCGGCTTCGTTCGATGGGCGCGGACGTGGTGATCGTCTCGGCGCACTCGGGCAACAGCGGGACGTCGTCGTACGGTGACCAGATCCCGTACGTCGAGAACGCGGCCGGTCTGGTGGCCGAGCAGGTTCCGGGGATCGACGCCATTCTCGTCGGGCACGCGCACCTGGAGATTCCCGAGCACTTCGTGGAGAACAAGCAGACCGGCAAGAAGGTGGTGCTCTCGGAGCCCCTGAAGTGGGGGCAGCGGCTGACGCTGTTCGACTTCGACCTGGTGTGGGAGAAGGGCCGCTGGGTGGTGGAGAAGGCGGGTTCGCAGGTGCTGAACTCCAACACCGTGGCCGAGGACCCGAAGATCACCCGGCTGCTGGCGGACGAGCACAAGAAGGTCGTGGCGTACGTCAACCAGGTCATCGGTACATCGACGGCGGCGATGACGACGGCGGAGGCGGCCTGGAAGGACGAGCCGATCATCGATCTGATCAATGTGGTCCAGGCGGAGACGGTGAAGGCGGCGCTGGCCGGCGGCGCGTACGCGGCGCTTCCGGTGCTGTCCCAGGCGTCGTGCTTCTCGCGCACGGCGCAGATCCCGGCCGGGAATGTGACGATCAAGGATGCGGCGGGTCTGTACCCGTTCGAGAACACGCTTGAGGCGCGGCTGCTGACCGGTGCCCAGCTGAAGGACTACCTGGAGTTCTCGGCGCGGTACTACGTGCAGACCCCGGCGGGTGCGCCGGTGGACACCGCGAAGCTGACGAACGCGGACAACACTCCGGACTACAACTACGACGCGGTGTCGGGGCTGACGTACGAGATCGACATCGCGAAGCCGAACGGCTCGCGGATCGTGAATCTCTCGTTCGAGGGCAAGCCGATCGACCCGGCGGCGGAATTCGTGCTGGCGGTGAACAACTACCGGGCCAGTGGCGGCGGGAACTTCCCGCATGTCGCGGGCGCCAAGCAGCTGTGGGCGAATTCGGAGGAGATCCGCAACACGATCATCGCCTGGGTGCAGGCGAAGGGTTCGGTGGACGGTGCGCAGTTCGCGTCGGTGGACTGGCGGCTGACGCGTGAGGGTACGCCGGTGTTCTGAGGTCTTCCGTCCGGATCGATCCCGGCATGATCCGAACGAGAGGCCCCAGCGCTTCTCCCGGTGGGCGGCCGTCTTCTCCTTCGGGAGGGGGCGGCCGCCTGCTGTGGGGGGTGGGTGTCAGTTGTTCCGGGCGAGGGGGATGAGGTCGGGGCCCTGGGTGGGGACGCGTGGGCCCTGCGGGGTGAGCCCGAAGGTGGTGAAGGCGGTGCGTTCGGGGAGGGGGTAGGGGTTGGTGCCGGTGAGGTCGTTGAGGATGGTGGCGCTGCGCCAGGCGGCCAGTCCGAGGTCGGGGGCGCCGACGCCGTGGGTGTGGCGTTCGGCGTTCTGTACGTAGACGTTGCCGGTGACGGTGGGGTCGAGGACGAGACGGAACCGGTCGTCGATGCGGGGGCGTTCGGAGGCGTCGCGGCGCATGTAGGGGTCGAGGCCGGTGAGGATGCGGTCGAGGGAGCGCTCGCGGTAGCCGGTGGCGAGGACCACGGCGTCGGTGGTGAGGCGGGAGCGGGTGTTCTGCTGGGTGTGTTCGAGGTGGAGCTCGATGCGGGTGTTGGCGACGCGTCCGACGGTGCGTACGCAGACCCCGGGGGTGAGGGTGGTGTCGGGCCAGCCGCCGTGCAGGGTGCGGCGGTAGAGCTCGTCGTGGATGGCGGCGATGGTGTCGGCGTCGATGCCCTTGTGGAGCTGCCACTGGTGGGGGACGAGCTCGTCGCGTACCGCTTCGGGAAGGGCGTGGAAGTAGCGGCTGTAGTCCGGGGTGAAGTGTTCGAGGCCGAGCTTCGAGTACTCCATGGGCGCGAATGCCTGGGTGCGGGCGAGCCAGTGGAGGTTCTCGTGGCCCTGGGGGCGGGCGCGCAGGAGATCGAGGAAGATCTCGGCGCCGGACTGGCCGGAGCCGATGACGGTGATGTGGGGGGCTTCGAGGAGTTCCTGCCGGTGGTGGAGGTAGTCGGCGGAGTGGATGACGGGGACGTTCTCCGCCTCGGTGAGGGGCTTGAAGAACTCGGGGATGTACGGCTCGGTGCCGATACCGAGGGCGATGTTGCGGGTGTGGGCGCGGCCGAGCGCCTCGGCCTCGCCCTCGTCGTCGAGTTGGGTGAAGTCGATCTCGAAGAGCTTGCGTTGGTTGTTCCAGCGGACGGCGTCGACCTGGTGGCTGAAGTGGAGGCCGGGCAGTTGGCCGGTGACCCACCGGCAGTAGGCGTCGTACTCGGCGCGTTGGATGTGGAAGCGCTCGGCGAAATAGAAGGGGAAGAGACGGTCCCGGCCGCGCAGGTAGTTGAGGAAGGTCCAGGGGCTGGCGGGGTCGGCGAGGGTGACGAGGTCGGCGAGGAAGGGGACCTGGAGGCTGGCTCCGTCGATGAGGAGGCCGGGGTGCCAGTGGAAGGCGGGGCGTTGCTCGTAGAAGGCCGCGGCGAGGGGGCGATCGGCGGGTACGCCGTGGGCGAGGGCGGCGAGGGAGAGGTTGAAGGGGCCGATGCCGATGCCGATGAGGTCGTGTGGCTGGTCGGTGTCGGGGGTGGGGAGGTCGGTCATCGGGGGGTCTTGCCTTCCGCGAGATCGTTGGTGAGCCGGTCGACGAGGTCGAGGAGTGTGCGCAGGTCCTGGGTGGTGGTGTGGGGGTTGAGGAGGGTGGCCTTGAGCCAGAGGCGGTCGCCGGTGTGGGCGCGGCCGAGCACGGCGCGTCCCCGGGTGAGGAGGGTGCGGCGGATGGTGGCGACGGTGGTGTCGTCGGCGCCGGTGGGGCGGAAGAGGACGGTGCTGATGGTGGGGCGGTCGTAGAGGTCGAGGGTGGGGGTTTCGTCGATGAGGTCGGCGAGGTGGTGGGCGGCGGCGAGGGTGCGGTCGACGAGGTCGGCGAGTCCGGAACGGCCGAGCGCCCGGAGGGTGACGGCGATCTTGAGTGCGTCGGGGCGCCGGGTGGTGCGCAGCGAGCGGCCGAGGAGGTCGGGGAGACCGGCTTCGGTGTCGTCCTCGGCGTTGAGGTAGGAGGCCCGGTGGTGGAGCGGGTCGAGGTGGTGGCGGTGCGGGACGGCGAGGATCCCCGCGGATGCCGGCTGCCAGCCGAGTTTGTGCAGGTCGAGGGTGACGCTGTCGGCGCGGTCGAGGCCGTGGACCTTGTCCCGGTGGGTGGGGCTGAAGAGGAGGGGACCGCCGTAGGCGGCGTCGATGTGGAGTTCGGCGCCGTGGGCGGTGCAGAGGTCGGCGATGTCGGCGAGCGGGTCGATCCGGCCGGTGTCGGTGGTGCCGGCGGTGGCGGTGACCAGGAGCGGGCGCTGGTGCCGGGTGAGGGCCTCCTCCAGGGCGGCGAGGTCCATGACGCCGGTGGGGGCGGGGATGACGACGGGTTCGGGCAGCCCCAGGAGCCAGGCGGCGCGGGTGATGCTGTGGTGGGCGTTGGCGGCGCAGATGGTCTGCACGGGGCCGTTGCGCTCGCGGGCGAGGAGGAGCGCGAGTTGGTTGGACTCGGTGCCGCCGGTGGTGACGAGCGCGTCCGGGGTGGGTCGGCCGGGGTAGACCTCGGCGGCCAGGGCGGCGACGGTGTCGGCTTCCAGGGCGGAGGCGGCGGGGGCCTGGTCCCAGGAGTCCATGGAGGGGTTGAGGGCCGAGGCGGCGAGGTCGGCCGCGGCGGCGAGGGCCAGCGGCGGGGTGTGGAGGTGGGCGGCGCAGAGGGGGTCGGCGGGGTCCGCGGCGCCTTCGGTGAGGGCGGTGACCAGGGTGCGCAGGGCCTCGTGGGGGCCGGTGCCGTGGTCGGGGACGACGGGGTGGGTGGCGGTGCGCATCCGTGGGGTGACGGCGTCGGGTCCGCCCGCGGGCAGGGGGCCGTCGCGTCGGTGCGCTCCGTCGTGGAGCGCGGTCAGGACGGTGTCGATCAGGGGGCGCAGGGCGGCTGGGCCGCTGGTGGTTCCGGCGAGGGGCGGGAGTGGGGGTGGGGTGGGCATGGCGTGGGGGCCCTTCGGATGCGCGTGGCCGGGCATGGGTGGACATGCCAGCTTGTCCGGGTTTCCGGTGGCGCCGCCGTGGAGCCGGGGGATGTGAACTCGAAAGGGGGACGGGTGGTGCGGTGCGGGACGTCGCGGGGAGTTCCGGTGGTATGGGTGTGGCTCCGGATGCGGGTGTGCCCGGCGTCCCCTGTGGTGGGGGCGCCGGGCACGGGTGGTGCGGGTGGTGTGGGTGCGGGTCGTCTGCCCCGCGGCCCGGTCGGTCGGCCGATCAGTGGGCGTTGCGTACGTCGAGGGCGCGGCGCAGGTCGTCGATCTGGTCGGTGAGCCTGCGGTGCAGGGCGGGGATGAGGGTCTGGTCTCCGAGGGCCTGTTCGCCGAGGCGGAGGTTCTCGGCGTCGACCGCGTACGCCGGGAAGGCGTAACGTCCCGCGGCCTCCGCGATGGCGGGGCCCCGGCGGGCGGCGAGTGCGGTGGCCTCGGGGTAGTAGCGGGGCACGTAGTCCCGTACGAGGTCGGCCTGTTCGGGCTGCCAGAAGCCCTGGGCGACGGCGGTGAACAGGTAGTTGGAGAGGCCGTCGTCGTTGAACAGGGCCTGCCAGGCGGCGGCCTTGGCCTCCGGAGTGGGGAGGGCGGCGCGGCAGCGGGCGGCACCCTCCTGTCCGGTGGCGCTGGGGTCCTGTTCGAGTTCGGCGGCGATGGTGGCCTCGTCGACGGCGCCGAGGACGGCGAGGCGGGTGAGGATGCGCCAGCGCAGCTCGGGGTCGAGTTCGGGTCCGCCGGGGACCGTGCCGTTGGTGAGCCAGTCCTGGATGGTGTCGGGCTGGGTGGCGGCGTCGATGAGGTGGCGTACGGCGATGAGGCGCAGGCCCGGGTTGTGGCCGTCCTCGGTGCGGCGGATGAGGTCACGGCACAGGGCGGTGAGGGTGGTGAGGGCCGCGGGGCGGTCCTCGGGGCTCACGTAGCGGTCCGCGACGTAGGCGCCGGCGAAGGCGAGAACGCCCTGGGCGAGGGCGAGGTCGGTCTCGTGCGGCAGGTGGGCGCGGGCCGCTTCGAGGTAGGCGGCGGGGGCGAGTTCGCCGTCGCGGACCATGTCGCGGGCGGTGTTCCAGATGACGGCGCGGGTCAGGGCGTCGGGGACGCCGGAGAGTCCGGAGACGACGGATTCCCAGGACCGGGCGTCGAGGCGGACCTTGGCGTAGCTGAGGTCGCCGTCGTTGAGTACGAGGAGCGCGGGGCGGCTGCCGGGGCGCGCGTCGGGAGTGCCGTCGTGGGGGACGTCGATCTCGAACCGCTCGCGCAGGACGAGCCGCTCGGTGCCGGTGACCGCGTCCGGGGCCTGGTCGTAGGCGCCGACGGCGATGCGGTGGGGGCGGCTGCCGTCGCGGTCGACGGCGAGGGTCCAGTTGCCGTCGGACTCCTCGACGCGGGGGGTGAGGGTGTCGACCCCGGTGGTGCGCAGCCAGGCGTCGGCCCAGGCGTGGACGTCGCGGTCGGTGGCCGATGCGAGGTTGTCGATGAAGTCGGCGAGGGTGGCGTTGGCGAACTTGTGGCGGGCGAAGTGGGTGTTGATGCCGGCCAGGAAGTCCTTCTCGCCGAGCCAGGCGACGAGTTGGCGCAGGGCGGACGCGCCCTTGGCGTAGGAGATGCCGTCGAAGTTGAGCATCGCCGACGCGGTGTCGGGGACGGCGGCCGGGTCCGGGGCGACGGGATGGGTGGAGGGACGCTGGTCGGCGTCGTAGCCCCAGCCCTTGCGGGCGACGCCGAAGTCGACCCAGGTGTCGGTGAAGCGGGTGGCTTCGGCGAGGGTCTGGTAGCCCATGTACTCGGCGAAGGACTCGTTGAGCCAGATGTCGTCCCACCAGGCGAGGGTGACGAGGTCGCCGAACCACATGTGGGCCATCTCGTGGGCGATCACCATGCCGCGGGTCTGGCGCTCGGTGTCGGTGACGGCGGAGCGGTAGACGAATTCGTCGCGGAAGGTGACGAGTCCGGGGTTCTCCATGGCGCCGGCGTTGAACTCGGGGACGAACGCCTGGTCGTAGGAGTCGAAGGGGTAGGGCTCCTCGAACTTCTCGTGGAAGCGGTCGAAGCAGGCCCGGGTGATGTCGAGGATCTCGTCGGCGTCCGCGTCGAGGTACGGGGCCAGGGAGCGTCGGCAGTGGATGCCGAAGGGCAGTCCGGCGTGTTCGGTGGTCACGGAGTGCCAGGGGCCGACGGCGACGGCGACGAGGTAGGTGGAGATGAGCGGGGTGGCGGCCAGGGTCCAGTGGCCGTCGCCCCGGTGTTCGGCGATGCCGTTGCCGAGGACGGTCCAGCCCTCGGGGGCGGTGACGGTGAGCGCGAAGACGGACTTGAGGTCGGGCTGGTCGAACGCGGCGAAGACGCGCTGGACGTCTTCCATGAAGAGCTGGGTGTAGGCGTACGTCTCACCGTCGGTCGGGTCGGTGAAGCGGTGCATGCCTTCGCCGGTGCGGGAGTAGCGCATGGCGGCGTCGATGCGCAGCTCGTGGGTGCCGGGGGTGAGCGCGGTGAGGGGGAAGCGGTTCTCGACGAGGTCGGCGGGGTCGAGGGGGTGTCCGTCGAGGCTGATCGAGCGCAGAGTGGCGGGCTTGAGCTCGACGAAGGTGTCTCCGGCCGCGGCCGCGGTGAACTGGATGACGGTGCGGGAGTCGAAGGTCTCCTCCCCCGTGGTCAGATCTAGGTCGATCGAGTACCGGTGTACGTCGAGGAACTTGGCTCGGGTCTGCGCTTCGTCGCGCGTCAGTACGGACATGTGTCCATGCTGCCGTACGCGGTGGACGGCCCGCAGCCGGGTTCTCGCACGGCTGAGCGACCTCCGCCGGGGCGGGCGGTCACCCCCACTCGCCGCGGAACCTCCGGTACTCGTCGTGCATGAGGTCCCGGAAGGACCGGTAGCGGACCGCTCCGGGCAGCCAGTGGGCGACGTACCAGGCCTCCCACTCGCCGTCGGGGGTGACGACGCGCGGGTTGAGCAGGTAGACGTCCATTGCCCCGGGGGTGTGGCTGATCTTGAGCAGATCGCTCAGGTACTCGGTCCGGAAGGCCCAGGGTTCCTGCTCGTCGCCGTAGACGAGGTACTCCTCGTCGGGGACGTCGTCCGGTTCCCCGCCGCCGGTCCAGCCCTCGATCAGCTCCGGGTCGAGATCCCTGACCCAGCCGATCTCCCGTACGGGCAGGAGCCGCCGGATCTCGCTCGTGGTGTCGAGCCACCCGTCACTGGTCCGCAGGAACTCCCGGTAGCCGGGCGGGAGTACGGCACCCAGTCGCGCTTCGAGCGCCGCGAGCTCCTGCGGCGTCGCACCCGCCGATCCCAGCCAGCGGGCCGCCCGTACCTCGTCCGGAAAGGGCTCGGAGCGCTCCTGCTCGTGCAGGACCGGGTCGAGCCATTCGTCGCTCCAGCGTTGGAGCAGATCGCGCCACGGGTGAAGTGCGGGGCGGAACCCGGGTGCGGGCTCGTCCCGCTCTGTGTCCGGCATGGCTGAACAGTACGCGGGGCCACCGACAGCCGTTCTGGCAGAATGCGCGGCTGATGAGCGAGATCACGGAGTGTGTCCTGTGCGGCGGAACGGTCGCTCCCGACGGCCACTGCTGGGACTGCGGTGGTGCCCAGCCGTCGTTCCGTTCGCGGGTGGAGATCACGACGGGCAGTGGTGCGGCGGGGGTCAGTGACCGGGGCAGGCACCGGGGTGTCAACGCGGACGCGATGGCGCTGGCCACGGTCGGCGCATGGACGGCCGCGGTCGTCTGCGACGGGGTGTCCATGTCGCCGCGGTCGGAGCGGGCGGCCCGGGTCGCGGCCGAGGTCGGGCTGAACGTGCTGGTGGCGCGGTTGCGGGAGGGTGTGCTGCCGGAGCGTGCGCTCGACGACGCGGCCGTGCGGGCGGGGCGCGCCGTCGTCGGACTGGCGGAGTCGGTGGAGGCCGCGCCCGCCTGTACGTTCGTCGCCGGCATCGCGGGCCCCGAGGGTGTCTGGAGCGCCTGGATCGGTGACAGCCGCGCCTACTGGCTGCCCGACGAGGGGCCGGGGTCGGCGCTGACCGAGGACGACACGGGCGAACACGAGGCGCTCTCCGCGTGGTTGGGGGCCGACGCCGGTGATCCGGCACCGCGCGTCCGGAGCTACCGGCCCTCGGTGCCCGGCCGACTGCTGCTGTGCACCGATGGGCTCTGGCGCTGTCTGCCCGGCGCCGCCGAGCTGCGGGATGTGCTCGGACGTCGTCCGGCCGGTGGTGGCGTTCCGGAAGAGGCGCGGTCTCTGGTGGGGTACGCCCTGGAGGCGGGCGGCCACGACAACGTGACGGTGGTGCTCCTCCCCGTCGTCCCCGGTCCGCCCGGCGTGCCGGTGGCCGGGTCGTAGCCGGGCCGGATCGTGCAACCGTGCGGGCGGGCTGCCGCGTCCCGCGTGGCGACGGGCGCTGTCGCCCGGTGCCGGGCGGGAGTGTGGGAGCGGATGGGGCGGACGGTGTCCGAAGCGGTGCAGCAGGTGGACGGGCAGGGCTCCGGCGGGGAGCGGCGGTGGGTCGTCGGGGTCGCGCCGTGGGGTGTGGCGGCGGGTGCGGTCGCCTGGTGTCTCGCGGGAAGCCGGCGGGCCGCGCATACGCAGAACTATCCCTGGAACGTCTGGATCCCGGTCGGCCACGGGGCGGTCAAGGGTGTGTTCCTGGGGCTGCTGGCCGGCTGGTGTGCCGTGTTGGTGCTCCGCTTCGTTCCGGCGGACCGGTGGCGGGCGGGCGGCGGGGCGGCGGCGCGGTTCGCGGGGCTCGTGTTCTCCGGAGGGCTGCTGGGCGGTCTGGTGCCCGGCACTCTCCGGGACTTCCTGGGTGAGCCGCAGCCGCGGACCCTGTACTACTTCGACGGGCCGAGGCCGGAATCGGAGTGGTACTGGCGGCCGTTGCTGTCCGAGTGGCTGACGTACACGGTGCTGCCGGCGTTCGGCTGCGCGGTGCTGCTGACCGTGGGCGCTGTGGTGTCGGCCCGGTGCCCGCACCGCGAACGGTTCGGCTGGGCGGTGCCGGCCCTGGTGGGGGTGGGGCTGCTGTTCCTCCCCGACCGGGCAGCCGCCGGACTGCCCGAACCCCAGGGCAACGGTGATCACGTCAACGAGTCGGCGGGGGCCGGGCTCGTCGTACTGGCCACGGGTCTCGGGCTGCTCCTGAGTGCCTGGGCGGTGCGGTCATGGCGCAGGTCACGCCGGCCGGCGGGTCCTCGAACCCCGGCGCTCACGCCTCCCCGTTCGTCGCCGACTCCTCCGCGATCCGCTCGTGGTGGCGGATGACCTCCGCCACGATGAAGTTCAGCAGCTTCTCGGCGAAGGCCGGATCCAGATGCGCGCTCTCCGCCAGCTGCCGCAGCCGTTCGATCTGCCTGCTCTCGCGGGCCGGGTCGGCCGGCGGGAGGTGATGGGCGGCCTTGAGGTGGCCGACCTGCTGGGTGCACTTGAAGCGCTCGGCGAGCATGTGGACAACGGCGGCGTCAATGTTGTCGATGCTCTCGCGCAGCCGGTTCAGTTCCGCGCTCACGGACTCGTCGATGTCCCTGGTGGTCATGGTCAGCGAGCTTAGGGCCTGTCCGGTGGGGTGATCGTCGGTGGGTGGTCCGGGTCCGGAACCCGGTCGCTCCAGCCGCCGGGCACATTGCGGCCCTGCTGCTCGCGGAAGCGGACCGGGGCGGCGCCGACCCGGCGGGCGAAGAGGCGGGAGAAGTACGCCGGATCGTCGTAGCCGACGCGCCGGGCGACGGCGGCGACCGGCAGATCGGTGGCGGCGAGGAGCTCCTTGGCGCGGCCGAGCCGGATGCCGAGGAGGTAGTCCTTGGGGCTGCACCCGGCGCCCCGGCGCACCGCCGTGCGCAGTTCGGCGGGGGTCATGCCGTGCCGGGCCGCGTGCTCGGCGACCGACAACGGCTGGAAGGCATCGCGGGCCAGGGCCTGGAGCACGGGGTCGCCGTCGGGGCTGACATCGGCGCGGGCCCGGCGCAGGGCGACGAGGAGTTCGTGGACGGCGGCGCCGCTCTCGACCTCCAGCAGCGGGTTGCCGCGCCGTGCCGCGCGTACGATCCGTCCGATCGCGGCACGGGGGCCCGCCGTGTCGGCGAGCGGGACGAGCGGGCGGTCGGGCTCGATGTAGCCCAGCTCGGTGTAGGTGGCGGTTGCGGGGCCGGTGAAGTCGACGAAGCTCTCGTCCCAGCCGGTGCCCGGATCGGCGCCGTAGTGGTGCGGGGTGCCGGGGGTCAGCCAGATCAGGCTGGGGGCGGTGACGGGCACCCGGCGGCCGTCGGGTCCGGTGAACCAGCCGCTGCCGGAGTTGATGACGACGGCCACGTGGTGGTCCAGGGTGCGGGGGCCGACGGTCGGCAGCGCGCCGTGCTGGAGTCCCACGCCCAGGCAGACGAGGCCCAGCCGGTGGTGGAGCGGGCTGGGAGTGAAGAAACGCATCCAGGTGTGGTACATCGGCCTCCCTTCCTCCCCTTTCTCACGTAGGTCCGAATTTCTCACGTAGGTCCGAACAATCGATCCGAACAATTGTGTCCAAACAGCAGTGATCTTTGTCCATGGACCGGCCGGACGCCAGGGGGCGAAGGTGGTGGCAACATTCCTCCCGGGTTCGCCCGCTCCGTGGTGCGTGCTGTCGTACGGGCCCGGGCTGCGGTTCCGGGGGCCGCACGCACAGGAGAGTACGAGCACGATGGCTGACTTCACCGTGGGGGACGACCACTTCCGGATCGACGGGAAGCCCGTACGGCTGCTGTCGGGGGCCCTGCACTACTTCCGGGTGCACGAGGCGCAGTGGGATCACCGCCTGTCGATGCTGCGCGCCATGGGGCTCAACTGCGTCGAGACGTATGTGCCGTGGAATCTGCACGAGCCGCAGCCCGGCCGGTTCCGGGACGTGGCGGCGCTCGGCCGGTTCCTGGACGCGGCACAGCGGGCCGGGCTCTGGGCGATCGTCCGGCCGGGGCCGTACATCTGCGCCGAGTGGGAGAACGGTGGCCTGCCGGTCTGGGTGACGGGGCGGTTCGGCCGGCGGGTGCGGTCCCGTGACGAGGAGTACCTGGGCGCCGTGGAGCGGTGGTTCGGTGCGCTGCTGCCGCAGGTGGTGCAGCGGCAGACAGGGCGCGGCGGGCCGGTGATCATGGTCCAGGCGGAGAACGAGTACGGCAGCTACGGCTCCGATCAGGTCTATCTGCGGCGGGTGGCCGGGATGCTGCGCGAGCGCGGGGTGACCGTGCCGCTGTTCACCTCCGACGGGCCGGAGGACCACATGCTCACCGGCGGCTCGGTGCCGGGTCTGCTGGCCACGGCGAACTTCGGGTCGGGTGCCCGGGAGGCGTTCGAGGTGCTGCGCCGCCATCAGCCGAAGGGGCCGCTGATGTGCATGGAGTTCTGGTGCGGTTGGTTCGAGCACTGGGGCGCCGAGCCGATCGTGCGGAAGCCGGCACAGGCCACCGAGGCGCTGCGGGAGATCCTGGAGTGCGGGGCTTCGGTGAACATCTACATGGCGCACGGGGGGACGAACTTCGCCGGGTGGGCGGGGGCGAACCGGTCCGGCCCGATCCAGGACCAGGACTTCCTGCCGACGGTGACGTCGTACGACTACGACGCGCCGATCGACGAGTACGGCCGCCCCACGGAGAAGTTCCGGCTGTTCCGCGAGGTGCTCGCCGAGTACGCGGACGGGCCGCTCCCGGAGCTTCCGCCGGAGCCGGTCGGACTCGCGGCTCCGGTGCGGGCCGAGCTGACCGACTGGGCGCCGCTGGATGCCGTACTGGACGCGCTGGGCGACGAGGAGGCGGCGCCGTCCGGTGTTCCGCCGACCTTCGAGGAGCTGGGCGTCGACCGGGGGCTGGTCCGCTACCGGGTGGCGGTTCCCGGCCCGCGCCGGCCGTACGCCCTGGACGTGACGGGGCTCCGGGACCGGGCCGTGGTGTACGTGAACGGGGTCCGGGAGGGGGTGCTCACCGAGGAGAACAACGCGCTGGACGAGCCGGTGGCCGGGCCCGCGGAGGTCGAGCTGTGGGTGGAGTCGCTGGGCCGGGTCAATTACGGGCCGCGGCTCGGTGAGCCCAAGGGGATCACCGGCGGGGTGCGCCACGAGCGGCAGTTCCTGCACGGGGTGCGGGCGCGGGCGCTGCGGCTGGAGGCGTTCGAGAAGCCGGACGCGGTGGCCGGGGTGGCGTTCGCCGGCGCCGAGGGGGCCGGTTCCACCGGGTTGTTCCGGGGGACCTTCGAGGTCGCCGGGGCGGCCGGCACCGGTCACGCCGGGCTCGAACTGCCCGGCTGGACGCGCGGGTTCGTCTGGGTGAACGGCTTCTGCCTCGGGCGCTACTGGTCGCTGGGCGCGCAGCGGACGCTGTACGTGCCGGGGCCGGTGCTGCGGGAGGGCGCCAACGAGGTGTGGGTGCTGGAACTGGAGGGCGCGGGCGCGCCGTACGCGGAGCTGGGCCCGGGGGTGCCCGTCAGGACGGACACCCCCGGGGACGTTCGGATGTGACTCACCGAACCGGCCGGGGCCGGGTCAGAGCGTGGCTGCCGCGGACGCGATGTTGGCGGCGAAGGTCGAGACCTCGCTGTACACGCCGGGGTAGCCGGGCTCGGCGCAGCCCTGGCCCCAGCTGACGATGCCGACCTGGATCCAGGCTCCGGCGTTGTCCTTGCGGAACATGGGGCCGCCGGAGTCGCCCTGGCAGGTGTCGACGCCGCCGGTGTCGAGCAGCCCGGCGCAGATCTCGTCACCGGGGACGAGGTCGCTGCCGTACGCGGCCTCGCAGTCGGCGTCGGAGACGAAGGGCACGGAGGCCTTGAGCAGGTAGCGCTGCTGGGCGCCGCCCTCGGTGGCCGCGCCCCAGCCGGCGATGGTGAAGTCGCCGTTGTTGTACGCGGTGGTGGTGGCGATCTTCAGGGTCGGCAGGTCGATGGGCTTGGCGAGCTTGATGAGCGCCCAGTCCTTGCCCGCGCCGTTGTAGCCGGGGGCCTGGAGGACCTTGGTGGACTTGACCTTGACCGCGCCGGCGGACTGCAGGTCGACGACGCCCGCGGTGGCGGTGATGGAGGTGTTGTTGCCCGAGCCGTCCACGCAGTGCGCGGCGGTGAGGACGATGTCCTTGGCGTAGAGGGCACCGCCGCAGCCCATCGACAGCCGGACCATGAACGGGAATTCACCCTGGGCGGCGCGGGTTCCGCCGACGACCGGCTGGGGAGCCGCGGAGGCTCCGGCGGGCTGGAGGCTGACGGCCGCGAGAACCACGGCGGCTATGACGGAACATCTCTTCACGGCACGCAGAAGCTGCTTCAAGAGACTGCCTTCTTTCGTGGGGGGTGCTTGTGGGGGGTACTTGTGGGGAGTGCCTGCCGCCCGGGCCGGGTGCCGACCACGGGCGGCAGGCACCGCACCGATAGTCATGCTCCCGACAAAGGCGTGATTCGGATTATCGGGAAATGATCACGACCCCCACAAGGATCACTTTCCGGCCAAGATCATCTGCGGTCCTGCGGCTACAGTGAAAGCCGGTCGGACCTCGCGGACGGGGGTGGCACGTGGCGGACAGCAGCCGGAGCGCCGGCAGCCCGGTGGTCCACGGTTTCCCGCACCTCGAAACGGTCCGGTCCGCGATCACCGCGCTGTACCGGCGGCTGTCGTACGACGGCGTCCGCGGTTACGCCACGAGCCTCGCCCCCGTCGACGCCGCCTTCGGCGACCAGGACGATCTGTACCTCGGCACCCAGCGGGTGGCCCGGGCGGTGGTGCGGCATCTCCATCTGCCGGACGCCCGCATGATCGTCGGCTTCCGCGCGATGGAGCACGCCGCCGCGGTCGAACTGACCGCCGGACCCGAGTACTTCGTCGAGCTCAACGACCGCTTCCGCAGCCACCGCAGGGACATCGGCGCCGCACTCTCGCACGAGGTCACGCATGTGCTGCTGCACCGCCTCGGCCTGGAGTTCCCCGGCACTCGGGACAACGAGATCCTCACCGACACCGTGACCACGTACCTGGGCGCGGGGTGGCTGCTGCTCGACGCCTTCCGCGAGGACCGGGTCTCCAGCCAGAAGCTCGGCTACCTCACCCCGGAGGAGTTCGGATACGTCCTCGCCAAGCGGGCGTTCGCCTTCGACGAGGACCCGTCACCGTGGTTCACCAGCCCGCAGGCGTACACGGCGTACGAGAAGGGGCGCGCCCGGGCGCTCCAGGACGTCCGGCAGCCGCCCCTGGCGGCCGCCGGATGGGCGGGCCGCCGCCGCTACGCCAGGGACCGGCGGCACGCCCGGGACCACCCGGACACGCCCCCGGCCCCCGGTGCCCCGTACGCCTTCGGGAACGGACCGCAGGGGCTCCGGGTCTCCTTCGCCTGCCCCGTCTGCCACCAGCGCGTCCGCGTACCGGTGCGCGGACGGGTGCGGGCCCGCTGCGGGCTGTGCCGTACGGTCCTGGACTGCGAGACCTGAACCGGGCGGGAGTGCGGCTCCGTCCCCCGCGGCGGCGCACGGAGCGGGCCTTCGTCCGGGTCAGTCCGTTGTGCGGGGGGAGTCGTCGGCCGCTGTCCGCGAGCGGCGCGACGGACGGTCCGGCGGGGGCCCCGCGATGGGGCAATGGGTTCCGGTGTAGATCGTGGGCATGCACTTGTTGCAATGGATGCACAGGGAGCGCACCTCCGGCTGCGCCCTCATGCGGTTCACCAGGTCCGGTTCGCGCAGCAGGGCGCGGGCCATGGCCACGTACTCGAATCCCTCCGCCATGGCCTGCTCGACGGTCGCCCGGCGGGTGATGCCGCCGAGCAGGATCAGCGGGAGGCTCAGCGCGGCCCTGAACTGACGCGCCGAGGGCAGCAGGAACGCCTCTTCGTAGGGGTAGGAGCGCAGGAATCTGCCACCGGCCAGGCGTATGCCCAGACGAGCCGGCCAGGGGAAGGCCGCGGCGAACTCGGTGAGCGGCGCGTCGCCGCGGAACAGATACATCGGATTGAACAGAGAACTCCCGGCGGTCAGTTCGAGGGCATCGACCGTGCCGTCCTCCTGGAGCCGGCGGGCGACTTGAAGGCTCTCGTCGAGCCAGAAACCTCCGGGCACCCCGTCGTCCATGTTGAGCTTGGCGGTGATCGCGATGGTGTCGCCGACCTCGTCGCGAACGGCGCGGGCGATACCGAGAGCGACCTTGGCACGGTTGGCGAGGCTGCCCCCGTAGGCGTCGTCGCGGTGGTTGAGGCGGCGGCTGAGGAACGAACTGGCCAGGTAATTGTGGCCGAAGTGCAGTTCGACCGCGTCGAATCCGGACTCGACGGCCAGCCGGGCGGCCGTGGCGTGGGCGCGGACGACCCCGGCGATGTCCTCGACGGTCGCCGCCCGTGTCATCCGCATGCCGAGCGGGCTGAGGAACCGTCCGGGGGCGAGTGCCGGGAGCCGGTTGGAACGCGCGTCGGCGACCGGTCCCGCATGGCCGAGCTGGGCACTGATCGCGGCCCCCTCACGGTGCACGGCATCGGTGAGCCGGCGCAGCCCCGGCACCGCCTCGGGGCGCATCCAGATCTGACGGCGCTCGGTGCGGCCCTCGGGGGCGACGGCGCAGTACGCGACGGTGGTCATGCCCACTCCGCCGGCGGCGGGCCGGCGGTGGTACGCGATCAGTTCGTCGGTGACCAGGCCGTCGGGTGTCACGCCCTCGAAGGTGGCGGACCTGATGACGCGATTGCGGAGGACGAGGGGCCCCAGGCGCGCGGGCGTGAAGGGGTCCGGTGCGGTCGGTACGGGGGCGGGGGACGGTGAAGGCATGCCGGTCTCCGGTGTGTGCGACGACGTTGGACGTGAACGACGGGGCCGGGCGGGGCCGGCGGCGGACTCCGGCAGGGCCAGAAGCACGAACACCCGCAGGGCGGACGACGACGAGACAGCCGGGGAAACGAACACCCCCAGGGCGGACGACCACCCGACAGCCAAGGGCGCGACGGCGCGGTCGGCGGCGGGTCCAAGACGCGATCGGCCACGGGTCCGGGACGCGATCGGCGGCGGCCGGCCTACCGCGCCCCGTACACCGGCTGCGCCGGCTCCGCCCGGGCGAGCAGTTTCCGTACCGCCTCCCCCGCCTCCCCCGGCGCCCATCGAGCGCCCCGGTCCGCGGTGGGGCCGGGCCGCCAGCCCTCCATGACAGTGATCCGCCCGGCCTCCACCTCGAAGACCCGCCCGGTCACCCCGTCGCTCGCGGCCGAGCCGAGCCACACCACCAGCGGGGACACGTTCTCCGGGGCCATCGCGTCGAACCCGCCCTCCCCCGGCGCCGCCATCGCCTGCGCGAACGTCTGCTCGGTCATCCGGGTCCGGGCCGCCGGAGCGATCGCGTTGACCTGGACCCCGTACCGGCCCGTCTCCTCGGCGGCGACCAGCGTCAGGCCGACGATCCCGGCCTTCGCGGCGGAGTAGTTGCCCTGGCCGACGCTGCCGAGCAGCCCCGCGCCGGAGCTGGTGTTGATCACCCGGGCGACCGGTGCGCGGCCCGCCTTCGCCTCGGCCCGCCAGTGCGCCGCCGCGTGCCGCAACGGCAGGAAGTGCCCCTTGAGATGGACCCGCATCACGGCGTCCCAGTCGTCCTCGTCCAGATTCACCAGCATCCGGTCGCGCAGGAACCCCGCGTTGTTGACCAGGGTGTCCAGCCGCCCGAAACTCTCCAGCGCGGCCGCGACCAGCGAGCCGGCCCCTTCGGTCGTGGCGATGTCGCCCCCGTGGGCGACCGCCTCGCCGCCCGCCGCCACGATCTCGTCGACCACCAGTTGCGCCGGGCCGAGGGAGCCGCCGTCGCCGCCGGGACCGACCCCCAGATCATTGACGACCACCTTCGCGCCCTCGGCGGCGAAGGCGAGCGCATGGGCCCGGCCGAGGCCCCGCCCCGCACCCGTCACGATCACCACACGGCCGTCGCACAGACCGGTCATCACTCGCCTCCTTGTTGGCGATGCGGGGGCAGGCTGCTACCTTCCACACCTAACAAATGTTTGGTGGAAAGGTAGCTGATTCGCTCATGGGTGTCTCCACCACAAGTCCCGGCAAGGGCATCCGGCTCGTCACCGTCGACCATCCGCCCGTCAACGCGCTTCCCGTGCAGGGCTGGTACGACCTCGCCGACGCGCTGCGCGCGGCGGGCCGCGATCCCGAGGTCCGCTGCGTCGTGCTGGCCGCCACCGGGCGCGGGTTCAACGCGGGCGTCGACATCAAGGAGATGCAGCGCGACACCGGGCACACCACCCTGATCGGCGCCAACCGCGGCTGCTACGAGGCGTTCGCCGCCGTCTACGAGTGCGAGGTCCCGGTCGTCGCCGCGGTGAACGGCTTCTGTCTCGGCGGCGGCATCGGCCTGGTCGGCAACGCGGACGCGATCGTGGCGAGCGACGACGCCACGTTCGGTCTGCCCGAGCTGGACCGGGGCGCGCTCGGCGCGGCGACCCATCTGGCCCGGCTGGTGCCCCAGCACCTGATGCGGGCGCTCTACTACACCTCGCGCACCGCCACCGCCGCCGAACTGCACGCCCACGGCTCCGTCTGGAAGGTCGTACCGCGCGACGAACTCCACGGCGCCGCCCTGGAGTTGGCGGGCGAGATAGCCAGCAAGGATGGATATCTGATCCGGCTGGCCAAGGCCGCCATCAACGGCATCGACCCGGTGGACGTACGCCGCAGCTACCGCTTCGAGCAGGGCTTCACCTTCGAGGCCAACCTCAGCGGGGTCGCCGACCGCGTACGCGAGACCTTCGGCAAGGAGGCATGACCATGACCGACAAGACCATGACGGCCGACGACGTCGTCTCCCGGCTCAGCAGCGGGATGACGATCGGCATCGGCGGCTGGGGCTCGCGCCGCAAACCCATGGCGCTGGTGCGGGCGCTGCTCCGCTCCGAGGTCACCGACCTCACCGTGATCTCGTACGGCGGCCCCGACGTGGGGCTGCTCGCCGCGGCCGGCAGGATCCGGAAACTGGTGGCGGCCTTCGTCACCCTCGACTCGATCCCGCTCGAACCTCACTTCAGGGCGGCCCGCCAGCGCGGCGCGTTCGAACTGATGGAGATCGACGAGGCCATGTTCATGTGGGGGCTGCACGCCGCCGCGAACCGGCTGCCGTTCCTCCCCGTGCGGGCCGGCATCGGCTCCGACGTGATGCGGGTCAACCCGGGCCTGCGCAAGGTGACTTCGCCGTACCCGGACGGCGAGGAGTTCGTCGCGATGCCCGCGCTGCGGATGGACGCCGCGCTGGTCCACCTGAACCGCGCCGACCGGTTCGGCAACGGCCAGTACCTCGGCCCCGACCCGTACTTCGACGACCTGTTCTGCGAGGCCGCGGACGCCGCGTACGTGTCCTGCGAACGCCTCGTGGAGACGGCCGAACTGACCGGGAACGCCGCCCCGCAGACCCTCCTCGTCAGGCGGCACTCCGTCACCGGTGTCGTCGAGACCCCGAACGGCGCGCACTTCACCTCCTGCGTGCCCGACCACCCGCGCGACGAGGCGTTCCAGAAGGCGTACGCGACCGCCGCCGCCGACCCCGACGCCTGGGCGGCCTTCAGTGAGCGCTTCCTGCCCGCCGGGGGCGACGAGAAGGGCTACCAGTCGGCCGTCCGGACCTGGCACGAGGAGCAGAAATGACCACGGAGAACGCGACCGCGAACCCGACCGCCGTCACCCGGGCCGAGCACTGCGTGATCGCCTGTGCCGACGCCTGGCGCGACAACGGCGAGGTGCTCGCCAGCCCGATGGGCCTCGTCCCGTCCATCGGCGCGCGGCTCGCCAGACGCACCTTCTCGCCCGATCTGCTGCTCACCGACGGCGAGGCGCTGCTCGTCGCCCCGGACGGCACGACGGAGGGCTGGCTGCCCTACCGCCAACACCTCACCATGGTCACCGGTGGCAGGCGCCACGTGATGATGGGGGCGAGCCAGATCGACCGGTTCGGCAACCAGAACATCTCCTGCATCGGTGACTGGGAACAGCCCTCCCGCCAACTGCTCGGCGTGCGCGGCGCGCCGGTCAACACCCTGAACAATCCGGTCAGTTACTGGATCCCCAGGCATTCCACCCGGGTATTCGTCGAGCGCGTCGACATGATCTGCGGGGTCGGGCACGACAGCGCCGCGGCGGCCGGTCCGTCGGCGACCCGCTACCACCGCATCCCGCGTGTGGTGAGCGATCTCGGCGTCTTCGACTTCGCGACCCCGGACCGTTCGATGCGGCTGGCCTCGGTGCACCCCGGCGTCACCGTCGACCAGGTCCGCGAGGCCACCGGTTTCGCGCTCACGGTCCCGGACGACGTCCCGTACACCCGGGAACCGACCGCCGAGGAACTGGCCCTGATCCGCGAGGTCATCGACCCGAACGGCACCCGGAACCGCGAGGTCAGGGTCTGATGCGGACGGCGCTCACGGAGCTGGTCGGCGTCCGCCATCCCATCGTCCAGACCGGCATGGGCTGGGTGGCGGGCCCCCGCCTGGTCTCCGCCACGGCCCGCGCCGGCGCACTGGGCGTCCTGGCCTCCGCGACGATGACCACCCAGCAGCTGCGGGCGGCGGTACGGGAGGTCAAATCCCGTACGGACGAGCCGTTCGGCGTCAATCTGCGTGCCGACGCGGGCGACGCGGGCGAGCGGGTACGGATCATCATCGACGAGGGCGTACCGGTGGCGTCCTTCGCGCTGGCCCCCTCGAAGGAGCTCATCGCCGAACTGAAGGACGCGGGGGTGGTCGTGATCCCGTCGGTCGGCGCCAGACGCCATGCCGAGAAGGTCGCGGCGTGGGGCGCGGACGCGGTGATCGTGCAGGGCGGCGAGGGCGGCGGGCACACCGGTGAGGTGGCGACCACCGTGCTGCTGCCCCAGGTGGCCGACGCGGTGGACATCCCGGTGATCGCGGCGGGCGGCTTCCGCGACGGCCGGGGCCTGGTCGCGGCGCTGGCGTACGGGGCGGCGGGCATCGCGATGGGCACGCGGTTCCTGCTGACGTCGGACTCGACCGTGCCGGACGCGGTGAAGGCCCGGTATCTCGCGGCGGGCGTCAAGGACATCACGGTCACCAGGGCGGTGGACGGGCTCCCGCACCGGATGCTGCGTACGGAGATGGTCGCGGCGCTGGAGAACGCGGGCCGGGTCCGGGCCCTGGCCCAGGCGGTGCGCCGGGCGGCGGGCTTCCGGCGGATCTCCGGGACGAGCTGGTCCCGGATGGTGCGCGACGGCCTGGCGATGAAGCACGGCAAGGACCTGTCGTGGAGCCAGGTCCTGCTGGCGGCCAACACGCCGATGCTCCTGAAGGCGTCCATGGTGGACGGCCGGACGGACCTGGGGGTGATGGCCTCGGGCCAGGTGGCGGGCCTGATCGAGGACCTGCCGAGCTGCGCGGAGCTGGTGGAACGGGTGATGGCCGAGGCCCACGAGGCACTGGGCACGGTGATCCGCGCGCAGCGGGCGGAGGGCGCGGACGCGTAGGCGGCGCCCGGATCTCTCCGGGCGCCGCCTTGTCCGTTACGTGTCCCTGGGGCCACGCGTCCTTCTACGGCCGCGCGTCCCCACGGCTGCACGGCCCCGCGGCCCTACGGCTGCGCGGCCACGCGTCCCCACGGCTGCACGGCCGTACGTCCCTGCGACTACGCGGCCCTGCGGCCACGGCCCGCCGCCGCACCGCCGCGTCCGGCACCGGAGCGCCCGACACCCGCGCCGCGCGGCTCACCGTTGCCGCGGCCACCGCCCGAGCCCGCACCCGCGCTGCGCGCGGAGCCGCCCGTACCGGCGCTGCGCGCAGCGCCGCCCGTGCCGCGGGTCTCGCCGCCGCCCTGTCCGGCGCCACCGCGGCGGCCACGGCCCCGGCTGCCCGAGCGGAAGCCGGTTCCGCCCGCCGAGGCCCCGCCCGAGCGCGTGCGCTGCTTCGGCGGGGTCGGCTGGGGGGCCTCGATGACGATCGCGATGCCCGACGGCTCGCGGGCCCCGGTGATCCGGGTGAGCTCCGCGTCGCTGGACTTGATCCGGGTGGTCTGCGGGGCGATGCCCGCGTCGGCCATCAGCCGGGTCATGTCCCGCTTCTCCTCGGGCAGCACCAGCGTGACGACACTGCCGGACTCCCCGGCGCGCGCAGTGCGCCCGCCCCGGTGGAGGTAGTCCTTGTGATCGGTCGGCGGATCCACGTTCACGACCAGGTCGAGGTCGTCGACGTGGATGCCACGGGCCGCCACGTTGGTCGCGACCAGGGCGGTGACCTGGCCGTTCTTGAACTGGTCCAGGGTCCGGTTGCGCTGCGGCTGCGAGCGCCCGCCGTGCAGGGCGGCGGCCCGTACGCCGCTGGCGAGCAGCCGCTTGGCGAACCGGTCGGCGGCACGCTTGGTGTCCACGAACATGATCACCCGGCCCTCACGGGCGGCGATCCTCGTGGCGACGGCCTTCTTGTCGGTCTCGTCGATCACATGGAGCACGTGGTGCTCCATGGTGGTGACGGCGCCGGCGGACGGGTCGACGGAGTGCACGACCGGGTCGGTCAGGAACATCTTGACCAGCCGGTCGATGTTCTTGTCGAGCGTCGCGGAGAACAGCATCCGCTGGCCGTCCGGCTCGACCTGCTTGAGCAGGGCGACGACCTGCGGCATGAAGCCCATGTCGGCCATCTGGTCGGCCTCGTCGAGGACGGTGATGGCGACCTGGTCGAGACGGCAGTCGCCACGCTCGATGAGGTCCTTCAGCCGTCCCGGCGTGGCGACGAGCACCTCGGCGCCGCGGCGCAGCGTGCCGGACTGCTTGGTGATCGACATGCCGCCGACGACGGTGGCCAGGCGCAGGTTCACGGACGTCGCGTACGGCGTCAGCGCGTCGGTGACCTGCTGGGCCAGCTCGCGGGTCGGGACCAGGACGAGCGCCAGCGGGGCCTTCGGCTCGGCGCGCCGGCCCGCGGTGCGGGCCAGCAGGGCGAGGCCGAAGGCAAGGGTCTTGCCGGAGCCGGTACGGCCTCGGCCGAGGATGTCCCGGCCGGCGAGCGAGTTCGGCAGGGTGGCGCCCTGGATCGGGAACGGATCGGTGACGCCCTGCGCGGCAAGGGTCTTCAGCAGGGCTGCGGGCATGTCCAGCTCGGCGAACGCCGCTACGGCGGGCAGTGCGGGGGTCATGGTTTCGGGCAGGGCGAACTCACCCTGCGGCGGCGTGGCCCTGCGACGGGGCGACGCCTTGCCGGATCCCTTGCCGGAACCCTTAGCGGTTGCCTTTGCCGGGGCCGTGCCGCGCCCCCTCGACGGGCGGTTGCGGGCGGGTCGGTCCTGGCGTTCGGAGCGGGTCATACGGAATTGCCCTCCTGGGGGATTCCTGAGGAGTCCTGGGGATTCCTGAGAACTGCGTGGGACTGCGGGGAACTGCATGGGGCGGCCGGGGCGGGCGCCGTGGGCGGGCGCGCCTGTTCCGACAGGTCCCGGGGACAGCACAAACCGGGGCCCGCACCGTGAAGGTGCGGGCCCCGGCTGCGAGGTACGCGTCCGGCGATTAGGCCGGGACGATGTTCTCCGCCTGCGGGCCCTTCTGGCCCTGCGTGACGTCGAAGGAGACCTTCTGGCCCTCCTGGAGCTCACGGAAGCCCGAGGTGGCGATGTTGGAGTAGTGGGCGAAGACGTCGGCGCCGCCGCCGTCCTGCTCGATGAAGCCGAAGCCCTTTTCCGAGTTGAACCACTTCACGGTTCCAGTAGCCATGTCATTCTCCTAAAAGAGGTGCAGTGCCGGAAATCCGCACTTTACGAATTTCAAGTCGCCGCATTGAGCCCCATCCGGAGAAAGCCGGAAAACAATAATGCGCCTGAGGAAGCATTCCCGTCAGGCGCACATAAAGTTCATGGGTACCAAAACTGCAACTCGGCAACCGTAGCACGTTCCGTCGGCGAGCGGTGGGAACACGCCGCGTGGCCGGTCGGCGGGTTTGGGTCCGGGCCCTTGCGGTAACTGGCCGGGAGTGACCGGAAAGGCCGCCGGAATCCTTGTCGCGACTGGTGTCGCGACGGCCCGGCGGCCGTGTTCGGGCGGGCCGGCGGTCAGAGCCGTTCGATGATCGTCACGTTCGCCTGGCCGCCGCCCTCGCACATGGTCTGGAGGCCGTAGCGGCCGCCGGTGCGTTCCAGTTCGTGCAGCAGGGTCGTCATCAATTTCGCACCGGTTGCGCCGAGCGGGTGACCGAGGGCGATCCCGCCGCCGTTGACGTTGACCCGTTCGGGGTCGGCCCCGGTCTCCTTCAGCCAGGCCAGGACAACGGGGGCGAATGCCTCGTTGATCTCGACCAGGTCCATGTCGTCGATGGTCATTCCGGCTTTCTTGAGCGCGTACGCGGTGGCCGGGATCGGTGCCGACAGCATGCGGATCGGGTCCTCGCCGCGCACCGAGAGGTGGTGGACGCGGGCGCGCGGGGTGAGGCCGTGCTCGGCCACGGCGCGCTCGGAGGCGATGAGCAGGGCGGCGGCGCCGTCGGAGATCTGCGAGGAGCACGCGGCGGTGATCGTGCCGCCGTCCAGGACCGGCTTCAGCCCCGCCATCTTCTCCAGGGTGGTGTCGCGGCGCGGCCCCTCGTCGGTGGTGACGCCCGCGAGGGCGACGGTCTCGCGGGCGAAGCGCCCCTCGTCGATGGCGCGGATCGCGCGCCGGTGGGAGCGGAGCGCGAACTCCTCCATGTCGCGGCGGCTGATGTCCCACTTCTCGGCGATCAGCTGGGCGCCGTGGAACTGGTTGACCGGGGCGTCGCCGTACCGGGCGCGCCAGCCCTCGCTGCCCGCGTACGGGCCCTCGGTCAGTCCGAGGGGCTCGGCGGCCTGGCGGGAGGCGAAGGCGATGGGGATCTGTGTCATGGACTGGGCGCCGCCCGCGACGACCAGGTCCTGGGTGCCGGAGAGGACGCCCTGGGCGGCGAAGTGCAGGGCCTGCTGGGAGGAGCCGCACTGGCGGTCGACGGTCACGCCGGGGACCTCCTCGGGCAGTCCGGCCGCCAGCCAGCAGGTGCGGGCGATGTCGCCGGCCTGGGGTCCGACGGTGTCCAGGCAGCCGAAGACCACGTCCTCGACGGCCGCCGGGTCGACTCCGGTCCGCTCGACGAGGGCCTTGAGGACATGGGCGCCGAGGTCGGCGGGGTGGACGGCGCCGAGGCCGCCCCCGCGCCGGCCGACCGGGGTGCGTACCGCTTCGACTATGTATGCCTCGGCCATGACTGCTGCTCCTTGGTGAGCGCGGGTGGGGTCAGGTGTCGAGGGCGATGCCGTCCAGGACCATCGAGAGGTACTGGCGGGCGATCTCCTCGGGGCTGTGCAGTCCGCCCGGCCGGTACCAGGACGCCGCGACCCAGACCGTGTCGCGGACGAAGCGGTAGGTGAGGCGGATGTCCAGATCGGCGCGGAAGCTGTGGTCGGCGACGCCGCGTTCCAGCGTGCCGAGCCAGGCCTTCTCGAACTTCTGCTGGGAGTCGGCGAGGTACTGGAAGCGCGGCTGGTCGGCCAGATGCCTGGCCTCCTTCTGGTAGATGGCGACGGCGGCGCGGTGCCGGTCGATCTCCCGGAAGGACTCGGTGACGAGCGCCTCGATGGTCTGCCTGGGGGCCAGTTCGGCGGCGAGGACCGTGTCGTACCCCTCCCAGAGTTCGGTGAGGAAGGTCGAGAGGATCTCGTCGAGCATCGATTCCTTGGAATCGAAGTGGTAGTAGAGGCTGCCCGCGAGCATCCCGGCCGCGTCCGCGATCTTGCGGACGGTGGTGGCGTTGTATCCCTGGGCGGCGAAGACCTCGGCGGCGGTGGCGAGCAGTTCGCGGCGCCGCTCGGGCGAGGGGGTCACCTGGGGCTTCTTCTTGGTAGGCACCCGGCCATTCTCCGCCCGTCCGCCGCTGCCGGGGGTGTCCCGGGCCGTCGCACGGTCAGGCCCGCTGACTGCTGACGGAGACGACCTCGCCGGTCAGGTACGAGGAGTAGTCGCTGGCGAGGAAGACGATGACGTTGGCGACCTCCCACGGCTCGGCGTACCGGCCGAAGGCCTCCTTCGCGGTCAGTTCGTCGAGGAGTTCGGCGGAGGTGACCTTCACCAGGTGCGGGTGCATGGCGAGGCTGGGCGCGACGGCGTTGACGCGTACGCCGTACTCGGCGGCCTCGATCGCCGCGCACCGGGTGAGCGCCATGACACCCGCCTTCGCGGCGGCGTAGTGGGCCTGGCCGCTCTGGGCGCGCCAGCCGACGACGGAGGCGTTGTTGACGACGATGCCGCCGCGGCCCGCCGCCCGGAGCGAGCGCAGCGCGGCCCGGGTGCAGCGGAAGGTGCCGTTCAGAGTGACGTCGAGGACCTTGGACCACTGTTCGTCGGTCATCTCGGTGAGTTCGGCGGTACCGCCGAGCCCGGCGTTGTTGACGACGATGTCGAGGCCGTCGTGGGTCCGTTCGGCGAGCTCGAAGAGGGCCCGGACCTGGGCCTCGTCGGTGACGTCGCAGGGCAGCGAGGCGACGCGGTCCGCACCGAACTCCTCGGCGAACGCCTGCTCGGTCTCCTTCAGCCGGCGGGCGTGCGCGTCGCCGATGACGACGCGGGCGCCCTCCTCCAGGAATCTGCGGGCGGTGGCGCCGCCGATGCCGGCGCCCGCGGCCGCGGTGATGACGGCGGTGCGGCCGGCCAGCAGCCCGTGCCCGGATACGTACTGCGGTGCGCTCACGCCCGTACCTCCTCGGTCCCGGCCCGCGGGTCCTCGACGGTGCTCGTGCCCGTACGTTAACCTACCAAACACTTGTTAGGGAAGGATGAGCCGATGCCCTCTGCCCACGACCCCTCCGCCGCCGGCCAGGACGGCCCGGTGCTGTACGAGCGCCGCGGCCCGGTCGCGTACATCACGCTGAACCGCCCGCGCTACCGCAACGCCCAGAACTCGGCCATGACCTACGCCCTGGACGCCGCGTTCTACCGGGCCGCCGAGGACTCCGAGGTCAAGGTGGCCGTGCTGGCGGGCGCCGGGGAGCACTTCTCGGCGGGCCATGACATCGGCACGCCCGAGCGGGACGCGCATCTGCCGTTCGAGCGCAGGGCGGGCCTGTGGTGGGACCACTCCGACAAGACCGGCGCGGAGAGCCGCTTCGCCCGCGAGTCGGAGGTCTATCTGGGCATGTGCAGGCGGTGGCGCGAGCTGCCGAAGCCGGTCATCGCCTCCGTGCAGGGCGCCTGTGTGGCCGGCGGGCTGATGCTCGCCTGGATCTGCGACCTGATCGTGGCGAGCGAGGACGCCTTCTTCGCCGATCCGGTGGTGCGGATGGGCATCCCCGGTGTCGAATACTTCGCCCACCCGTGGGTGATGCCGCCCCGGATCGCCAAGGAGTTCCTGTACACCGGCGACCGGATGAGCGCCCGCCGGGCGTACGAGGTCGGCATGGTGAACAAGGTGGTGGAGCGGAGCGAACTCACCGGCCGCACGGATGAACTGGCACTGCGGATAGCCGCGATGCCCCGGCTCGGGCTGGCCCTCACCAAGCGCGCGGTCAATCAGGCCGAGGACCTCCAGGGGATGCACACCGGGATGGACTCCGTCTTCGGCCTGCACCACCTCGCCCATGCACACAACGCGGAGACGGCGGCGGATCCGCTCGGCGGCATGGACATCGCCTCGATGAAGAAGAAGGCGGACGGCTGATGGATCTGTCGGGCACGGAGCAGGAGGCGGCGTTCCGGGACGAGGCGCGCCGGTGGCTGCGGGCCAATGTGCCCGCCACCCCGCTGCCGTCGCTGGAGACCGCCGAGGGCTTCGCCGCGCACCGGGAGTGGGAGGCACGGCTGTACGCGGACCGCTGGTCGGTGGTCTCCTGGCCGGCCGAGTACGGCGGCCGGGGCGTCGACATCTTCCGGTGGCTGGTCTTCGAGGAGGAGTACTACGCGGCGGGCGGCCCCGGCCGGGTCTCGCAGAACGGCATCAATCTCCTCGCCCCGACGCTCTTCGACCACGCCACGCAGGAGCAGCGGGCCCGCGTCCTGCCGTCGATGGCCAGCGGCGAGGTGATCTGGGCGCAGGCCTGGTCCGAGCCGGAGTCGGGCTCGGACCTGGCGTCGCTGCGTTCGCGGGCGGTGCGCACGGACGGCGGCTGGCTGCTCTCGGGGCAGAAGACCTGGTCGTCCCGGGCCGCCTTCGCGGACCGGGCGTTCGGCATCTTCCGTACGGATCCCGGGGCGGCCAAGCCGCACCACGGGCTGACGTATCTGATGTTCGACCTGTCGGCGCCGGGGGTCTCGGTGCGGCCCATCGGGCGGCTCGACGGCAAGCCGGCCTTCGCCGAGCTGTTCCTGGACGAGGTGTTCGTACCGGACGAGGACATCATCGGGGAGCCCGGCCAGGGCTGGCGTATCGCCATGTCGACAACGGGCAACGAGCGGGGGCTGACGCTCCGCTCCCCCGGCCGCTTCCTGGCCGCCGCCGACCGGCTGGCCGTGCTGTGGCGCACCCATGGCGACCCCTCGGACACGGCGATCCGGGACCGGGTGGCGGACGCGGTGATCGGGGCGCGCGCCTATCAGCTCTTCACCGCCGCCAACGCCTCGCGCTTCGCCGCCGGGGCGACCATCGGCGCGGAGTCCAGCCTGAACAAGGTGTTCTGGTCCGAGTACGACATCGCGCTGCACGAGACCGCGCTCGATCTGCTGGGCCCGGACGCGGAACTCGCCACGTCCGACTGGGCCGAGGGTTACGTCTTCTCCCTCGCGGGCCCCATCTACGCCGGCACGAACGAGATCCAGCGCGACATCATCGCCGAGCGGCTGCTCGGCCTGCCGAAGGGACGGCGCTGATGCGTTTCCTCCTGGACGACGAGCAGCGGGAGTTCGCCCGCTCGCTGGACGCGATGCTGACCGCCTCGGACACTCCTTCGGTGGTCCGGGCCTGGGCCGCCGGGGACCACGGCCCCGGCATGGATCTGTGGGCGCGGCTGGCGGAGGCGGGCGTCTTCGCCCTCGCGGTACCGGAGGCGTACGAGGGTGTCGGCCCGCTGCCGGTCGAACTCGCGGTCGCCTTCACCGAGTTGGGGCGCCACGCGGTGCCGGGGCCGGTGGTGGAGACGGTCGCGGCCGCGGTGCTGCTGGCGGACGTGGGCGGTCCGGCGGCCAAGGAGTGGCTGCCCCGGCTGGCGTCGGGCGCGGCGTCGGCGACGCTCCGGACGGTCGGGCACGGGCCGTACGCGCTGGACGCGGACGCCGTGGACGCGGTGTTCACGGTGACGGGTGACGAGCTGCGGCTCGCGCCCGGTCCCGGCGCACTCAGCGTGTCGTCCGATCCGGCCCGGCGGCTGTGGCGCCCCGCGCCGGGCGGGGAACTGCTCGCGTCGGGGGCCCGGGTGACCCGGGCCGCGGAGCGGGCGGCCGGGTGGGCGGCGTTCGCGACGGCCGCGCAGGCGCTCGGCACCGGTGAGGCACTGCTGCGGTCCACGGTCGGGTACGTGAAGCAGCGCACCCAGTTCGGTGCGGCCATCGGCTCCTTCCAGGCGGTGAAGCACCGGCTGGCGGACACCCTGATCGGGCTGGAGTTCGCCCGTCCGCTGCTGTACGGGGCGGCGCTCGCGCTGGCGGGGGACGCGCCGGACGCCGGTGCGCAGGTGGCGGCGGCCAAGGTGGCGGCGGGCGAGGCGGGGTACGCGGCGGCCGGGGCGGCGCTGCAGTTGCACGGTGCGGTGGGGTACACGCAGGAGCTGGACCTGGCGCTGTGGCTGCGGAAGGCACGCCCCCTGCGCGATGCGTGGGGGACGCCGGGGGCGTGCCGGGCGCGGGTGCTCGCCGACGGTCCCCCTGTGTCAGGAGGTCTCCCTCAGTGAGCCGTCGTCGTTGCCCCTCCGGAAGGAGCGCATCGGACGACCGGGGCGCCATGCCTGGATGACCATGGTGTCGCCGCCTTCGAGCCCGGTGTGCACCACCTCGGTCAGCTCCGTCCGGAAGAGGTGGAAGGGCTCCGGCGGCTTCACCTCCTCGATGAAGCGGGCCAGCACGGCGGGGTCGGTCACCTCCACGGCGCGGCCGGAGATCCGGACGTCGCCGTCGGCCATCTCGGCGTCCGGTCCGGGGTTGGCCTGCACCGCGAACCGCGGATCGCGCATCAGGTCCAGCGCCTTGCGCGAATTCGGCATCATGCCGAGCCACAGTTCACCGAAGCGGAAATCCACCTCCAGTCCCGTCACGCGAGGCGATCCGTCCTTGCGCAGGGTCGCCAGGACGTGGTGCTTGTACTGCTGGAAGCGGGTCCGGACGGTTTCGGCGAAGGCAGGCTCCGCCGACCGGAAATCTTCCCAGGAACTCGATGTCATGCGTCCATGGAACCGTGGATACCCGACATCTTCTGTCCTGATTCTCCGGCCCGCGCCGGCCCGTCCGCCCTTCGGCCCATCCGGCTCAGCCCTGCGAGAGGGTGACCAGCAGCGCCCACCCGTGGGTCCGGAGCACCCCCGCCGATTCGTCCCGCGTCAACAGCGCGTCGTAGCGGTCGAGTTCGAGATCCGAGCCGTCGAGCACCGCACCGTCCTCCAGCGCGACGGCCAGCATCGCCCCGCCCGGGGGCGCCGACAGCCGGACGGTGCCGCGCACCACCGCGACGGCCGCACTCGTCCGCCCCCTGCGGCACATCACGTTGAGGTTCACGACCGGGCCGCCGAGCAGGGTGCCCTCGGTCTCCAGGTCGCCGGGGAAGTCGTGCGGCCAGTACGGCTCGTCGACGATGTGGTGCTCACCGTCCACCATGAGGTCCATGCCGGCGCCCTCGACCACGGTCAGGGTGCGGTCGATGCCGGGGAAGGCGGAGAACGGCCCGTCCTCGGACACCTCGGCGAGGCTGACCCGCCAGTCGAAGGCGTCCATCGGCGCGCCCTCGGGATACGCCGCGATCTCCCGGGTGACTCCCCCGCCGTTCTTCCAGGGCGTGGCCGTACGGTCGGCCGCCCGCAGCACCCGGGCCGTCATTCGACGATCCCCAGGGCCCTGGCCGAGGCCAGCCACTGCGGGAATTCGGCGACGAGCCGGTCGTACAGCTCGGCGTCCGGGACCTGGCGCGGGTCGGGTCCGGCGTGGAAGAACCCGGCGTTGTCTATCGGGCGTTTGGCGGGCACGGCCAGTTCGTCGAGCTTGCGCAGGAAGTCGAACTGGTTGCTCCGCTTGTTGCCGAAGCCGATGAACTGCCAGAACAGGGGGAGTTTCGCCGCCTTGCAGAGATAGCGTTCCGCCGCGTGCTTGCTGATCGGGCCGCCGTCGGTCTGGAAGACGACGAGCGCGGGCGCGGTGGAGCCGCTGTCGAGGTAGTGGTCGATGACGGCGTCCATGGCCAGGTGGTAGCTGGTCTTCCCCATGTGCCCGAGGCCGGCCACGATCGCGTCGACCCGGCCGCGGTGGTTGTCCAGGGCGATGTCGGTGACGGCGTCGACCTCCGTGGAGAACAGGACGAGGGGGACGCGGCCGTCGTCGTCCAGGTGGGCCGAGAGCCCGAGCACCCGGTCGGCCAGGGCCTGCACGCTGCCGTCCTTGTAGAACTCCCGCATGGAGCCGGAGTAGTCGAGCACCAGATGGACCGCGGCGCGCTCGCCGCTCATGCGGTGCTTGGTCAACGAGACCGCGGCGCTCTTGTAGAGGCTGACCAGCGCGGGCGCGCTCTCCTCGATCTTGCGGAGGCTGATGGCCGGACCTGTTGTGGCGGCGGGCGGGCCGGCCATGGGGTGTCTCCGATCCTCGACGTGCCGGGGCCTTCGAGCGTAGGCCACCCGGGCATGCCCCGGCCGGGCGGTGTTCGCTATGTTGATCTGCCGCCGTCCCCACCGGCCGCTCGTGTCCGCCCACCCGTGAAGGAGCCTGCCGTGGAGGCCGCGGTCACCACCTGTTATCGCCATCCGTCCTACGAGACGTATGTGAGCTGCACCCGCTGCGAACGCTTCATCTGCCCCGACTGCATGCGTGAGGCCGCCGTCGGCCACCACTGCGTGGAGTGTGTGAAGGAGGGGCAGCGTTCGGTCCGGCAGGCGCGGACCGTGTTCGGCGGCGCGGTGTCGCGGACCGCGGTGCCGGTCGTCACGTATGCACTGATCGGGCTCAACGTCGCGGCGTACCTGGCCGAGTTGATCCGGCCGGGGATCATCGACCGGTTCGCGATGCTCGGTGCCGGGCTGAACGGGCCGGACGGCGGTCAGTACGTCTACGAGGCGGGGGACTTCCCCGGCTTCGATGTGATCGGGGTGGTGGGCGGCGAGTGGTACCGGCTGCTGACCGGGGCCTTCCTGCATCTGCCGCCGGGCGGCTCGTCCCTCGGTTCGCTGCCGTTCGGGGTGCTGCACATCCTGTTCAACATGTACGCGCTGTGGAACCTGGGCCGGGTCGTGGAGGAGCAGCTGGGCCGGGCCCGTTATCTCGCGCTGTATCTGCTGTCCGCGCTGGGCGGTTCGGTCCTGGTCTGTCTGATCGCGCCGTTCACCGCCACGGTGGGCGCCTCCGGTGCGATCTTCGGGCTCGGGGCGGCGTTCTACGTCATCAACCGGCGGCTGGGCCGCGACATGCGGGCGGTCAACCGGTTCATGGCCGGCTTCCTGATCTGGATGCTGATCTCGGCCGGATTCGCCTCGTGGCAGGGCCACTTGGGCGGGCTCCTGACGGGCGGCATCGTCACCGTGGCGTACGCCTACGCCCCGGCGAAGCGCCGTACGGCGGTCCAGGCCGCCGCATGTGTGGTGCTGTTCGCCGTGCTGGTGCTGCTGGTGGTGCTCAAGACCTCCGCGCTGACGGGCTGAGCCGGGGCCGGGCGGACCGGCCCCGGACGCGCCACGGCGCCTGCCGAATCGTCCGGTCGGGGACGGGCAGGCGCCGCGTTCAGTTCCGCACGCCGTTGTGCGGGACGTCTGTGTGTGCCGTGATCAGACCGTCAGTGCACGGTCCGTCGGGCGGATCGGGGCCGGCAGTGCGCTGGCTCCGGTCAGGAAGCGGTCCACCCCGCGGGCCGCGGAGCGGCCCTCGGCGATGGCCCACACGATGAGGGACTGGCCGCGGCCGGCGTCACCGGCGACGAAGACTCCGCCGACGTTGGTGGCGTAGTCCGCGTCGCGCGCGACATTGCCGCGCTCGTCGAGCTCCAGGCCGAACTGCTGGACCAGACCGTTGGCCTGGTCGGTGCCGGTGAAGCCCATGGCGAGGGTGACCAGCTGTGCGGGGATCCTCCGCTCGGTGCCGGGCTTCTGTTCCAGCTTGCCGTCCTTGAACTCCACCTCGACCAGGTGCAGTGCCTGGACGTTGCCCTCCTCGTCGCCTTCGAAGTGGGTGGTGGAGACGGAGTAGACCCGCTCGCCGCCCTCCTCGTGCGCGGAGGTGACCTTGTAGAGCATCGGGAACGTCGGCCAGGGCTGGTTGGCGTTCCGGTCCTCGCCCGGCCGGGGCATGATCTCCAGCTGGGTGACGGAGAGCGCGCCCTGGCGGTGGGCGGTGCCGACGCAGTCGGCGCCGGTGTCGCCGCCGCCGATCACGACGACGTGCTTGCCCTCGGCGGTGATCGGGGAGACCGTCAGGTCGCCCTCCTGCACCTTGTTGGCCAGCGGCAGGTACTCCATGGCGAAGTGCACGCCGTTCAGCTCACGGCCCGGGACGGGCAGGTCGCGCGAGACGGTGGCACCCGCGGCGATGACGACCGCGTCGTAGCGGCGGCGGAGCTTGGCCGCGTCGATGTCCCGGCCGATCTCCGTCTCGGTGCGGAACTTGGTGCCCTCCGCGCGCATCTGCTCGATGCGGCGGTTGATGTGCGACTTCTCCATCTTGAACTCGGGGATGCCGTACCGGAGAAGACCTCCGATGCGGTCCGCGCGCTCGTACACGGCGACCGTGTGGCCGGCCCGGGTCAGCTGCTGGGCGGCGGCGAGACCCGCCGGGCCCGAGCCGATCACGGCGACGGTCTTGCCGGAGAGCCGCTCGGGCGGCTGCGGGGTGACGTCGCCGCTGTCCCATGCCTTGTCGATGATGGAGACTTCGACGTTCTTGATGGTGACGGCCGGCTGGTTGATGCCGAGCACGCACGCCGACTCGCACGGGGCCGGGCAGAGCCGCCCGGTGAACTCGGGGAAGTTGTTCGTGGCGTGCAGGCGCTCGGACGCGGCCGACCAGTCCTCGCGGTAGGCGTAGTCGTTCCACTCGGGGATGAGGTTTCCGAGCGGGCAGCCGTTGTGGCAGAACGGGATGCCGCAGTCCATGCAGCGGCCGGCCTGCTTGCTGATGATCGGGAGCAGCGAGCCCGGAACGTAGACCTCGTTCCAGTCCTTGACGCGCTCGCCCACGGGGCGGGTCTCGGCGACCTCGCGTCCGGTGGTCAGGAAGCCCTTGGGGTCAGCCATTGGTCGCCGCCTCCATCATCTTCTCGGTGGTCTCCTGCTCGGAGAGACCGGCGAGCTCAGCGGCGTCCTTGGCGGCGAGCACTGCCTTGTAGGTGGACGGGATGATCTTGCTGAAGCGGGTCACCGCGGTGTCCCACTCGGTGAGAAGCTTCTCGGCGACCGTGGATCCGGTCTCCTCCTGGTGGCGGCGCACGACGTCGTGCAGCCACTGCTTGTCGGTGTCGGAGAGTTCCTCGACCGCGCCGAGGTTCCCGACGTTGACATTGTCGCGGTTCAGGTCGATGACGTACGCGACACCGCCCGACATGCCCGCGGCGAAGTTGCGGCCGGTCTCGCCGAGGACGACGGCGTGCCCGCCGGTCATGTACTCGCAGCCGTGGTCGCCCACGCCCTCCGAGACGACCGTGGCGCCGGAGTTGCGGACGCAGAACCGCTCACCGGTGCGGCCGCGCAGGAACAGCTCGCCGCCGGTGGCGCCGTAGGCGATGGTGTTGCCCGCGATGGTGGAGTACTCGGCGAGGTGGTCTGCGCCGCGGTCCGGGCGGACGATGACGCGGCCGCCGGAGAGGCCCTTGCCGACGTAGTCGTTGGCGTCGCCCTCCAGGCGCAGCGTCACGCCGCTCGGCACGAACGCGCCGAAGGACTGGCCCGCGGAACCGGTGAAGGTGATGTCGATGGTGTCCTGCGGCAGACCGGCGCCGCCGAACTTCTTGGTCACCTCGTGGCCGAGCATGGTGCCGACGGTCCGGTTGATGTTGCGGATCGCGATCTGGGCCCGGACCGGCTGGGCGCTCTCGGCGCTGTCCGCGTTCAGGGCGTCGGCGGCGAGCCTGATCAGCTCGTTGTCGAGGGCCTTGGCGAGCCCGTGGTCCTGCTCGGCCCGCTGGTGGCGGACCGCGCCCTCGGGCAGCTCGGGGACGTGGAAGAGCGGCTTCAGGTCGAGGCCCTGTGCCTTCCAGTGCGTGATCGCACGGTCGGTGTCGAGCAGCTCGGCGTGGCCGACGGCCTCCTCGATCGTACGGAAGCCCAGCTCGGCGAGGATCTCGCGGACTTCCTGGGCGATGAACTCGAAGAAGTTGACGACGTACTCGGCCTTGCCGGAGAACCGGTCGCGCAGGACCGGGTTCTGGGTGGCGATGCCGACCGGGCAGGTGTCCAGGTGGCAGACGCGCATCATGACGCAGCCGGAGACGACGAGCGGCGCGGTCGCGAAACCGAACTCCTCGGCGCCCAGCAGCGCGGCGATGACGACGTCGCGGCCGGTCTTCAGCTGGCCGTCGGTCTGTACGACGATGCGGTCGCGCAGACCGTTGAGCAGCAGCGTCTGCTGGGTCTCGGCGAGGCCGAGCTCCCAGGGGCCGCCCGCGTGCTTCAGCGAGGTGAGCGGGGAGGCGCCCGTTCCGCCGTCGTGGCCGGAGATCAGGACGACGTCCGCGTGTGCCTTGGAGACACCGGCGGCGACCGTGCCGACGCCGACCTCGGAGACCAGCTTCACGTGGATGCGGGCCGCCGGGTTGGCGTTCTTGAGGTCGTGGATCAGCTGGGCCAGGTCCTCGATGGAGTAGATGTCGTGGTGCGGCGGCGGCGAGATGAGGCCGACGCCCGGGGTGGAGTGCCGGGTCTTCGCGACCCAGGGGTAGACCTTGTGGCCGGGCAGCTGGCCGCCCTCGCCGGGCTTGGCGCCCTGCGCCATCTTGATCTGGATGTCGTCCGCGTTGACCAGGTACTCGCTGGTCACACCGAAGCGGCCGGAGGCGACCTGCTTGATGGACGAGCGGCGCGCCGGGTCGTAGAGCCGGTCGGCGTCCTCGCCGCCCTCACCGGTGTTGGACTTGCCGCCCAGCTGGTTCATGGCGATGGCGAGTGTCTCGTGCGCCTCGCGGGAGATCGAACCGTACGACATGGCGCCGGTGGAGAAGCGCTTGACGATGTCGGATACGGACTCGACCTCGTCGACGGAGATCGCCTCGCGGTCGCTCCTGAAGCCGAACAGGCCGCGGAGCGTCATCAGCCGCTCGGACTGCTCGTTCACCCGGTCCGTGTACTTCTTGAAGATGTCGTAGCGCTTGTTGCGGGTGGCGTGCTGGAGGCGGAAGACCGTCTCCGGGTCGAACAGGTGCGGCTCGCCCTCGCGGCGCCACTGGTACTCGCCGCCGATCTCCAGCGCCCGGTGCGAGGCGGAGATGCCGGAGGCGGGGTAGCCCTTGGTGTGCCGGGCGGCGACCTCCTTGGCGACGACGTCGAGGCCGGCGCCGCCGATCTTGGTGGCGGTGCCGTTGAAGTACCTCGCGACGAAGTCCTCGTCCAGGCCGACGGCCTCGAAGACCTGGGCGCCCCGGTAGGAGGCGACCGTCGAGATGCCCATCTTGGACATGACCTTCAGGACGCCCTTGCCGAGCGCGTAGATCAGGTTCCGGATGGCCTGCTCGGCCTCGATGCCCTCGATGAACGTACCGGCGCGGACCAGGTCCTCGACGGACTCCATCGCCAGGTACGGGTTGACCGCGGCGGCGCCGTAGCCGATGAGCAGCGCGACGTGGTGGACCTCGCGGACGTCCCCGGCCTCGACCAGCAGCCCCACCTGGGTGCGCTGCTTGGTACGGATGAGGTGGTGGTGGACGGCCGAGGTGAGCAGCAGCGACGGGATCGGCGCGTGCTCGGCGTCGGAGTGCCGGTCGGAGAGGACGACCAGTCGGGCGCCGTCCTCGATGGCGGCGTCGACCTCGGTGCAGATCTCCTCGATCCGCGCGGCCAGCGCGTCGCCGCCGCCGCCGACCCGGTAGAGACCGGAGAGTGTGGCGGCCTTCATGCCCGGCATGTCGCCGTCGGCGTTGATGTGTATCAGCTTGGCGAGCTCGTCGTTGTCGATCACCGGGAACGGCAGCGTGACGCTGCGGCAGGACGCGGCGGTCGGCTCCAGCAGGTTGCCCGACGGACCCAGCGTGGAGCGCAGCGAGGTGACGAGCTCCTCGCGGATGGCGTCCAGCGGCGGGTTGGTGACCTGGGCGAACAGCTGGGTGAAGTAGTCGAAGAGCAGCCGGGGGCGCTCGGACAGCGCGGCGATCGGCGAGTCCGTGCCCATGGAGCCGAGCGGCTCGCCGGCGGTGCGGGCCATCGGAGCGAGGATGACGCGGAGCTCTTCCTCGGTGTAGCCGAAGGTCTGCTGGCGGCGGGTGACGGAGGCGTGCGTGTGCACGATGTGCTCCCGCTCGGGGAGGTCCTCCAGCTCGATCTCGCCGGTCTCCAGCCAGTCGCCGTACGGCTGCTCGGCGGCGAGGGCGGCCTTGATCTCGTCGTCCTCGATGATGCGGCCCTCGGCGGTGTCGACGAGGAACATCTTCCCGGGCTGGAGGCGGCCCTTGCGGACGACCTTCGCGGGGTCGATGTCCAGGACACCTACCTCGGAGGAGAGCACGACGAGGCCGTCGTCGGTGACCCAGTAGCGGCCGGGGCGCAGACCGTTGCGGTCCAGGACCGCGCCGACCTGGGTGCCGTCGGTGAAGGTGACGCAGGCCGGGCCGTCCCAGGGCTCCATCATCGTGGAGTGGTACTGGTAGAAGGCGCGCCGGGCCGGGTCCATCGAGTCATGGTTCTCCCATGCCTCGGGAACCATCATCAGCACCGAGTGCGGCAGCGAGCGGCCACCGAGGTGGAGCAGCTCCAGGACTTCGTCGAAGGAGGCGGAGTCGGAGGCGTCGGGGGTGCAGACGGGGAAGATCCGGTCGAGCTGTGCCTGGCCGAAGAGGCTGGAGGCGAGCTGGGACTCGCGGGCCTTCATCCAGTTGCGGTTGCCCTTGACCGTGTTGATCTCGCCGTTGTGCGCGACGAAGCGGTACGGGTGGGCGAGCGGCCAGCTCGGGAAGGTGTTGGTGGAGAACCGCGAGTGGACCAGGGCGACCGCGGTGGCGAAGCGGCGGTCGGAGAGGTCCGGGAAGAACGGCTCCAGCTGCCCGGTGGTGAGCATGCCCTTGTAGACGATCGTGCGGGCGGAGAGCGAGGGGAAGTACACCCCGGTCTCCCGCTCGGCGCGCTTGCGCAGCACGAAGGCCTTGCGGTCGAGGACGATGCCGGTGCTCTCGCCGTCCGCGACGAAGAGCTGACGGAACTCGGGCATGGTGGCGCGGGCGCCGTTGCCGAGGATGTCGGGGGTGACGGGTACCTGTCGCCAGCCGAGGACCTTGAGGCCTTCCTCCGCGGCGATCTTCTCCAGTTCGCGGACGGCCTCGGTGGAGTCGTCGGCGGGCAGGAAGGCGATTCCGACGGCGTAGGCACCGGCCTCGGGGAGCTCGAAGGCGGTCTCTTCACGCAGGAAGGCGTCCGGCACCTGGAGGAGGATCCCGGCGCCGTCGCCGGAGTCGGGCTCGGATCCGGTGGCACCGCGGTGTTCGAGATTGCGCAGCACGGTCAGCGCCTGCTCGACCAGCTCATGGCTGGCCACACCGGTCAGAGTGGCCACGAACCCGACACCGCAGGCGTCGTGCTCGTTACGGGGGTCGTACATCCCCTGCTGGGCGGGGCGACCGTCCATGGGCGACCAGGCGTCGATGCGCATTGGCTCTCCCGTCGTCGTCGTGGCATATGCAGTGCCGAGGGACGACGTTGGCCCTCTGCGAAATTTCGTGCAGGTTACATGATGGGGCGCTTCTCAAGAAGCGGATAGTTCGTTCCAACATACGGACACCGTCCGAGACGGTGGATGGGTCGCAGCCGGAAGGATCGGCGCCCGAGGGGGACCGCAGAGAGCAGGCGTCGTTGCCTGCGGTGTCTACGGGTCATGCCCGGCGGCAAAGGAAATGAAACCGCCGAGTAACGGCTACTTATGTGTAGCGCTGTATAGGGACTCATTTTAAGCCCGTGGCGGCCGGTCCGCCCAGAGGCTGTCACCAAGATGTACGTCACACGGGTGGCGGACACGTTACGGGCAGGCACTCCCACCTGCGGGTGTGCCTGCCCGTTCCTTCTGCCTGCGGGGTGGGGTCAGCCCCCGACGGCCACACCGAACAGCGTGCCCAGTCCGTAGGTGATGGCGGCCGCGGCGCCGCCCAGGGCCAACTGGCGCAACCCGCTGTACAGCCAGCTGCGGGCCGTCACCCTGGCCACCACCGCACCGCAGGCGAACAGTCCGACCAGCGCCAGCAGCACGGCCGGCCACAACGCGCTCGCGCCGAGCAGATACGGCAGCACGGGCAGCAGGGCACCCAGCGCGAACGCGCCGAACGACGACACGGCGGCGACCAGCGGCGAGGGCAGATCGCCCGGGTCGATGCCCAGCTCCTCGCGGGCGTGTATCTCCAGGGCCTGCTCCGGGTCGCGCGACAGCTGCCGGGCGACCTCGCGGGCGAGCCCCGGCTCGACGCCGCGGGACTCGTAGAGCTCGGCGAGCTCCCGCTCCTCGTCCTTGGGGTGCTTGCTCAACTCCCGCCGCTCGACGTCGAGTTCGGCCTCGACCAGCTCACGCTGCGAGGCCACGGAGGTGTACTCGCCGGCCGCCATGGAGAACGCACCGGCGGCCAGGCCCGCCAGACCGGTGATCACGATCGTCTGCTGGGAGACGGAACCGCCCGCGACACCGGTCATCAGCGCGAGGTTGGAGACCAGCCCGTCCATGGCGCCGAACACCGCCGGACGCAGCCAGCCGCCGTTCACATCACGGTGGGTGTGATTGTCGCGGTGGGCCTCGTGCAGTACGGCGTCGGTCTCGATGATGGACACAGCTCTCCCCTTCTCCGGCGACGGATTCCACTCGCTCCGCCCCCGCTCGTCACCATCGAAAGTACGCACGAAAAACGGCTCCCGCCAGCAAGGCAGGCCGTACTTACCACGCTCCGTGAGCAGGTAAGTACGGCCTTCCTCAGTGCTTCCGGCCCTTCATCCGACTGGCCCTTTTGTTGCGATTGTCGGCCTCTGTCGGGGCTCCGCGTGGCACATATCGAGCAGGACGAGAACTGGCTCGGTGCGAGCGGAGGGTCGACGCGATGGAGCTGATCGCAGGAAATCCGGCGGAGCCGCGGACCGGCGGCGCGGAACCGGAGGTGCCGGACCGCGCGGGGCGGGGCGGGACGCCCCGGGGGGATCTGGCCGACCGGGCCCGCGGCTCGATGCTCGGGCTCGCGGTCGGGGACGCGCTGGGCGCACCGGCGGAGAACCTGCGCCCCTCGGAGATCCGCCGCCGCTGGGGCCGGATCGAGGGCTTCGTGAGCGACGACCCCGCGGGCACCGACGACACCGAGTACGCGATCTTCTCCGGGCTGCTGCTCGCCCGGCACGGTTCCGCGCTCACCGTCACGCACGTGGAGCGGGCCTGGCACCTGTGGATCGCCGATCTCGACGAGGGGCCGTTCCGGGGTGCCGGGTTCAGCGAGCGGGGAACGCTGGAGAATCTGCGGCGGGGGCTCGCCGCCCCGATCTCCGCCCAGCACCGGCACGCCTGGAGCGACGGTCTGGCGATGCGGGCGGCGCCGTTCGGTGTCTTCGCGGCCGGCCGGCCGGCCGAGGCGGCGCGGCTGGTCGCGGTGGACGGGCGGGTCAGCCATGACGGGGAGGGCATCTACGGCGGCCAGGCGGTGGCGGCCGGGGTGGCCGCCGCGATGACGGGTGCCGGGGTCACATCGGTGATCGCCGCCGCACTGTCGGTCGTACCCATGGACTCCTGGACGGCGCGTTCGCTGCGGCGCGCGGTGGCGGCCGCGCAGCGCGGCTACCCCGACCGGCTCACCATGGAACGCGCGGTGCGCTCGGCGGTGGTGGTCGGCGGCTACCCGTGGACGGATCTGGCGCCCGAGGCGGTGGGCCTGGCCTTCGGGGCGTTCGCGGCGGCGCGCGGCGACTTCCGCACGGCGGTGCTCACGGCGGTCAACATGGGCCGCGACGCGGACACCACGGCCGCGGTGGCGGGGGCTCTGGCCGGCGCGCTGAACGGGGCGTCCGCGATTCCGCGGCACTGGGGGGACGCGATCGGCCCGGTCCGGGGCAGCTGTCTGCCGACGATGCGGGGTCACCACGTCCTGGAAATCGCGGAGTTGCTCACTCCGGACGAGGCGGACGAGACGGACGAGGTGGGCGGCGCGGACAGGACTGACGGGGTGGAAGGCGCGGATGGGACAGACGGGGCAGGCATGGCAGACAGGACAGGCATGGCAGACGGGACCGGCGAGGTGCACGGGACCGGCCCGGCACCCGGGTCCGACGGTGCGCGCGACGCTGTCATCGACGACGGTGGCACCGACGGCGGTGTCATCAACGACGGCGGCCCGGTCCGGACCCGCCCGCGTACGGACGCGGGCGGGGTCCGGAACGACGGGCCCCGGAGCGAACCGCGTACAGCCGGCGACGCACCACCGCCCCCGCACGACACCCCCCGCGCTCCCGCAACCCCCATCTCTCCCGCAACCCCCGCGCCCTCCTCCCCCGCCGCCCGGCTCCGTACCCGGCCCGCCGTCGGGCACCGGGCCCGGATCGAGGGGCTGTTGCTCGGGCTCGCCTCCGGGGACGCCGCCGGATGGCCCGCCGCCCGGCACCGGGCGGCCCGGATGCCCGAGTGGACCCGGCGCCTCACCCGGGAGCTCGACACCTTCGCCGAGCAGAACGCGACCACCACGCTGCCCGTCCCCATCGCGCTCAACCAGCCACCCGAACCGCTGCGGCTGGGGCCCTCCGACGACGCCGAATGGGCGGCCTTCGCCGCCGGGACCGTACTCACATCGGCGGCCGGTCCGCTGCACGGCCTCTCCCCCGAACGCCGGATGCGGGCCGCCATCGACGTCGCCTGGAACGCACTGGCCGCCGAGGTCGCCGCGGCTGCCGCCCGTGCCCCCGAGGTCGAGTCCGCGGTGCTTCCGCTGCGCGCCCGGATCTCGGTACGGGCCGGGCTCGGCAATCTCGCCGCCGGGCTCCGCCCGCCCGCCACCGGCCACGACAACCCGCACTACTTCGACGACGCGGCCTGCGTACGTGCCGCCGTGCTCGCCGTCGCCCACCCCGCCGACCCCGCGGCCGCCGCCGACCTCGCCGAGTTCGACGCGCGCTACACCCAGGACGGCGACGGAGTGCACGGCGCCCGCGCGATGGCGGCGGCGATCGCCGAGGCGCTCGGCGGCGCGGACGTGGACACCGCGGTGAACGCCGCGCTCGCCCAGCTCCCCGAAGGCACCGAGATCGCCCGCAACGCCGCCCACGCCGTACGGATCGCCCGCGACTTCGCCGGCGAGGCGGCGGGCGCCTTCGCCCTGGTCCCGGTGCTGGAGCATCAGATCGTCGACCACGTCTACAGCTACGGGATCGCCGCGGCCGAGACCGTCCCGGTCACCCTCGCCCTGGCCACCGCCGCCCGCGGCCGGATCACCCAGGCCGTTCCCGCGGCGGCGTGCCTGTCCCGGGTGGCGGACTCGGCGCCCGCCCTGGCCGGTGCGCTGACCGGTGCGCTCGGCGGGATCGGCGCCGTCCCGGACGGCTGGCGCGAAGCCTGCCGCACCCTCGCCGGCTGTGCGCTGCCCCGCCTCGCAGGGACCGATCTCATCGAACTCGCCGGGCTGCTGGCAGACACGGAACCGAAGCCCCCGGGTGGACAATTCGGACATGACATCCACGACGCCCACGCTGTCCGAGGCCGGACCCACGACACTCACACTCGATGAACGAATCGCCGGCGCACTCGTCGGCGCCGCGGTCGGCGACGCGCTCGGCGGTCCGGTGGAGGGCCGCTCCCCCGAGCAGATCGTGGCCCGCCACGGCGGGCGGATCGACGGCATCGTGGGCCCGTGGGACGGCGAGAACTGGCGCACCGCACGCCCCATCGCCCCGTACCACAAGGGCGACGGGCACGTCACCGACGACACTCTGATGACCCATGCGCTGGTGCGGGTGTACGGCGAAGTGCGCGACCATCTCGACGCCTACGCGGTCGCCGGCCATCTCGTGCCCGAGCTGATCTCCCACCCCCGCTGGATCCCGGAGCTGGAAGCCGAGGCGCTGCCGCTCCAGCGGGTCTTCCTCGCCGAGAAGTGGATCGTCGCCCGGCTGCACTACGGCCATGTCGATCCGCGCGAGGCGGGCTCCGGCAACATCGTCAACTGCGGTGCGGCGATGTACATGGCCCCGGTCGGCCTGGTCAACGCCGCCCATCCGGAGGCCGCGTACGCCGAGGCGCTGGATGTCGCCGGTGCCCACCAGTCGAGCTACGGAAGGGAGGCGGCCGGGGTCTTCGCGGCGGCCGTCGCCGCCGCCTGCGCGCCGGGCGCGACCCCCGCCACCGTCGTCGACACCTGCCTGTCGCTCGCCAAGGACGGCACCCGCTCGGCGATCGAGGCGGTGTGCGAAGCGGCCTCGGACCACAGCGACTTCGAGTCGGCGCTGACCCCGCTGCGCACCGCCGTCACCCCCTTCGACACGGTCGGCCCCGACTACCGCGCCCCGTCCCTCGGCGCCCGCAGACCGTCCCGGCTGCATGCCATCGAGGAGCTCCCGATCGCCCTCGGCATGCTGCTCGTCGCGGACGGCGACTACCGGCGCACGGTCCTCGGCTCGGTCAACTACGGCCGGGACTGCGACTCGATCGCCACCATGAGCGGCGCCGTCGCGGGAGCGCTGCACGGTACGCGGGCGATCCCCGCCGACTGGGTGAGAACGGTCGCCGGGGCCAGCCGCCTCGATCTGCACGCCCCCGCACGGATCCTGGCGGACGTCGCCCGCGAGGTGTTCGTACGGGACACCGCCCGGCGCCGCGCGCACGAGTCGGCGTTCGCCGCACTGGTGGGTACGCCATGACCGTACGGGTGACCTGGGTGCAGCCGGAGGACCTCGTCGGGCACGAGCTGCGCCAGGCGGCCGAGGACGGGCGGGACGCGCGGGACGTCGCGCGCCGGTGGTACGAGGCGGGCGGCACCCCGGCCCCGGAGCGCGCGGGCGCGTCCACCCCGCCGGCGCCCGAGCTGCGGGTGCTCGCCGAGCGGCTGCTCGATGAACTCGCCCTGCTGGAATCGCCGTCGGCGGTGGACGAGCCGACGGACCGGGCGGCGATCCGGGCCGCGTGCCCCGACTGGCCGGCGCCCCGGACGGACGCCCCGTCGGTGAGCCGGGACCGGCTGCACGCCGCCTGGCTGGGCCGGGCGGCCGGCTGTCTGCTCGGCAAACCCGTCGAGAAGCTGCCGCTGGAGGGCATCCGCGCGCTGGCCCGCGCCACCGGCAACTGGCCGCTCACCACCTGGTTCACCGCCAAGGGGCTGCCCGCCCCGCTGGCCGCCACCTACCCCTGGAACCGTCGCTCCGCGCCCAACTCGCTGGCCGAGAACATCGACGGCATGCCCGAGGACGACGATCTCAACTACCCTTTGCTCACCGTGCTGTTGCTCCAGCGGTACGGTCCGTCCTTCACCACCGGCGATCTCGCCAGGCTCTGGCTGGACGAGCTCCCGGCGGGCCGGACGTTCACCGCCGAGCGGATCGCGTACCGCAATCTGCTGGACGGCGTCGAGCCCCCGCACACCGCCGGGTACCGCAATCCGTTCCGGGAGTGGATCGGCGCACGGATCCGGGCCGATGTGCACGGCTGGACCAACCCGGGCGACCCGGCGACCGCGGCGGAGCAGGCCCACCGCGACGCCGTGCTCAGCCACACCGCCAACGGGGTGTACGGGGCGATGTTCACCGCCGCTGCGCTCGCCGAGGCGGCCGGGGGCGGGAGCGATGTGCACGGCTGCCTGGCCACCGGGCTGCGCGTCGTACCACCGCGTTCACGGTTCGCGCGGGCGGTGCGCTTCGGTGTCGCGGCGGCCCGCGACAGCGCCGACTTCGACGCGGTGACCGACCGGCTGCACGCCGAGTTCGGCCGGTACCACTGGGTCCATGTACTGCCCAACGCCGCGCTGCTCGCCGCCGCCCTCACCCATGCCGACGGCGACTTCTCGCTCTCCGTCTGCCGGGCGGTGTCGGGCGGCTGGGACACCGACTCCAACGGCGCGACCGCGGGTTCGCTCGCCGGGCTGCTGGCCGGGGCCCCTTCGCTGCTGCCCGAACGCTGGACCACCCCGCTGAAGAACCGTCTCGCCTCGTCCGTACCCGGTTTCGACTCCATCGGCTTCGACGAACTCGCCGAACAGACCCACCGGCTCACCCACAAGGAGGCACTGTGCCCATGACCGGCATCGCGGTGCTCGGCAGCACCAATATGGACCTCGTCGCATACGTCGAACGGGCCCCGGGGCGCGGAGAGACCGTCACCGGACGGGAGTTCCGCACCGTCCCGGGCGGCAAGGGCGCCAACCAGGCCGTCGCCGCCGCCCGCGCGGGCGGCGAGGTGACGATGATCGGCGTGGTCGGGGACGACGAGTACGGCGTACGACTGCGGTCGAATCTGGAGCACGCGGGCATCGACACCGATCTGCTGCACACCGTCGAGGGCCCCAGCGGCACCGCGCACATCGTGGTGGACGACACGGGGGCCAACTCCATCGTGGTGGTTCCCGGCGCCAACGGCACCGTCACCGCTCTCGGCCCCGGCGAGATGGCCGCCATCGCCGGCGCCGATCTGCTGCTGCTCCAGCTGGAGCTGCCGCTGTCCGCGGTGATCGAGGGCGCCCGGGTGGCCCACGCCCAGGGCGTCCGGACCATCCTCACCCCCTCTCCCGTGCAGCCGCTGCCCTCCGAACTCCTCGACTGCGTCGACCTGTTGATCCCCAATGAGCACGAGGCGGCCGCGCTCTCCGGCTTCACCGACCCGCATGCTTCGGCGCAGTACCTGCTCAGTCAGGTCCCCGCGGTCGTCATCACGCTCGGCTCGAAGGGCTGCCTGTACGCGGCCCGGGGCGGCGAACCCGTCATCCTCCCCGCCCCCGAGGTCACCGCCGTCGACACCACCGGGGCCGGCGACACCTTCGTCGGCACGCTCGCCGTCGCGCTCGGCGAACGACGGCCCGTGCCCCGGGCGCTGGCCTGGGCGTCGTCGGCCGCCGCGCTGTGCGTACAGCGGCCGGGCGCCTCGGCCTCCATGCCGTACCGCACCGAGATCGACGCCGCATGACCGCGCCCGCGCAGGCCCCCCTGACCGGGCTGCGGGTCATCGACCTCGCCACGCTCTTCGCCGGTCCGCTCTCCGCCACCATGCTCGGCGACTTCGGCGCCGAGGTGATCAAGGTCGAGCATCCGCTCCGGCCCGACCCCTCGCGCGGGCACGGCCCCACCAAGGACGGCATCGGCCTGTGGTGGAAGCTGCTCGGCCGCAACAAGCGCAATCTGACCCTCGACCTGTCCACTCGGAAAGGCCGCGACATCCTGCTCCGGCTGGCCGCCGAAACGGATGTGGTCATCGAGAACTTCCGGCCCGGGACACTGGAGCGCTGGGGCCTCGGCTGGGCGGAGCTGCACGCGGTCAACCCTCGCCTCGTCCTGGTCAGGGTCACCGGGTTCGGACAGTTCGGCCCGTACGCGCACCGCCCCGGATTCGGCACCCTGGCCGAGGCGATGAGCGGGTTCGCCGCGATCACCGGGGAGCCGGACGGGCCGCCCACGCTGCCGCCGTTCGGCCTCGCCGACTCGATCGCGGCACTGGCCACCGCGTACGCCGTGATGGCGGCCCTCGCCGGACGCGAACGCACCGGCCACGGGCAGATCGTCGACATGGCGATCATCGAGCCCATCCTGACCGTGCTCGGCCCGCAGCCCATCTGGTACGACCAGCTCGGCTACGTACAGCCGCGCACCGGCAACCGCTCCCGCAACAACGCCCCGCGCAACACCTACCGCACCTCGGACGGGCACTGGGTCGCGGTCTCCACCTCCGCGCAGTCGATCGCCGAGCGCGTGATGCACCTGGTCGGCCGGGCCGAACTGATCGACGAGCCCTGGTTCGCCGCCGGCACCACCCGCGCCGAGCACGCCGAGGAGCTCGACGAGGCGGTCGGCAACTGGATCGCCCGGCACACCCGCGAGGAGGCCGTCTCGGCCTTCGAGAAGGCGGAGGCGGCCATCGCGCCGATCCACGACATCCAGGACGTGATGGAGGACCCGCAGTACCGGGCCCTGGACTCCGTCACCGAGGTCGACGACCCGGAGCTGGGCCCGCTGCGGATGCAGAACGTGCTGTTCCGGCTGTCCGCCACGCCGGGCGCGATCCGCTGGGCGGGCCGGCCGCACGGCGCGGACACCGAGGAGATCCTCACCGGCCTGGGCCTGTCGGGCCCGGAGATCTCGGCGCTGCGGGCGGAGCGCGTGCTGTGACGGCGGCGGTCCCGCTCACCTGGCTGTACGTTCCCGGGGACCGGCCGGGAGTGGTGCACAAGGCACGGGATTCGGGCGCGGACGTGGTGATCGTGGACCTGGAGGACGCGGTCGCGCCGGACCGCAAGGAGTACGCGCGGTCGGCCACCGTCGAGCTGCTCTCCGAAGCGGCCGGGGAGACGGCCGTGCCGGTCCATGTCCGGGTCCACAACGAGGCGGACGTCATCGCCCTGGCGGGGCTGCCGGGGCTCGCCGAGCTCCGGCTGCCCAAGATCACCCACGCTGCTTCCGTCCATCACATCGCGGCCGTGGCGCCGGGCGTCGCGCTCTGTCCGCTGCTGGAGTCGGCGCTCGGCATCGAGCACGCGTACTCGGTGGCCGCATCCCATCCCCAGGTGCGCTCCATCGCCCTCGGCGAGGCGGACCTCCGGGCCGATCTGGGGGTACGGGACGACGCCGGGCTCGACTGGTCGCGCAGCCGGGTGGTGGTCGCCGCCCGTGCGGCCGGACTTGCGCCGCCCACCCAGTCGGTGTTCCCGGACGTCCGGGACCTGGACGGCCTGTGGACGTCCTGCGCGCACGGCCGGGCGCTGGGTTTCCTGGGCCGGGCGGCGATCCATCCCCGCCAGCTCCCGGTCATCGAGCGGGCGTTCCGACCGACGCCGCAGGAGATCGAGGCGGCGGCGGAGATCGTGGCGGCGGCCGTGGCGGACGAGGGTGCGCTGGCCCTGCCGGACGGCCGGTTCGTCGACGCGGCGGTGGTCGCCTCGGCCCGTCGGACGCTCGCGCTGGCGGGCGAGTGAGACCACATGCGTGGGGCCCCGGACCGGTCGGTCCGGGGCCCCACGCACGGGTTCACACGGCTCAGCCCTTCTTGGCCGTCTCCACGGTGCCGTTCTTCTCCGCTGTCTCGACGTCATCCGCGGGCCCGGCGTCGCCGTCCGCCTCCGGAGCCTTGTCCGCGCCGCCCTCGGCGGTCCCGGAGCCCTTGGCGTCCTCGGCGGTCCCGGTGTCCTCCGCGGTGTCGCTGTCCTCGGCGTCACCGGCCTCCGCCGCGGCCGCGGCCGCCGCTTCCTCCGCAGCTCCCGGCTCCACGATCTCCTCGCGCCCCGGCCGCACCTTCGCCGAGATCACGAAGTACGCCACGGCCAGCACGAAGACGATCAGCGCGGTCCACACGTTCAGGCGCAGGCCCAGGATGTGGTGGGCCTCGTCGACCCGCATGTACTCGATCCAGGCCCGCCCCGCGCAGTACGCGGCGACGTACAGGGCGAACACCCGGCCGTGTCCGAGCTTGAAGCGGCGGTCCGCCCAGATCACCAGCAGGGCGGCACCGATGCACCACAGCGATTCGTAGAGGAACGTCGGGTGGTAGGTGCCGGCGACCCGGTTGGGGCCCTCGCTGATCTTCAGCGCCCACGGCAGGTCGGTCGCCTTGCCGTACAGCTCCTGGTTGAACCAGTTGCCCCAGCGGCCACAGGCCTGGGCCAGGGCGAGGCCGGGGGCCAGCGCGTCGGCCCAGGCGGGCAGCGGGATCCCGCGGCGGCGGCAGCCGATCCAGGCGCCGACGGCACCGAGCGCGACCGCGCCCCAGATGCCGAGGCCGCCCTGCCAGATCTTGAAGGCGTCGACCCAGTTCTCGCCCTCGCTGAAGTACAGCTGGTAGTCGGTGATCACGTGGTAGAGCCGGCCGCCGACGAGGCCGAAGGGCACCGCCCAGACGGCGATGTCGGCAACGGTGCCGGATCTGCCGCCCCGGGCGACCCAGCGCTTGTTGCCGAACCAGACGGCGACGAAGACACCGATGATGATGCAGAACGCGTAGCCGCGGAGCGGGATCGGGCCGAGATCGATCACGCCGGTCGACGGGCTGGGAATATAGGCAAGGTCCATGGCAGGGTCGACGCTACCTTGCCGGGTGGGGCCTACGGCAACCCACCCGACAACGTCTGGGTAACGGGCAGGTCATCGATTCCCCTTGCCGGACCCCGCCCGGGGACCGGTCAGGAGCCCGACGGGGCGGGGGTCACCGTGCCCGGCTTCTTGCCCTTGTTGGCCTCGGTCACCCACTTCTTCAGGTTCGCCACGGTGATCGGTTCGCTCCCCTTCTTCGGGAAGATCGATTCGCCGTTGAGCAGCGCGGTCGGTGTGCCCTGGAATCCGCCGTTCTGGAACGCCGTGTTGGACTTCTGGACCCAGCTGTCGTGCTTGCCGTCGTTCACACAGCTGCGGAAGCCGGGGGTGTCGAGCTCCGGGACCTTCCCCGCGAGCTCGATCAGTTTGCCGTTGTCACCGAAGGTGTCGACGGACTCCTGCGGCTGGTTGCGGTAGAGCACGTCGTGGTACGCGGGGAACTTTCCGGCGTCCTGTGCGCAGGCCGCCGCGTTGGCCGCCCGCAGCGAGCCGTCGCCGCCGAGATTCCCGTCGATGATCGTGGCGAGGTGGTACTCGACCTTGAGCTGTCCGCTGTTCTCCAGCTGGTGGATCGTGTCGCGGAAGGCGTTCTCGAACTGGGCGCAGACCGGGCAGCGGAAATCCTCCCAGATGGTGAGTGTGGACGGGGCGTCGTCCGCGCCGACCTGGATGGCCAGGCTGTCCTTCCCGGTCGCGCCGGACGGTGCGACGAGGGGGCCCGCCTCGCTCTTGCCGCTCTTGCCGCCCGAATTCGCGGCGATCACACCGATGACGGCGGCCAGCGCCAGCACACCCACGACCGCGCTGGTGACGATCAGTGTGCGCCTGCGGCGCTCGCTCGCCCGCTGGCGCTCGCGCTGCTGTACGAGCCGGTCTCTCGCGGCCCTTTTTCCCTGTTCGTTCTTCTCGCTCACACCCGCAGCAACGAACCGGGGAGGCACGTGCGTGCCTCCCCGGTCCAGGTCCACCCGTTCGGGTGACACCCGGTTCAGCGCTTTCGAACGCCTTCGGCGAGTTCGCCCGCCAGGGAGCTGACGGCGGCCAGACCCGCCGCCTCGTCGGGGGCGTCGAGGATCGCCTTGACGAAGGCGGAGCCGACGATCACCCCGTCGGCGAAGCCCGCGACCTCGGCGGCCTGCCCGGCGTTGGAGACGCCCAGGCCGACGCAGACCGGCAGCTCCGTCGTGGCGCGGGTGCGCAGGACCAGGTCCTGGGCCTGCTCGCCCACCGAGGCGCGGGTGCCGGTGACGCCCATCAGCGAGGCCGCGTAGACGAAGCCGGAGCCGGCCGCGGTGATGGTGGCGAGGCGCTCGTCCTTGCTGCTCGGCGCGACGACGAAGACGGTCGCGAGACCGTGCTTGTCGGCGTGCTCGCGCCACAGCGCGGACTCCTGGACCGGCAGGTCGGGCAGGATGCACCCGGCGCCGCCCGCCTCGGCGAGCTCGGCGGTGAAGCGCTCGACGCCGTACCGGTCGATCGGGTTCCAGTACGTCATGACGAGGATCGGGACACCGGTCGCCTCGTGGGCCTCGCGGACCGTGCGCATCACGTCGGCGATCTTCACGCCGCCGCGCAGGGCGATGTCGTCGGCGGTCTGGATGACCGGTCCGTCGAGCACCGGGTCGCTGTGCGGCAGCCCCACCTCGACGATGTCCGCGCCGCCCGCCACGACCGCCTTCACGGCCTCGATCCCGCCGTCGACGGTCGGGAACCCGGCCGGGAGGTACGCGATGAGGGCGGCCCGGTTCTCCGCCTTCGCCTGCGCGAGGGCGGAACTCAGCAGCTCCACGTTGCCGCTCACTTGGTGACCTCCTCTTCCCCGTCGGCCACATCGGCCTCGACGACGCCGTCGGCTCCGTCGTACAGCCCGAAGTAGCGGGCTGCCGTGTCCATGTCCTTGTCGCCGCGGCCGGACAGGTTGACCACGATCAGCCCGTCCTTGCCGAGCTCCTTGCCGACCTCCAGGGCTCCGGCCAGCGCGTGGGCGCTCTCGATGGCCGGGATGATCCCTTCGGTGCGGGAGAGCAGGCGCAGCGACTGCATGGCCGCGTCGTCGGTGACCGCGCGGTACTCGCCGCGGCCGATGTCCTTGAGGTACGAGTGCTCCGGGCCGATGCCCGGGTAGTCCAGACCGGCCGAGATGGAGTACGGCTCGGTGATCTGGCCCTCGTCGTCCTGGAGGACGTAGCTGCGCGAGCCGTGCAGGATGCCGGGCTCGCCCGCGGTCAGGGTCGCCGCGTGCTCGCCGGTCTCCACACCGTGTCCGGCGGGCTCGCAGCCGATCAGCCTGACGTGCGCGTCCGGGATGAAGGCGTGGAAGAGCCCGATGGCGTTGGAGCCGCCGCCGACGCAGGCGATGGCGGCGTCCGGCAGCCGGCCGGTGCGCTCCAGGATCTGGCGGCGGGCCTCGACGCCGATGACCCGGTGGAAGTCGCGGACCATGGCCGGGAAGGGGTGGGGTCCGGCAACGGTGCCGAAGAGGTAGTGCGTACGGTCCACATTGGCGACCCAGTCGCGGAACGCCTCGTTGATGGCGTCCTTCAGGGTCCTGGAGCCGGACTTCACGGCGATGACCTCGGCGCCGAGCATCCGCATCCGCGCCACGTTCAGCGCCTGCCGCTCGGTGTCGATCTCGCCCATGTAGATGGTGCATTCGAGGCCGAAGAGCGCGCAGGCGGTGGCGGTGGCGACGCCGTGCTGGCCGGCGCCGGTCTCGGCGATGACCCGGGTCTTGCCCATGCGCCTGGTGAGCAGCGCCTGGCCCAGCACGTTGTTGATCTTGTGCGAGCCGGTGTGGTTGAGGTCCTCGCGCTTGAGGAAGATCCGGGCGCCGCCGGCGTGCTCGGCGAAGCGCGGGACCTCGGTCAGCGCGCTGGGGCGGCCGGTGTAGTTGACCATGAGCTCGTTGAGCTCGGCGGCGAAGGCCGGGTCGGCCTTGGCCTTGTCGTACTCGACGGCGACCTCGTCCACGGCGGCGACGAGCGCCTCCGGGATGAACTTGCCGCCGAACGCACCGAAGTACCCCTCGGCGCTGGGGATCAGACCCTCCGGGTCCGGAATGAAGAAGTCAGATGACATCCGACGTGCTCCTCGACATCGCAATGGGTGGATTCACCGTATGCGCCGTGAGCGGAGCGCCACCGCGACCGGCGATCGGTCGGGCGGTGCGGTCGTACGTACGGCTGGAGTGGTGCGAGTACGTCGGCCGGGGCTCGCTACGGCGCGGTCCCCGTGCGCCATCGCATGCCGTTGACCTGACCGGGCTCGTCGCCGATCACGTACCGCACGCGCCGGCCGTGCACCCGGCGCGCGGGGGCGCGGCAGCCGCGCGGGCGGCAGCCGCGCGCCAGCGGGGCGTGCGGGTCACGGGCGACCGTCGTACCGGCGGGGCGCAGGCCCGGCCGGACGTGGTACGCGCAGCGGTCGGTGGACACGGTTCCGGTCAGCCCCGTCCGTGCCGGAGGGCCGGGTGGGCGCCGGCGGCGACCAGGTCGGCGACGGCGGACCGGGGGTCGCGGCCGGTGACCAGGGACTCGCCGACCAGCACCGCGTCGGCACCCGCGTTGGCGTACGCGATCAGGTCGTGCGGGCCGCGGACACCGGATTCGGCCACCTTGACGATGTGGTTCGGGATCTCGGGGGCGACGCGCTCGAAGGTGGAGCGGTCGACCTTGAGGTCCTTGAGGTTGCGCGCGTTGACACCGATGATCTTCGCCCCGGCGTCCACGGCGCGCTCCGCCTCCTCCTCGTCGTGCACCTCGACCAGCGGCGTCAGGCCGATGGACTCGGCGCGCTCGATCAGGGAGACCAGGGCCTCCTGGTCGAGGGCGGCGACGATCAGCAGGGCGAGGTCGGCGCCGTAGGCGCGGGCCTCCCAGAGCTGGTACGAGGTGACGATGAAGTCCTTGCGCAGGACCGGGATGTCGACCTTGGCGCGGACGGCCTCCAGGTCGGCGAGCGAACCGCCGAAGCGGCGCTCCTCGGTGAGGACCGAGATGACGGACGCGCCGCCCGCCTCGTAGTCCGCGGCGAGCGCGGCCGGGTCGGCGATCGCGGCCAGGGCCCCCTTGGAGGGGCTGGAACGCTTGACCTCGCAGATGACGGTGACGCCCTCGCCGCGCAGTGCGGCGACTCCGTCCTTGGCCCCGGGAGCGCGCGCGGCGCGTTCCTTCAGCTCGTCGAGGCTGACACGCGCCTGCCGCTCCGCGAGGTCGGCGCGCACGCCGTCGATGATCTCGTCGAGCACACTCACGCGAGCGGCCCCCTTCCGGGACGGTGATGAGGTAAACAGCAGAACAGGATCAGCCATATCAATGCTATCCGCAGGAGGGCCGTCGGCCCGAATCCGGTCGGCAGATGTCCCACTACCTGGGCATTCAGGGTGCCAGAGCGGAACCGATCGGTAGGTTCCGCACCACCGAGAAGATCAGCAGCACTGACCCGATCCCCCACCAGACGGCCGGTTTCGCCGCGATGCTCATGGGCCTGCCCCGCCAGGCGCGGACCGCCCAGACCGCCCACAGGACGGCGAAGGCGGCGTAGCCGACGACGGCGAGCGCGTTGGAGCCGAGGGCGGCGGCGATGTCGCCGTGCGCGACGGCGTGGGCGCTGCGCAGTCCGCCGCAGCCCGGGCAGTAGAGCCCGGTGAACCGGAGCAGCGGGCAGAGCGGGTAGTGGCCCGGCTGGTTGGGGTCGACGGCGCCGACGTAGCCGAACGCCCCGACGACGACGGCCAGCACGCCCGCCGGGGTGGCCAGCCGCCGGATGCGCGAGGGGGGTACGGGGGCCGGGGGGAAGACCGGCGGGGACGGGCGGCCGGGAGCGGGCCCGGAGGCCGGGGCCGGCACTGCGGCGGCGGGGGTAGGCGATGCGTCCACCCGGTGATTGTCCCCGTTGACGCGTGAAGGCGCAGCCCGGGCCGGGCTGCGCCTCGTGTGCGTACGGGTCGCCCCGTGGTGTCAGGAGACCTGGGCCTGTGCGGCGCGGGCCCTGGCCCGGGCCATCTCCGCCGACTCCTTCGGCATGCCGAGGCCCGCGGCCTTCATCGCGAGGCCGACGACGCCGCCGAGGAGGACGACGGCGATTCCGGCCCAGAAGCCGACGGGGTTGGCCGCGACCATGAAGACGCCTGCGACGCAGAAGCCGATGAAGGAGATGATGACACCGGTCCAGGCGGCCGGGGTGTGTCCGTGGCTGCTGCCCGCCATGAGTTGCTCCTTGTTGGTGATGCGCTGTTGGTATCGCTGTACGCAAAGCTGGTGGCGCTGTTGGTGCCGCCGTGCTGAAAGCTCGGCTTCATTGTCCCGTACGTACGGGTAGGACGTGAGTTGGGGGTCACGTCTCGCGCGTCGGGTCCTCACCGCGGTCCAGGGCCTTCCAGAGGTCCTCGGGCCGGTCCGGGTCCGGGGTGGTGCGGGCGGCCTTGCGGGGGCGGGGGGTGCCGTCCCTTTCGTACCGTCCCGACATGGTGGGCCAGAGCTTCCCGTAGCGCAGGGCGAGCAGCCCGGCGAGCAGGATCAGCAGGCCGCCGGCCGCGGTGACGTAGGGCCACGGTGTGTGGGTGAGCGCGCCGATGGTCGCCGAGGTGTCGCCGGTCGTCTGTGCCGCCTTCTCGTCGAGCGCGGCGCTGTCGGCGGCACCGAGGCAGGCGCTCAGTCCGGCGCCGAAGCCGCTGAGGGCGAGGAGCCCGGCGACCAGCAGCCGGCCGGCGCCGCGGACCGCGAAGACGGCGACGAGGGCGGCCAGGCCGACTATGGCGAGGGCCGCCGGGAGGCCGGTGACGTCCTGGCCGTCGGCGGTCAGGGGCAGCGAGCCGCCGCCGACGGACGCCCGGCCCTCGGCCCAGGTCTGGCCGGAGGCGAGCAGGACGACGGTGGCGCCCGCCGCCCCGAGGAGCAGGCCGGCGGCCAGGCTGCGGCGGCTTCCCGAGGCGTCGGACGCGGTGGCGACTCGGGCACGGGGCTGGGGTACGGGGACAGCACTCACGTACTCCACTATCCCCTACCGCCTCAGACGCCGTGGAGCCGGTTGGCGGTATGCACCGCGCGGAGCACCGCGGCGGCCTTGTTGCGGCACTCGTTGTCCTCGGCGACCGGGTCGGAATCGGCGACCACGCCCGCTCCGGCCTGGACGTACGCCGTGCCGTCGCGGAGCAGGGCGGTGCGGATCGCGATGGCGGTGTCGGAGTCCCCGGCGAAGTCGAGATAGCCGACACAGCCCCCGTACAGGCCCCGGCGGGTCGGTTCGAGCTCCTCGATGATCTGCATCGCGCGGGGCTTGGGGGCGCCGGAGAGGGTGCCGGCGGGGAAGCAGGCGGTGAGGACGTCGAAGGCGGTGCGGCCCTCGGCGACGCGGCCGGTGACGGTGGAGACGATGTGCATCACGTGCGAGTACCGCTCGATCGACATGAAGTCCACGACCTCGACGGTGCCGGGTGCGCAGACCCGTCCCAGGTCGTTGCGGCCGAGGTCGACCAGCATCAGGTGCTCGGCGCGTTCCTTCGGGTCGGCGAGGAGTTCGTCGGCGAGCGCCTGGTCCTCCTGCGGGGTGGCGCCGCGGTGCCGGGTTCCGGCGATCGGGTGGACCATCGCGCGTCCGTCCTCGACCTTGACCAGGGCCTCCGGGCTGGAGCCGGCGACGTCGAAGCCGTCGAAGCGGAAGAGGTACATGTACGGCGACGGGTTGGTGGCGCGCAGCACCCGGTAGACGTCCAGCGCGCTTGCCGTGCACGGGGTTTCGAAGCGCTGTGAGGGGACGACCTGGAAGGCCTCGCCGGCCCGGACGCGCTCCTTCACGTCCTCGACGGCGTCCTGGTACGCCGGGCCGCCCCACAGCGCGGTGTACGGGGGCAGCTCGGAGGGCGGAAGGGCGGCGGGAGTGTTCTCGACGGGGCGGGAGAGGTCCCGTTCCATGGCGTCGAGGCGCGCGACGGCGTCCGCGTACGCCTCGTCGACGCCGGTCGTCAGGTCGTTGTGGTTGATCGCGTTGGCGATCAGCAGGACGCTGCCGTCCCAGTGGTCGAGCACCGCCAGGTCGGAGGTGAGCAGCATGGTCAGCTCGGGGACGTGCAGGTCGTCCTCGGCGCTGTCGCCGATCTTCTCCAGGCGGCGCACGATGTCGTAGCCGAGATAGCCGACCATGCCGCCGGTGAACGGGGGCAGTGCGTCGTCGACGACCAGGTCGCGCGGGGTGTGCAGGGTCTCGATGGTGGCGCGCAGGGCCTGGAGCGGGTCGCCGTCGACGGGGACGCCGACGGGTGGGACGCCCAGCCAGTGGGCCTGCCCGTCGCGTGCGGTGAGGGTGGCGGCGCTGCGTACCCCGATGAAGGAGTAGCGCGACCAGGTGCGGCCGTTCTCCGCGGACTCCAGGAGGAAGGTGCCGGTGCGCTCGCCCGCGAGTTTGCGGTAGAGCCCGACCGGGGTGTCGCCGTCCGCGAGGAGCCTGCGGCTGACGGGGATGACGCGCCGGTCGACGGCAAGCTTGCGGAAGGTGTCGAGATCCATGGCGGCTGGCCCTTTACTGCGCGAGCGGGAGGACGTCGGCGTCGAAGCAGGTGCGGTCGCCGGTGTGGCAGGCGGCACCCGTCTGGTCGACCCGGACGAGGACGGTGTCGGCGTCACAGTCGAGCGCCACGGACTTGACCTGCTGGATGTGGCCCGAGGTGTCGCCCTTGACCCAGTACTCCTGGCGGCTGCGGGACCAGTAGGTGCAGCGGCCGGTGGTGAGGGTGCGGTGCAGGGCCTCGTCGTCCATCCAGCCGAGCATCAGCACCTCGCCGGTGTCGTACTGCTGGGCGATGGCCGGGACGAGTCCGTCGGCACCGCGCTTGAGTCGGGCCGCGATGGCCGGGTCGAGGTTGCCGGACGGCGGCGGGGTGCTGGGCGTGGGCGCGCTGGTCATGCGCCCATTGTGCCGTGGCCGCGGAGCCGGTTCCGTGCGGCGTCCACTGGGCGGACCGGGTGCGGCGGTCGTACGCTGGCGACCATGTCGACCCATGCGAAGCGTGAACGACTCCTGCTCGCCGATCTGTTGGAGGCGGCGGGACCGGAGGCCCCGACCCTGTGCCACGGCTGGACGACCCGGGACCTGGCCGCCCATGTGGTGGTCCGGGAGCGCCGGCCGGACGCGGCGGGCGGGGTGGTGCTGGGCGTTCTGAAGAACCGCCTCGACCGGGTGCAGGCGGAGTACGCGGCGAAGCCGTACGAGGAGCTGATCCAGCTGATCCGTACCGGACCGCCGAGGATGTCCCCGTTCGGCCTGAAGCAGATCGACGAGGCCGCCAACACCGTCGAGTTCTACATCCATACGGAGGACGTCCGCCGGGCCCAGCCGGACTGGTCGCGGCGGGAGCTGGACCCGGTGTTCGCCGATGTGCTGTGGGCGCGCGCCGAGCGGACGGCCCGGCTGCTGGGCCGCAGGTCCCCGGTGGGTCTGGTGCTGCGCCGCCCGGACGGCCAGACGGCGGTGGCGCACAAGGGCACCCCGGTGGTGACGGTGACCGGCGAGCCGGGCGAGCTGCTGCTCTTCGCGTTCGGGCGGCAGGACGCGGCCACGGTGGGCATCGAGGGCGACAAGGAGGCGGTGGACCGGCTGCACACGGCGGAGCTGGGGATGTAGGGCGTACGGGACGGGCGTCAGCGCGGGAGCTCCGCGCGGCGCAGCCCGGTGATGGCCAGCCCCGTGACCGCCCCCGCGGCGCACACCCCGGCGCTGACGACGAAGACCGGACCCGTCCCCCAGGCGGCGACGGCCGCTCCGGTGACCGGGTAGCTGAGCGGCGCGATCGCGTGGGTGAAGAGGGTGGAGACCGAGGTGACCCGGCCGAGGTAGGCGGGCTCGGTGACGGTCTGGATCAGGGCGCCGCACAGCGTGCCGCCGAGGCCGGCGAAGAGCCCGACGCAGAAGGCCGCGACGACGGCGAGGCCCAGCGACGGGAAGTGGGCCAGGGCCCCGATGGCGACCGCGCCGGCCAGTACCGTCAGGCACATCACCAGCCCGGCGCGCGGTACCCGGCCGCGCACGGTGAGCAGCAGGGCCGACGCACCGGCCCCGATGCCGAACGCGGCGATGACCCAGCCCATGCCGGAGGCGCCCCAGCCGCGCTCCTCGGCGAGCAGGATCATCCCGAGGTTGAGCGGCCCGACGAAGCCCAGCTCGCTGAGGGCGACGACCAGCATCAGCGGACCGAGCAGCGGATGGCGGCGGATGTGGCGCAGCCCGTCGGCCAGGTCGTGCCGGGCGGTACCGGAGGGTCCTGCGGTCTCCCGGTGGGGCAGCGGGCTGATCCGCAGCGTGAGCAGCAGCGGCAGCGACACGGCGAAGAGCACTCCGGCCGCGGCGAAGGCGAGCGTCGGCCCGCCGAGGGCCACCGCGACGCCGCCGAGCGGGGCGCCGACGACATTGGCGGTACGGGTGGCCAGTCCGCGCAGTCCCTGGACCCGGGCCAGCTCTCCGGCGGCGGTGATCCGGGGCGGCAGGGCGCCGACGGCGGGCAGGAAGAGGGCGTCGACCACGCCGAAGACGAGCGCGACGGCGATCAGCATCCACAGCGCGGGCGAGGTGAACAGCAGCGCACCGGCCAGGCCGAGGACGACCAGGCAGCGGGCGGTGTCGCTGCCGATGACGACGCGGCGCGGCCCGACCCGGTCGGCGAGCACTCCCCCGCCGAGCATCAGGGCGGCCCTGGGTATGGAGCCGGCGGCGAGGACGAGGCCGGTCTGGGTGGGGCTGCCGGAGCGGGCGGCGGCCCAGGCCAGCGCCATGTAGTAGATGCTGTCGCCGATCATCGACGCGGTGTAGGCGCCGAGCCAGCGCAGGACGTTGGCGTCGCGGTGGGCGGGGCGTTCGGCGTTCCGCGCGGGTATTGCGGCGTCGGTGACGGTCATGGGTGTCGGCCTCCCGGGACGGCGGGTCAGGGGCGGAACGGGAATGTGTACAGATGTACGGCGACGTTCTCGCGGCCTTCCGTGTCCCCGGCCTCCTCGCGGGCGCGGCCGAGTTCCTCGTACCGGTCGACCACCTCGTGCATCTCGCGGCTGAGTGCGGAGAGCTCCTCGGCGGTGAGCCGGGCCAGGTACTCGGAGCTGGAGGCGGCGCTGCGCCACTGGAGCGGCCAGGTCGGGGCCGAGTCGAGGTAGCGGCGGTACAGCTCGACGTGCTGGTCGAAGGAGAGCCGGCCGACGGCGGCGTGCGTGGCGGCCTTCTCGGGGGCGTCGGTGAAGTCCTCCTCGTGGAAGTTCAGCCCCTTCGATGCGGGCTGCCACCAACGTTCACGGCCGTCCGCGCCCTGCTGCTCGGCCTCCTCGATCAGGCCGTGGTCGGCGAGCTTGCGCAGGTGGTAGCTGACGAGCGAGACCGCCTCGTCGACCTGGTCGGCCAGTTGGGACGCGGTGGCCGTGCGGGCGATGTAGAGCGCCCGGTAGAGCCGCATCCGCAGGGGGTGCCCGAACGCCTTCAGGGTCTCCAGGTCCGAGACCCGGCGTGATTCCTTGCTTGCCATGCCCCGACGGTAGATGGAAAAGAAAACTTGCGCAATCTTTATTGCGCAATAAAAGCTGCGGGATCGGGAAGGGTGGAAAAGCCCGACGCCGGGCGGGGCCGATTCCTCGGCTCCGCCCGGCGTCGGGCTCGTACGTACGGCTGCTCAGCGGACCGGGTGGCCGGCCTCCCTGAGCGCGTCCTTGACCTCGGAGATCCGCAGATCGCCGAAGTGGAAGACGGACGCGGCGAGCACCGCGTCGGCGCCCCCCGCGATTGGGGGCGGGAAGTGGGCGAGCCGGCCGGCGCCGCCCGAGGCGATGAGGGGGTCGGGGACGTGTTTCCGTACCGCCGTGATCATCTCGGTGTCGTAGCCGTCCTTGGTGCCGTCCGCGTCCATCGAGTTGAGCAGGATCTCGCCCGCGCCCAGCTCGGCGGCCCGGTGCGCCCATTCGACGGCGTCGATGCCGGTGCCCTTGCGGCCGCCGTGCGTGGTGACCTCGAAGGTGCCGGCGGGGGTGCGCCGGGCGTCCACGGAGAGCACCAGGACCTGGCGGCCGAAGCGCTCGGCGATCTCCCGGATGAGGTCGGGGCGGGCGATGGCGGCGGTGTTGACGCCGACCTTGTCCGCGCCGGCCCGCAGCAGCTTGTCGACGTCGTCGGCGGTACGGACGCCGCCGCCGACCGTGAGCGGGATGAAGACCTGCTCGGCGGTGCGGCGTACCACGTCGTAGGTGGTCTCCCGGTCGCCGCTGGACGCGGTGATGTCCAGGAAGGTCAGCTCGTCGGCGCCCTCGGCGTCGTACAGCTTCGCCATCTCGACGGGGTCGCCCGCGTCGCGCAGGTTCTGGAAGTTGACGCCCTTGACGACCCGGCCGTTGTCGACGTCCAGGCAGGGGATGACGCGTACCGCGAGGCTCACCGCGCACCTGCCAGGTAGGCCTCGACCTCGACCTCGACGACCAGGCTCGGATCCACGAAACCGGACACGATGATCATCGACGCGGCGGGGCGGATGTCGTCGAAGAGCTCTTTGTGGGCGCGGCCGACCTCGTCCACGTCCCGGGCGTGCGTGAGGTACATCCGGGTGCGGACGACGTGCTCGCGGCCCAGGCCGAACTGCTTCAGCGCGTCGAAGGCGACCTTGAAGGAGGTGACGGTCTGCTCGTACGGGCCGCCCGCGGAGATCTGTCCGTTCTCCACCGAGGTGCAGCCGGAGACCAGGACGAGCCCGTTCGGCAGCTGCACCGCGCGGGAGTAGCCGAACTTCTCCTCCCACGGGGCGCCGGAGGAGACACGGTTGACGGAGTCGCTCATCCGGAGACCACCCGCAGCGCCTCTTCGAGGGTGAACGCCTTCGCGTACAGCGCCTTGCCGACGATCGCGCCCTCGACACCGTCCGGTACGAGCGAGGCGATGGCCCGCAGATCGTCCAGCGAGGAGACGCCGCCGGAGGCGACGACGGGCTTGTCGGTGGCGGCGCAGACGTTCTTCAGGAGCTCCAGGTTGGGGCCCTGGAGCGTGCCGTCCTTCGCGATGTCGGTGACGACGTAGCGGGCGCAGCCCTCGGAGTCGAGGCGGGCGAGCGTCTCGTAGAGGTCGCCGCCGTCGCGGGTCCAGCCGCGGCCGCGCAGAGTCGTACCGCGGACGTCGAGGCCGACGGCGATCTGGTCGCCGTGCTCGGCGATGACCTTGGCGACCCACTCCGGCGTCTCCAGGGCGGCGGTGCCGAGGTTGACCCGGCGGCAGCCGGTGGCGAGGGCGGCGGCGAGCGAGGCGTCGTCGCGGATGCCGCCGGACAGCTCGACCTTGATGTCCATGGCGCCGGCCACCTCGGCGATCAGCGCCCGGTTGTCCCCGGTGCCGAAGGCGGCGTCCAGGTCGACGAGGTGCAGCCACTCGGCGCCGGCGCGCTGCCAGGCGAGGGCGGCCTCCAGCGGGGAGCCGTAGGAGGTCTCGGAGCCGGACTCGCCGTGGACGAGGCGGACGGCCTGGCCGTCGCGGACGTCGACGGCGGGGAGCAGTTCAAGCTTCGGCATTACAGCGTCTCGATCCAGTTGGTCAGCAGCTGGGCGCCGGCATCGCCGGACTTCTCGGGGTGGAACTGGGTGGCCCACAGGGCGCCGTTCTCCACGGCGGCGACGAACGGCTCGCCATGGGTGGCCCAGGTGACCCGGGGGGCGCGGATCTTGGGGTTGGTGACTTCCAGGCTCCAGTCGTGCACGGCGTAGGAGTGCACGAAGTAGAACCGGGCCTCGGGGTCGAGACCGGCGAAGAGCTGGGAGTCCTCGGGGGCCCGCACGGTGTTCCAGCCCATGTGCGGGACGACCGGGGCCTTCAGCGGGGCGACGGTGCCGGGCCATTCGTCCAGGCCCTCCGTCTCCACACCGTGCTCGATGCCCCGCTCGAAGAGGATCTGCATACCGACGCAGATGCCCATGACGGGGCGGCCTCCGGAGAGCCTGCGGCCGATGATCCATTCGCCGCGGGCCTTCTTCAGCCCGTCCATGCAGGCGGAGAACGCGCCGACGCCGGGCACCAGCAGCCCGTCGGCGTTCATCGCCTTCTCGAAGTCGCGGGTGATCTCGACGTCCGCGCCGACGTGGGCGAGCGCCCGCTCGGCGGAGCGGACGTTGCCGAAGCCGTAGTCGAGGACGACGACCTTCTTGTTGTCGCTCACAGCTCGTTCCCTCAGTCCCAGAGTCCCTGGATCCGCAGAATGCCCGCCAGCAGGCACATCACGGAGGCGAGCGAGAGCAGGACGATGACGCCCTTGGGCATCCCCTGCTTCGCGAAGGAGTAGACGCCGCCGGCCAGGAAGAGGCCGACGACGATCAGGATGGTGTTGAGGCCGGTCACAGCGCGCCCTTCGTGGAGGGAAGGATCCCGGCGGCGCGCGGGTCGTGTTCGCTGGCGTAGCGCAGGGCGCGGGCGAGCGCCTTGAACTGGCATTCCACGATGTGGTGGGCGTTGCGCCCGTACGGCACGTGGACGTGCAGGGCGATCTGCGCCTGCGCGACGAAGGACTCCAGGATGTGCCGGGTCATCGTCGTGTCGTACGCGCCGATCATCGGCGCCATGTTCTCCGGCTCGGTGTGCACCAGGTAGGGGCGGCCGGACAGGTCGACGGTGACCTGGGCGAGCGACTCGTCCAGCGGGACGGTGCAGTTGCCGAAGCGGTAGATGCCGACCTTGTCGCCGAGCGCCTGCTTGAACGCGGCGCCGAGGGCGAGTGCGGTGTCCTCGATGGTGTGGTGCGAGTCGATGTGCAGATCGCCGTCGGTCTTGACCGTCAGGTCGAAGAGTCCGTGCCTGCCGAGCTGGTCGAGCATGTGGTCGTAGAACCCGACCCCGGTCGACACATCGACCTTCCCGGTGCCGTCGAGGTTTATCTCGACCAGCACCGATGTTTCCTTCGTGGTGCGTTCCACGCGGCCTACGCGGGGGCTCATGCGTCGTGCTCCTTCTTGGCGTTCTCATTGGCAAGCGTGCGTACCGCATCGAGGAACGCGTCGTTCTCCGCCGGGGTGCCCGCGGAGACCCGCAGCCATCCCGGTACGCCGTTGTCCCGGACCAGGACGCCCCGGTCGAGGATCCGCTGCCAGGCGGTGTGGCTGTCGGCGAAGCGGCCGAACTGCACGAAGTTGGCGTCCGAGTCGGTGACGTCGAAGCCGAGGTCGCGCAGCCCGGTGACGATCCGGTCGCGCTCGTCCTTGAGCTGCGCGACGTATCCGAGCAGCGTATCGGTGTGCTCCAGGGCGGCGAGCGCGGTGGCCTGGGTGACGGAGGACAGGTGGTACGGCAGCCGCACCAGCTGGACCGCGTCGACCACGGCCGGGTCGGCGGCGAGGTAGCCCAGGCGCAGCCCGGCGGCGCCGAACGCCTTCGACATGGTGCGCGAGAGCACCATGTTCGGCCGGCCCTCGATCAGCGGGAGCAGCGATGCGTGGTGGCTGAACTCGCCGTATGCCTCGTCGACCACGACCATCGACGGCCCGGCCGCCTGCGCGGCGTCGTACAGCGCGAGCACGGTCCCGGCGTCGACGGCGGTGCCGGTGGGGTTGTTGGGGGAGGTGATGAAGACGACGTCGGGACGGTGCTCGGCGATGACCTTCTCGGCGGCGGCGACATCGATGGTGAAGTCCTCGTTGCGCGGTCCGGAGATCCATCCGGTGCCGGTGCCGCGGGCGATGAGGGCGTGCATGGAGTACGAGGGCTCGAAGCCGATCGCGGTGCGGCCGGGGCCGCCGAAGGTCTGCAGCAGCTGCTGGAGCACCTCGTTGGAGCCGTTGGCCGCCCAGACGTTGGCGAGCGAGACCTCGTGCCCGGCGGTGCGGCTGAGGTAGCGGGCCAGTTCGGTACGGAGTTCGACGGCGTCCCGGTCGGGGTAGCGGTTGAGGTCGCGGGCGGCCTCGCGGACCCGCTCGGCGATCCGGTCGACCAGCGCCTCGGGCAGCGGGTACGGGTTCTCGTTGGTGTTCAGCCGCACGGGCACGTCGAGCTGCGGCGCCCCGTAGGGGGACTTGCCGCGCAGCTCGTCGCGGATCGGGAGGTCGTCGATGCGGGTGGTCTTGCGAGGGGTGTCGCTGTTCGTCACTGCTGCGGGACCTTCCAGCCGAACCTGGCCTTGAGCGCTGCGCCGTGGGCGGGGAGGTCCTCCGCCTCGGCGAGGGTCACCACGTGGTGGGTGACCTCGGCCAGGGCGTCGCGCGTGTAGTCGACGATGTGGATGCCGCGCAGGAAGGACTGCACGGAGAGGCCCGAGGAGTGGCAGGCGCAGCCGCCGGTGGGCAGGACGTGGTTGGAGCCGGCGCAGTAGTCGCCGAGCGAGACCGGGGCCCAGGGGCCGACGAAGATCGCGCCGGCGTTGCGGACCCGGTCGGCGACGGCCGCGGCGTCGGCGGTCTGGATCTCCAGGTGCTCGGCGGCGTACGCGTCGACGACCTTGAGGCCGTCCGCCAGGTCGTTGACCAGGACGATCGCGGACTGGCGGCCGGCCAGCGCGGGCTCGATCCGGTCGGTGACGTGCTTGGTCGCGGCGATCTGCGGCTTCAGCTCGGCCTCGGTGGCCGCGGCCAGCTCCTCGGAGTCGGTGACCAGGACGGCGGCGGCCATCGGGTCGTGCTCGGCCTGGCTGATCAGGTCGGCGGCGACGTGCACCGGGTCGGCGGTGGAGTCGGCGAGGATCGCGATCTCGGTGGGGCCCGCCTCCGCGTCGATGCCGACGCGGCCCTTGAGCAGGCGCTTGGCGGCGGCGACATAGATGTTGCCGGGGCCGGTGACGAGGTCGACCGGAAGGCATTCGGCCGTTCCGTACGCGAACATCGCGATGGCCTGGGCGCCGCCGGCCGCGTACACCTCGTCGACGCCGAGCAGGGCGCAGGCGGCGAGGATCGTGGGGTGCGGCAGGCCGTCGAAGTCCTTCTGCGGCGGGGAGGCGACGGCGATGCCCTCGACGCCCGCCTCCTGGGCCGGTACGACGTTCATGACCACGGACGACGGGTAGACGGAGCGCCCGCCCGGCACGTACAGCCCGACGCGCTCGACCGGCACCCACTTCTCGGTGACGGTGCCGCCGGGGACGACCTGGGTGGTGTGCGTGGTGCGGCGCTGCTCGCGGTGGACGAGGCGGGCGCGGCGGATCGACTCCTCAAGGGCGGCCCGCACGGCCGGGTCGAGCCGCTCGACGGCCTCGGCGATCGCCTCGGCCGGAACCCGGATCGATTCGAGCCGTACGCCGTCGAATTTCTCTCCCCACTCGATCACTGCCGCGGAGCCGCGATGGCGTACGTCCTCGCAGATGGGCCGCACCGTCTCCAGGGCGGCTTCCACGTCGAACTCGGCACGGGGCAGCAGGTCGCGCAGGGCTCCACCCTCGGGGAGGGCATCGCCGCGCAGATCGATTCGAGAGATCACACCGCAATTCTCGCAGACCGGCTCCGGCGACCGGTCGCCCGTATCACTGGCTGATACATGTCCCGGATGTCACTGCTGACCAATAGCGTTCACGTCGTCACTCAGGGGGAAGAACAGCTCCGAGCGGAAGGGGCACCCGTGACCGAACCGCACGACGGCGATTTTCCGGACGGTCTGAGCGCGGCCGAGCTGGGTATGTGGCAGGCCTTCCGGAACGGCAGCACCTACGATCTGCGCGCCCGCGATCCCGCGCGCGACGATCCGTTCGCGCCGCGCGTCTGGGGACCGGAGCGCAGTGTGGACGGGCGCGTCGTCGCCCGGCTGCTGCTCTCGGGGCCGCCGCCGCGTCCCGGCCGGGTCGCGGCACTGAAGCTCCGGGGGGTGCGGATCACCGGCACACTCGATCTGGCGGGCGGGCGCGTCGCGCCGTACGTCGAGATGACCGGCTGCCGCTTCGAGAACGAGGTGGTGCTGCCGGAATGCCACTTCACGACGTTGCGGATCGTCGGCTGCGCGATGCCGCGGCTGGAGGCGGCCCGGCTGCGCACCGAGGGCGATCTGCATCTGCCGCGCTGCCGGATCCCGCGCGGGATCCGGCTCACCGACGCCCAGATCGGCACCGATCTGCTGATCAACCAGATCGAGATCGGCCCGGACCGGGGCGGGCGCGCGCTCGCCGGGGACGGGCTGGCGGTCGCCCAGGACCTGCAGGCCGAGCTGATCGAGGCGCGTGGCGAGTTGAGCCTGCGCGGGGCGAAGGTCGGTGGTTCGCTGAGCCTGCGCGGCAGCCGGCTGCGCGGCAGGGAGGGGCGGCGCGCGCTGAACGCCCCGCAGCTGACGGTGGAGCGGACGCTGTACATGAGCGAGGCGTGGGTGAGCGTCGAGACCGGAATCCAGGGCACCACTCCCCCGTACGGCATCGTCATGGCGTCGACCCCGGCGAACGGCACCCGCTCGCAGTTCTTCGACTGCCGCGGCGGGGTGCGGCTGGACGACGGACGGTTCGGCGACGCGGTCGATCTGCACAAGGCACGGTTCGTGATGGCCCGGCACGAGGAGCTGTCGCTGCGCCGGATCGTCACCCCGGAGCTGCGGTTCAACGCGGAACGGCTGGAGGAGGGCCGGGTCGTGCTGAACGGCGCGAAGGTCGTCACGCTGATCGACGTGTCGTCGAGCTGGCCGGGGCCCGGCGGTCTGGCGATGGGCGGTTTCGTGTACGAGAACCTCGTCCCGTACGGGCACTTCCCGCTCTCCCGGCGCCTGGAGTGGGTGGCGGCGGCGACCCCGGAGTACGTGCCGGAGCCGTACGAGCGCCTCGCGACGGTGCTGCGCAACTGCGGGGAGGACGCGGACGCCCGGGAGGTGCTGCTGGCCAAGCAGCGGCGGCGGCGCGAGACGCTGCCGGCGGCCGGGAAGCTCTGGGGCTTCATCCAGGACTGGACGGTGGCGTACGGCTACCGGCCGGGGCGGGCCGCGGTGTGGATGGCCCTGCTGTGGGCGGCGGGCGCGATGGCCTTCGCCCAGCACGTCCCGGCGGCGATCAAGCCGGACGAGCATCCGCAGTGGAACCCGGCGCTGTACGCGCTGGATCTGCTGATCCCGGTGATCAATCTGGGCCAGGACGGTTACTGGCGGATGGAGGACGGCTGGCAGTGGGCGGCGGCCGTGCTCGTCCTGCTGGGCTGGATATTGGCCACGACCGTGGCGGCGGGCGCCTCACGGCTGCTCCGCCGGGGCTGATCGGATCCGGCCACGGTGGACCGGGCAGCGGGCCGTTCGGCGGCTCGCGGCCCGGTCCGCCGAACGGCCGGTACGACGCCCGTACACCGTGGTCGAACGACCGCCCGAGCTGCGTCCGAAGTGCCGTACACCATCGGCCGAAACCGCAGGAACAAGCCAGATTCCGCATTTTCCTTTACTTCTTCTTGACCCGGTCCGATACAACCCATTCACTCGGCACCAAAGCTTCACAGCGAGCCTCTGGCGCCGCTCCGACCAGGGCTTTTCAATGGTCTGCACCATGCCAATCCTTCGTGCTCTGCTCCGCGCCGCGCGCACGGTCCGGCGCCCCTCGCTGGGGCCCGCCGGACTGCCCGCCGCCGACGAGGTGCTGCTCGACGCACCCGACGAGCGGCTCTCCCCGGCACTCGTCGCCGCCGCCCTCGGGGAGTACGGACCGGCCGCGAAACTCATGGCCACCACCCGGGACGGCGCCGAGTGGGAGAACCGCGACCGCTATCTCGGCCGGCTCGTCACCTTCGCCCGCAGCCGCGACGGCTGGCTGACCGACTGGCTCGCCGCCGCCCCGCACGACCCGGACGCGCTGCTCGTCAAGGCCCAGCTGGCGGTCCGCCGGGCCTGGGAGTCGCCCGCCCGGGCCGAGCAGCTGCGCGAGGTGGGGCCGCTGATCTCGGCGGCGGCCGAGAGCGATCCGCGCGACCCGGTGCCCTGGCGCCTCGCGCTCGACCACGCCCGCGGCACCCATGCCACGCACACCACGTTCGAGGCGCTGTGGGAGCAGGCGATCCAGCGCTCCTCGCACCACTACGGCTGTCATGTCGCGGCGCTGCGGTACCTCTCCGCTGCCTGGTACGGCTCGCACCGCGAGTGCTTCGACTTCGCGGAGCGGGCCGCCGAGGACTCGCTGCCCGGCTCGCTGGTGCAGGCGCTGCCGCTGCGGGCGGCCTTCGCCCTGCTGATCGAGGGGCCCGGCGCCCGGACCACCTCGGTGCAGGAGGAGCGGATCGACGCGGCGGCGGATCTGGCCATCGCGCTGTCCGCCTCGTTCGAGCCGGGCGACCCGTGGTCCGCCGAGGTCCGCAATCTGCTGGCGTTCGTGCTGGTCGGCCGGGGGCGCTGGGACGAGGCCCTGGAACAGTTCCGGCGGATCGGACCGCATGCGGCGTCGTTCCCGTGGTCGTCGGTCTCCGAGGATCCGCTCGGCCGGTTCCTGGAGGCGCGGGACGACACGCGGCTCCGGGTGGCCTGTGCGGCACCGTTCGCGGGACGGGCCGACCGGGGCGGGCCCGGCGGCCATTACGCTTGACCGTTGTGACCACCGCTCGCCTGCCTCTGTTCCCGCTGAACGCGGTGCTGTTCCCCGGCCTCGTGCTGCCGCTGAACGTCTTCGAGGAGCGATATCGCGCCATGATGCGCGAGCTCCTGAAGACCGACGAGGACGAACCCCGCCGGTTCGCCGTGGTCGCGATCCGCGACGGCCGCGAGACCGCCCCGACGGGTGCCGGAATGCCCGACGCGGTGACCGTCCCCGCCGAGCGGGGCCCCGCGGACGGCTTCGGCCCCGATCCGGTGCAGACCTTCCACCGGGTCGGCTGCGTCGCCGACGCGGCGAAGATCCGGGAACGGCCGGACGGCAGCTTCGAGGTCCTGGCGACCGGTACCACCCGGGTCAAGCTGCTCTCCGTGGAGGCGAGCGGCCCCTATCTGACGGCCGAGCTCGAAGAGCTGGACGAGGAGACCGGCGAGGAGGCGGGGGCGCTGGCCGAGGGCGTACTGCGGGCCTTCCGCAGCTACCAGAAGCGGCTGGCCGGGGCGAGCGAACGGTCCCTGACGACCGGCGCGGACCTTCCCGACGACCCCTCCGTCATCTCGTACCTGGTCGCGGCGGCGGCCGTCCTGGACGTCCCGACCAGGCAACGGCTGCTCCAGGCACCCGACACCGCGACCCGGCTGCGCGAGGAACTGACGCTGCTGCGCGCCGAGACCGCGGTCATCCGCCATCTGCCTTCGCTGCCCGCGGTGGATCTGACCCGCTCCCCGACCCACCCCAACTGATCCGACCACCGATCGACCGAGGACCCGTCCCCGTGGCGAAGAAGCCCAAGAAACAGCAACAGTCCGGCGGCACACCGGCCACGGTCGCCCTGACCGCGGCCGGCACGGCGTTCACCGTCCACGCCTACGACCACGACCCGGCCTCCGCCTCCTACGGCGAGGAGGCGGCCGAGGCCCTGGGCGTCTCGCCCGACCGGGTCTTCAAGACCCTTGTGGCGGACGTCGACGGCACGCTGACCGTGGCGGTGGTCCCGGTGGCCGGCTCACTGGACCTCAAGGCCCTGGCCGCCGCGGTGAACGGCAAACGGGCCACCATGGCCGACCCGACGGCCGCGGAACGCACCACCGGCTACGTGCGCGGCGGCATCTCCCCCCTGGGCCAGCGGAAGCGGCTGCGCACGGTGCTGGACGCGTCGGCACGGTCCCACGACACGATCTGCGTCTCGGCGGGCCGCCGCGGCCTGGAAGTGGAACTCTCCCCGACGGACCTGGCCTCATTGACGAACGCGGTATTCGCGGACATCGGCCGCGCCTGAACCCACCCGGGCCACTCCTCACGGAGCCCGGCGGGGGGGGCGCCGCCCGGCCTCCAGCTCCCTTCCACCGGTCGCTCCTCACGGAGACTGGCCGGGGGGGCACTTCCCGGCCTTCAAGCCCCCCATCCCTCGGTCGCCGCCGGCGCAGACCGGCCCGGCGGGGCGCAGCTGCCCGCACTTCTGAGCCCGTCCGGCGATTGAGGACCGGGGTCCGGGGCAGAGCCCCGGTTCGGGAAGGGGCGGGTAGGGGACAGGCCCCGCGCAGCGGCACCCCACCCACCCGCAGGCCAACCACACCCACCCACCGACCCTACGACTACGTCTGCGGCTACGAACGGCTACGGCTTCGCGGGCGGCACGGGCGGCACGGGCGGCGCACCCTCCCCCGCAGACCCCCCGGCCCCGTTCCCCGGCGCCCCAGGCGCCCCCGGCGCACCAGGAAACGGAAACGCGCCCCACTCCGGCTCCGGATCCCGCGGCCCGAACAGCGCCGTCAGCCCGAGATGCACCGCCATCGCCCCCAGCGGCCAGGCCAGCAGCGCCCCCTTCGCCCGCAGCTGGAGCGGCGCGTCGAAGACCACGCCCTTGCCGACCGCCCGCGCGTGCGCGACCACGTCCTGGGTCGGCCCGAGCCACACCCCGAGCCGCCAGGCCAGCAGCGAACCGAGCAGCCCGCCCAGCGCGAGCCCCACCACCAGCGCGATGCCGCCGCGCCGCTGGAACCAGAAGACCAGCGCCGCGGAGAGCGCCCCGAAGGCCAGCCCCAGCAGCACGAACGTACCGTCGGCGCCGATCGCCTCCTCGCCCTCGCTGTCGTTCAGGAAGACGGCGGTGCTGTCGGAGATCAGCGGAACCCTGGGCGCCAGCCACAGCCACAGGAGCCCGAGCGCGATGCCCGAGACGGTCACCAGAGCGGTGACGATCGCGGCCCGCCGCAGATCCGGCCCGAGGTCCTTCTCCTCCTGCGACTCCAGCAAGGTCCCCGGGTGGTACCCACCGGCTCCACCCGGACCACCGGGCCGACCGGGCCCGCCGGATCCCCCCGGGCCACCCCAGTTCGGCGGGGTCTGCCAGGGATCGTTGGACGAGGGCTGGTGAGGCGGCGTCAGAGGTGCGGTCACCGTGCCATCGTGCCAGGCGCCCCCGCACCGCGCCTCACCGGACCGCTGCCCTGCGGTACGCCCAGGTCGCCACGGCCAGCGAGAGGACGCCGACCACCGCGCAGACGGCGAGGTCCAGCGCGACGACCACCCAGTCCGGGTGCGCGTCGAAGGAGCGCGCGAGCGCCTCGACGCCGTAGGTGGAGGGCAGCAGATCTCGCGCCCAGCCGACCGGCGTCGGCAGCCGGTCGGCGGGCAGCACACCGAGCAGCAGCGCCGCCGACATGCCCAGCTGGCCGAGCAGCGTGGCCAGCTCCTGCCGGGGCGCGAGCAGCCCCAGCGCCGCGCCCAGCCCGGAGAGCGCCGCCCCGGAGAGCGGGATGACGGCGACGAGCACCCACAGATGCGTCAGCGGCAGCCCGAACATCACGCTGCCGGTCACGGCCGTGACGATCGTGCCGGGCACGGTGAAGGAGGCGTACGCCCCGGCCGCGCCGAGCACCACCGAGGCGGGCGGCACCGGCAGGGTCGCGTAGTGGTCGAGCCCGCCGCCGGCCCGCAGCTGCCCGAAGTACTGGGCGAGGAGATTGAGCGCCACGAAGGCCACGACGAGGACGCTGGAACCGGCGACGACGGCCCGCGCCTCGGAGCCGCCGTCGACCACCCCGCGCATCAGCACCATGATCCCGACGGACTGGAAGGTCGCGACGAAGAGCAGCGGGATACGGGCGACCCTCGCCCTGGACAGCTGCGCGCGGTAGACCGCCGCGAGCGAGGGGAACAGCCTGGCCCGCGGGGCGAGCGGCGCCGGCGCCGCCACCTCGTGGCCGGAGCCGTCGCCGAGGAGACCCGCGGGGCCGTCCTGCGCGGTCCGGACGGGTCCGGTCACCGCCTGCGCGGGAACGATGCTCGTCACCTGGCGCTGCTCCTGTTCGCTCCCTGCCCGGCCGCGCACCCGCACCCGGTCGTCCCGCTCGCCCCGGCTGCCCCGCTCGCCCCGGTCATGACTTCACCAGCCCCTTGGTCGCGTCCCCGCCGAGCGCGAGATAGACGTCCTCCAGGCTGGGCGTCGCCAGCGTGAAGTCGTCCAGTGCGGCGAAGGCCGCGCCGCCGGTCACCGCGGCGACCGCCGCCCGCGCCTCGTCGGGGCCGAGCCGCAGCACCCAGCGCCGCCCGGACTCCTGGGCGGAGCCGCGCAGCGCGGCCACCTCGGGTACGTCGAGGGGCGCCCGGTCGCGCCACACCAGCTCCACCCGGACCTCGCCCGCGACACGTTCCTTGAGCCCGGTCGGGGTGTCGCAGGCGATGACCCGGCCGCGTTCGATCACGGCGACCCGGTCGAGGACCGTCTCGGCCTCGATGACGTTGTGGGTGACGAGCAGCACCGTCGTACCCCGCTCGGCCCGGCGCCGGTCCACGGCGGCCCAGACGGCCCGCCGGGCCACGGGGTCCATGCCGGTGGTCGGCTCGTCCAGCACCAGCACCGGCCGCTCCCCGACCAGCGCGGCGGCGAAGCAGGCGAGCCGTCGCTGTCCGCCGGAAAGCTTCTTCAGGGGGCGTCCGGCGATCTCGGTGAGGCCGAGTTCGCCGAGCACGGTGTCGCGTTCGGCGCGGGCGTCCGCCGCGGTGAGGCCGCGCAGCCGTCCGGTGGTCTCGGCGGCGAGCGACACGGTCAGCTCGTCGAGGGCGGTGGACTCCTGCCCGAGGTAGCCGATCAGCCGGGAGGCGCGCTCCGGGTGGCGTACGAGGTCGTGGCCCAGCACGGTGACGCTGCCGGAGTCGGGGCGCATCAGCCCGGTGAGCTGCCGTACCAGGGTGGATTTCCCGGCGCCGTTGGGGCCGAGGAGCCCGAAGATCTCGCCACGCCGCACGTCCAGGCTGATCCCGTCGGTGGCACGCACCTCGGGTGTGGCGGGGGTACCGCGGCGGCCGCGGGCTGCGGGATAGGTCTTGACCAGATCACGCACCGCGCACACGGTCCCGGTCGCCGGCTGCGCCTGTGCTGTGCCCGTACTCACGAGGTACGAGGGTACGGGGTCGGATGCCCCGTATTGCGCCCGGGGCCACGCCGGAGGGGCCCCGGGACGGTGATCCGCGGCCGGTCGGCCCGCCCGCGGCCCAGCCCGGCCGTCAGCCGGCGGACGGGGTCGTCCGCTCCGCCGCGGGGGTGTGCTCGGCCGCGGCCCGTACATCGATCTCCCGCCAGAATCCCGCTCGGATCGCATAGCGGTCGTGTTCGTCGATCTGGTCGTCCTTGTGGGCGAGCAGGCCGAACCGGGCCGCGTAACGCAGCAGTTCGCCGTCGATGCGGTGCGGGATGCGCGGATACATGGTCGAGAGCTTCTGCAGATGGACGGTCTCCGGGAGTCGCTCCATCCAGCGACGGGCGAAGACCTGGCCGACCTCGAAGGGGTCACCGCCGACGGTGGTGATGTCCTCCTCGCGGTCCGCCCAGCGCTGCTCGGCGCTGGTGAGCTGGGCCAGTGTCGGCAGCGAGGCGGTCTCGGCGGGCTCGCCCAGCGGTCCGCCGCGCTCCGCCCAGCTCTTGTCGGAGGACCAGCGCAGGGTCGCGCCGGCGGGCGAGGGCTGCGGGAGGTGCCGGTCGGGCTGGGCGCCGGGGCCGCGCAGGCTGCCCGCCAGGTCCTTGGGGGTGGGGACGCCCCGGCCGCCGTGCCCGGGGCGGTCGGTGGCGGTGTCCTCCTCGGGCCGGGCCGAGGCGCCGCCCGCGGCGGCCGCGGCCTGGGCCTCCGAGGCACGCTCGGCGGAGGCGGCGAGGGCGGCCTCGGGCAGCGGCGCGGAGAGGATCGCGGCGATCTCCGGACGGGGCACGGGGGGCGGTGCGCAGACGCCGCCGGTCTCCTTGGCCCGTACCGCCTGGGTGATCCAGGCCCGGTCGAGCACCCTTCGTTCGTCGGCCTCGGCCACCAGGTCCTCGGACTGGTTGTAGTCGCCGTCGGCGGCCTGGACGGCCCACAGATGCACGGCGACGCCGTGTTCCTTGGCGGACATCAGGCCGGGCAGCAGATCGCCGTCGCCGGTCACCAGCACCACGTCGGAACAGGCCCGGTTCCTGGCCAGTTCGGTGAGCTCGGCGTGCATCGCGGCGTCGACGCCCTTCTGCGCCCAGCGCCCGTCACTGCGGGTGAGAGCGCCCAGCCGGACGGTGACCCGGGGCATCACGCGCAGTCTGCGGTGCTCGGGCTGCGGCACCCGGTCGGGGGCGCCGTCGAACCAGTAGATCCGCAGCAGCGGCTGCTCCGTGTCGGCCTCGGCCCGCTCGCGCAGACCCCGGATGAGGGCCGCGTGGTCGACCGTGATGCGGGAACGGGCGGGCTCTCCGGCCAGCAGGCTCGCGGCTGCGCCCAGCAAGTAGCCGGCGTCCACCAGGACGACGCAACGGTCCACGCGATCCACCCTCTTCCAGAAGTTCGGGTGCGGTCTTTGCCCAGGGTTTCCTTCGAGTCTGCCCGACCGCGCAGGGCTTGACGGCCGGAACTCGATCATCGGCGTGGCGGATCCGGAAAACGGCGCGTCACGCACCCCCGCTACGCACGGTAATGATCCAAAATGCACGCTTCATCCCGCTATGTGAATCTGAACGCGGTCCTGGCCCCGAGAGTCCCCACAGGAGGAACACCATGGCCAAGAACAAGAACCGCAAGCAGGGCAGCCAGCAGAACCGCGCGTCCGGTCCGGAGCGCGGTGCGGAAGAGGCGAAGACGACCGCGTACGAGTCCCAGATACAGCCTCAGTCGCAAGCCCAGGGCAGCCCTGCTGATGTTGCCCGTAAGCACCAGCGGCGCTTCGGTCACAACTGACCGGAGACCTTTCCGGTCCGGTCGCGGGCCGGGTGGCCGAGAGGGGCGCTCCCGCTTTCGCGGGGCGCCCCTCTCGTACGTCTGATCCCGTGCCTCAGCCGGCCAGGCAGGACGGGCCGAGCAGCACCTTCAGGTCACCGAAGAGCGCCGGGTCGGGCTTGACCCGGTGCCGGTCGAGCCGGAGCACCGTGGTCTTGCGGGGGCCCTGGAGCTTGATCCGTACCTCGGTGTCGCCGCGGTGGCTGCTGAGGACCTCGCCGAGGCGGCTGACCATGGGCGGGGTGATCTTGACGGTGGGGATGGTCAGCACCACGGGGGCATTGGTGCCGGCCGACGAGATGTCGGGCACCTGCATCTCCATGGCGACCAGCCGGGGCACGTCCTCCCGCTTGTCGAGGCGTCCCTTGACGAAGACGACGGTGTCCTCGACGAGCTGGGTGGAGACCAGCTGGTAGGTGGCCGGGAAGAACATGCACTCGATGGAACCGGCCAGGTCCTCGACGGTGGCGATGGCCCAGGCGTTGCCCTGCTTGGTCATCTTGCGCTGGAGGCCGGAGATGATGCCGCCGACGGTGACGATGGCGCCGTCGGCGTGCTCACCGCCGGTCAGCTGGGAGATCGAGGAGTCCGCCTTGTCGGACAGCACGTGCTCCAGGCCGAAGAGCGGGTGGTCGGAGACGTACAGCCCGAGCATCTCGCGCTCCTGGGCCAGCAGGTAGGACTTCTCCCACTCGATGTCGGAGAACTCCACGTCGAGCCCGAAGCCCGGCTCGTCGCTCTCCTCCTCGCCCATGCCGCCGAAGAGGTCGAACTGCCCCTCGGCTTCCTTGCGCTTGACCTGCACCACGTTGTCGATCATGGGTTCGTGGTGGGCGACCAGGCCCTTGCGGGTGTGGCCCATCTCGTCGAAGGCGCCGGCCTTGATCAGCGATTCGACGGTGCGCTTGTTGCAGACGACCGCCTCGACCTTGTCCAGGAAGTCGGGGAACGTGCTGTACTTCCCCTTCGCCTTGCGGCACCGGATGATCGAGTCGACGACGTTCTGGCCGACGTTGCGCACGGCGGTGAGGCCGAAGAGGATCACGTCGTCGCCCTGGGCGGCGAAGTTCGACAGGGACTCGTTCACATTGGGCGGCAGCACCTTGATGCCCATGCGGCGGCACTCATTGAGGTAGACCGCCGACTTGTCCTTGTCGTCCTTGACCGAGGTCAGCAGCGCCGCCATGTACTCGGCGGGGTAGTTCGCCTTGAGGTACGCGGTCCAGTAGGTGACCAGGCCGTACGCGGAGGAGTGCGCCTTGTTGAACGCGTAGCCGGCGAACGGGACCAGCACGTCCCACAGGGCCTTGATCGCGGCGTCGGAGAAGCCCTTCTCCTTGGCACCCGCCTCGAAGAGGACGAAGTTCTTCGCCAGCTCCTCGGGCTTCTTCTTGCCCATCACGCGGCGCAGGATGTCGGCCTCGCCGAGCGAGTAGCCGGCGACGATCTGGGCGGCCTTCTGCACCTGCTCCTGGTACACGATCAGGCCGTAGGTGAGGCCGAGAACCTCCTTGAGCGGCTCCTCCAGCTCCGGGTGGATCGGGGTGATCTCCTGGCGGCCGTTCTTGCGCTCGGCGTAGTTCGTGTGCGAGTTCATGCCCATCGGGCCCGGCCGGTACAGGGCCGAGACGGCGGAAATGTCCTCGAAGTTGTCGGGCTGCATCTGACGCAGCAGGGAGCGCATCGGGCCGCCGTCGAACTGGAACACGCCGAGCGTGTCACCGCGGCAGAGCATTTCGTAGGTCTTGGGGTCGTCCAGCGGGAGGCCGAGCAGGTCCAGCTTGACGCCCTTGTTGGACTCCACCATCTTCACGGCGTCGTCCATGATGGTGAGGTTTCGCAGGCCCAGGAAGTCCATCTTCAGCAGGCCGAGCGACTCGCACTGCGGGTAGTCCCACTGCGTGATGGTGACGCCGTCGGTGTGCCGCACCCAGATCGGGGCGTGGTCGACGATCGGCTCGCTGGACATGATGACGCCGGCGGCGTGCACGCCCATCTGCCGGACCAGGCCCTCGACGCCCTTCGCGGTGTCGATGACCTTCTTGACGTCCGGCTCGTTCTCGTACATCCCCCGGATCTCGCCCGCCTCGCTGTAGCGCGGGTGCTTGGGGTCGGTGATGCCGTTGAGGTCGATGCCCTTGCCGAGGACGTCGGCGGGCATGGCCTTGGTGAGCCGGTCGCCCATCGCGTACGGGTAGCCGAGGACCCGGGCGGAGTCCTTGATGGCGTTCTTCGCCTTGATCTTTCCGTACGTGCCGATCATGGCGACCTTGTCGGCGCCGTACTTCTCCGTCACGTACCTGATCACTTCGACGCGCCGACGCTCGTCGAAGTCGATGTCGACGTCGGGCATGGAGACGCGCTCGGGGTTGAGGAACCGCTCGAAGATCAGTCCGTGCTCGATCGGGTCGAGGTCGGTGATGCCCATCGCGTACGCCACGATCGAACCGGCGGCGGAGCCTCGGCCGGGGCCGACCGCGATGCCGTTGTTCTTCGCCCACATGATGAAGTCGGCGACGACCAGGAAGTACCCCGGGAACCCCATCTGGATGATGATGTCCATCTCGTACTCGACCTGCTTCTGCCGGTCCTCGGGGACACCGCCCGGGAAGCGCCGGTTCATGCCGACGCGGACCTCTTCCTGGAACCAGGTGATCTCCGTGAAGCCGTCCGGGATGTCGAACTTCGGCATCAGGTCGCGCTTCTCGAACATGCCGGTGGTGTCGATCTGCTGCGCGACCAGCAGGGTGTTGGCGCAGCCCTCCTGCCAGGCGTCGGAGGAGTCGACGGCGTACATCTCGTCGGTCGTCTTGAGGTAGTAGCCGGTGCCGTCGAAGCGGAAGCGGTCCGGGTCGGAGAGGTTCTTGCCGGTCTGGATGCAGAGCAGGGCGTCGTGCGCGGTGGCCTCGTGCGCGTAGGTGTAGTGCGAGTCGTTGGTCACCAGCGGCGGGATGTTCAGCTTCTTGCCGATTTCGAGGAGCCCGTCACGGACCCGTCGCTCGATCTCGATGCCGTGGTCCATCAGCTCCAGGAAATACTTGCCCTCGCCGAAGATGTCCTTGTAGTCGGAGGCGGCCTGGACCGCCTCGTCGAACTGGCCGAGCCGCAGCCGGGTCTGCACCTCGCCCGAGGGGCAGCCGGTGGACGCGATCAGGCCCTCGGACCACTGGGCGATGGTCTCCTTGTCCATGCGCGGCCACTTCTGCAGCCAGCCCTCGGCGTACGCGTCCGAGGACAGCTTGAAGAGGTTGTGCAGGCCCTTCGCGTTGGACGCCCAGATCGTCTTGTGGGTGTAACCGCCGGAACCCGAGACGTCGTCGCGCTTCTGGTGCGGCTGGCCCCACTGGATCTTCCGCTTGTGCTTGCGCGACTCGGGGGCGACGTACGCCTCGATGCCGATGATCGGCGTGACGCCCGCCTTCTGCGCCGAGTGGAAGAAGTCGTAGGCGCCGTGCAGGTTGCCGTGGTCCGTCATCGCGATGTGCGACATGCCCATTTCATTACAGGCAGCGAACATGTCCTTGAGCCGCGCGGCACCGTCCAGCAGCGAGTACTGGGTGTGGACGTGAAGGTGCGTGAATGGCGGCTTGGTCACGGCGCTGTGCCTCCGGGAAACGGGCGATGACGGGCTGGGGGGACAGCGTGGAAGTCTACGTCTTCGAGGTGCCGAACGACGGGCACTCCCGGGTACGGTCACGCGTTGTAGGGCTGAGACGCCCGTCCCATTTGTCATGCACGTCTGTCATTCACGTCAGGTACCAGGAGGCACCCAGAGATGTCGGAAGCGCAGACCGGCGCAGCACAGCGCGGGGAGCAGATTCTTGAGGTTTTCGACACCGCTTTCGGGGAGCTTCTGGCCGCCGATCCGGCTGCCTTCCGGGTCAAGTTCCGCAAGATGGCGGGCTCGGCCTTCGCCTTCTACCGGGGCACGGCGTGCCTGTTCTACAACGACCTGGAGCGGGAGCGGCACGGCGGCCCGTACCTGGACGAGAGGACCGGCCGGGTGTGGATCCACGGCGATCTGCACGCGGAGAATTTCGGCACCTACATGGACGCCAACGGCCGGCTGATCTTCAACGTGAACGACTTCGACGAGGCGTACGTCGGCCCGTTCACCTGGGACCTCAAGCGGTTCGCCGCCTCCGTCGCCCTGATCGGGTACGCGAAGGCACTGGGCGACGAGCAGATCAGCGAGCTGGTGCGGGTCTACGCCGCCGCCTACCGGGAGCGGATCCACGCGCTGGCGACGGGCGCGAAGAACGACGAGCTGCCGCCGTTCACGCTGGACACCGCCGAGGGTCCGCTGCTGGACGCGCTGCGTGACGCCCGCTCGCTGACCCGGTTCTCCCTGCTGGACTCGATGACGGAGATCCGGGACTTCGAGCGCCGGTTCGCCCCGGGCGGCGGCTCCATCGATCTGGACGCGGCGACGCGCTACAAGGTGCTGGCCGCCTTCGACGGCTATCTGGAGACGCTGCCGGAGTCGAGCCTGACCCGCCCGGACTCCTACCGGGTGAAGGATGTCGTCGGCCGTCGCGGCATCGGCATCGGTTCGGCCGGGCTGCCCTCGTACAACATCCTCCTGGAGGGCAACAGCGACGCCCTGGAGAACGATGTGGTGATCTACCTCAAGCAGGCGCAGACGCCCGCCGTCTCCCGGCACATCACCGACGCGGCGGTGCGCGGCTACTTCCAGCACGAGGGCCACCGAACCGTGATCTCGCAGCGTGCCCTGCAGGCGCACGCCGACCCGTGGCTGGGCTGGACCGAGCTGGACGGGGCGGGGCAGCTGGTCGCCGAGGTGTCCCCGTACGCGGTCGATCTGAACTGGTCCGACATCGACGAGCCGGAGGAGATCGCGGCGGTCGTCGCCGATCTCGGCCGGGCGACGGCGACGATGCACTCCGCGGCGGACGACGAGAGCGGTCACTCGCTGGTGCCGTTCTCCACCGAGCGGGCGATCGACGCGGCGATCGCGGCCGACGAGGAGGGCTTCGCCGACCTGCTGGTGGACTTCGCCCACAGCTACGGCGCCCGGGCCCGCGCCGACCACCAGATCTTCGTGGATCTCTTCCGCAACGGCCGCATTCCGGGCCTCTAGACCCCGCGGTCCCGTCCCTTTAGGGGTCACTTACAGGTTCGCATGCGACACTCCTCGGCGATGGACATATCCGGGACGCAGCTCAGAGTCGTTCGCGCGGCGCTTTTCACGGCGCTCGTCGTGACGCTCTCCGCTGCGTCCCATGTGCTGCTCTCCCAGGTCCCGCTGCCGCTGACCGCCGTCGCCCTGCCGGCCGGTGTGGTCTTCGCCGTGGCGTACGCGCTGGCCGGCCGGGAGCGCGGCTTCGGGGCGATCGCCGGGCTGCTGGTCCCGCTGGAGCTGGCCGCCGACACCGTCTTCACCACCGGTCAGCACGTCTGTTACGGCGCGGCCGGCGGGCCGATCGCGGGGCCGCTGCGCTCGGTCGGCGTCGATGTGCTGTGCGGCGGCATGGTCGGCACCGGCGCGGCTCGGGCCGGTGCCGAGGTCGACCCGCTCGCCTCGGTGACCGATGCCGGACACACCACGGCCGCGCTGCTGGCCTCGCCCGGTCCCGCGGTGCCGTGGCTGCTGCTCGCCGCCCATGTGTCGGTCGGCCTGCTCGCCGCGGCCTGGCTCCGGCGGGGCGAGTCCGCGCTGGCCGGTCTGCTGGAGGCGGCCGCACTCCTGGCGTTCCGGCCGCTGCTGATCGCGGTCGCCGTGGTCGGTACGGCCCGCCCGGCCCGCCGCCGGACGCGGCCCGCCGGGCACGGCCCGCATCTGCTCGTACACATCCGTCTGCTCGTGCACTCCGTGGGACGCAGGGGACCACCGCGCTCGGCCTTCGCCATCGCCTGAGCACGCACGTCCCCTACGACAGACCCCTCACACCATGGAGATACGGACATGAGCAAGCGCAACACCCAGGCCAACAAGGCGGCGGCCCGCGAGCGGCTGCGCGCCGAGCGCGAGCGCCAGGCCAAGAAGGACAAGGCCCGCCGCCAGATCATCGTCGGCGTCTCGATCGTCGGCGTGCTGGCCGTCGTGGGTGGCGTCACCTGGGGCATCATGCAGCTGAACAAGCCGTCCCACTGGGAGGCGGCCAAGGACGCGAAGAACGTGACCGCGCCGAAGAACACCTCGGGCGAGGACGGCACCACGGTCGTCATCGGCAAGTCGACCGCCAAGAAGACCCTGGAGCTGTACGAGGACTCGCGCTGCCCGGTCTGCGCCACGTTCGAGCAGACCGTCGGCGAGACGGTGCACAAGGACGTCGACGCCGGCAAGTACAAGATCAAGTACATCGGCGCCACGTTCATCGACAACGCGGCCAACGGCGAGGGCTCGAAGAACGCCCTGAGCGCGCTCGGCGCGGCGCTCGATGTCAGCCCGGAGGCCTTCCTCGACTACAAGTACGCGCTCTACTCCGCGAAGTACCACCCGGAGGAGACCGTCGACAAGTTCAAGGACGACTCCTACCTGATCAAGGTCGCCGACTCGGTGGACGCGCTGAAGGGCAACGCGGCCTTCCAGAAGAACGTCAAGGACGGCACGTTCGACAGCTGGGCGATGAAGATGTCCGAGGCGTTCGACAAGAGCGGCGTGCGGGGCACCCCGACGCTGAAGATGAACGGCAAGGCGCTCACCGACGGCCAGAGCGAGAACGCCCCGATGACGGTGGAGGCCTACAACTCCGCGATCACGGCCGCGCTGAAGGGCTGACCGGCCGGCGACATCCCGGCAGCGACTCCCCGACGGGCAGGCGAACTTCCTTCGTTCGCCTGCCCGTTCGGCTTACCGGTCAGTAGGGTGCTGCCCCGTGACCAGTCGACGCGATTCCTCGCCGTTCTCCGCCCCCAGCCGCCGCACAGTCGTCAAGGCCGCCGCCGCCACCGCCGTCGCGGCCCCGGTGCTGGGCTCCGCCACCGCCGCCCGCGCCGCGGACGGCCCCGCCTTCCTGCACGGCGTCGCCTCCGGCGATCCCCTCCCCGACGGCATCCTGCTCTGGACCCGCGTCACCCCGTCCCCCGACGCGATACCCGGTTCGGGCCGCGGCGCCGATACGGCGGTGCGCTGGGAGGTCGCCGAGGACAAGGACTTCACCCGGATCGTCGCCCACGGCACGACCGTCGCGAAGGCCGCGTCCGACCACACGGTCAAGGCCGATGTGCGGGGCCTGGCCCCCGCCACCGCGTACTGGTTCCGCTTCTCGGCGGGCGAGTTCCCGGCGGGCGAGGGCACGCGGACCGTCTCCCCGGCCGGCCGCACCCGGACGGCGCCGGCGGCCGGTGCCGCCACGCCCGGCGTGCGCTTCGGCGTGGTGTCCTGCGCCAACTGGGAGGCCGGGTACTTCTCCCCGTACCGCCACCTCGCCGCCCGCGCCGACCTGGACGCGGTGCTCCACCTCGGGGACTACATCTACGAGTACGCGTCGGGCAGCTACCCGGACGCGAGGTACGTCGTACGGCAGCACGCGCCGATCCACGAGATCCTCACGCTCGCCGACTACCGCACCCGGCACGCCACGTACAAGACGGACCCCGACCTCCAGACGCTGCACGCCACGCATCCGGTGATCGCGATCTGGGACGACCACGAGTTCGCCAACGACGCCTGGTCGGGCGGGGCCGAGAACCACACGCCGGGCACCGAGGGCGTCTGGGCGGACCGGGTCGCGGGCGCCAAGCAGGCGTACTTCGAGTGGATGCCGGTCCGCGCCTCCACCGAGGGCACCGTCTACCGCCGGCTGCGCTTCGGCAACCTGGCCGATCTCCACCTCCTCGACCTGCGCAGCTTCCGCTCCCAGCAGGCGGGGATCGGCAGCGGCGCGGTCGACGACCCGGAGCGCAGCATCACCGGGCGGGCACAGCTGGACTGGCTGAAGTCGGGACTGGCCGGCTCGGACGCCGCCTGGAAGCTGGTCGGCACGTCGGTGATGATCTCGCCGGTCGCGTTCGGCTCCGTGCCGGCCCATCTGCTGGAGCCGCTGGCCGAGTTGCTGGGGCTGCCCAAGGAGGGCCTGGCCGTCAACGTCGACCAGTGGGACGGCTACACGGACGACCGCAAGGAGCTGATCACCCACCTGCGGGACCGGTCGATCACCAACACGGTCTTCCTGACCGGTGACATCCACATGGCCTGGGCCAACGACGTTCCGGTGAAGGCGGCGACGTATCCGCTCTCCGAGTCGGCCGCCACGGAGTTCGTGGTGACGTCGGTGACCTCGGACAACATCGACGACATCCTGCATGTGGCACCGCAGACGGTCTCGGTGGTCGCGGCCGCCGCGGTGAAGGCCGCCAACCGTCATGTGAAGTGGGTGGACATGGACTCGCACGGCTACGGCGTCCTGGACGTGACCGCCGAACGCTCGCAGATGGACTACTACGCCGTCTCCGACCGGACGAAGCGGGACGCGACCTCCGCCTGGACGCGTTCGTACCGGACGCTGAGCGGGACACAGAAGATCGAGCGGGTGGACCGCCCGGTGCACTGAGGCACTATTTTCGGCCACTCCCTCATATGTTGACGGCGCATTACGTCGCTACGGCGGGTGGTGTGTCCCATGGACCGAATGGGGACACACCGCCCGCCGGGGTAACGCCTACGGTTACGTCGCCGTCCCAAACTCTGGAACACGAAGAAGATTCCGCCCGGTTTCCACCCTTTGGCGAATAGCCGATTGGGCCTGATCATTCCTCCTCGGGACCTGACATGCGCACGTAACCTCCCGGCGGCGGGTGAGGAAATGCCTCCCCCCACACATCCGCGAGGAGTCCCCCGTGCGCGCTCTTGTCCGTATATCGCCGCGTATGCGAAACCGTGCGATCGGCACCGCCGTCCTGGCCGGAACCCTGGCCCTGGCACCGCTCTCCGCCCCCTCCGGCTCCACCGCCTCGGCCGCCCCCAAGAGCTCCGCGTCCGCCGCCCAGAAGTGCGGGGACGAGGCCGGCACCAGCGCCACGGCGCGCGAGGCCCGCCCCGCGGGCGCCGCCCACACCGACGACCCCAATGAGCTGACCGCGAGCCAGGCCAAGGCCATGGACGCGCAGTTGAAGCAGAGACTCGCGGACCGCCGGGTCAGCGGTCCCTCGCTCGCCGCGGGCGCGACCATCCCGGTCTACTTCCACGTCGTGCACTCGGGGACGACCGGCAAGCTCAGCGCCTCCGCGATCAGCAGCCAGATGAACGTCCTGAACGCCGCCTACGGCGGACAGGGTTCGGGCAACACGAACTCCGGCTTCCAGTTCACGCTGGCCGGCACGGACTACACGGACAACAGCTCCTGGTACAACGGCGTCTCCCCGGGCTCCGCCGCCGAGACGGCCATGAAGTCCTCGCTGCGCAAGGGCGGCGCGAACGCCCTCAACATCTACACCGCCGACCTCGGCGGCGGTCTGCTGGGCTGGGCCACCTTCCCCAGCTCGTACAAGTCCAACCCCTCGGACGACGGCGTGGTCATGCTCGACGCCTCGCTGCCCGGTGGCTCCGCCACCAACTACAACGAGGGCGACACCGCCACCCACGAGGTCGGCCACTGGATGGGGCTCTACCACACCTTCCAGGGCGGCTGTAACGGCAACGGCGACTACGTCGCCGACACCCCGGCCGAGAAGAGCGCCGCGTACGAGTGCCCGACCGGGCGCGACACCTGCACCAACAAGACCGGGGTCGACCCGATCCACAACTTCATGGACTACACGTACGACTCGTGCATGACCCAGTTCACCGCGGGCCAGGTCCAGCGGATGAGCGACAGCTGGACCGCGTACCGGGGCTGACCCGTCCGAGGGGCCCCGCGCGATGCGGGGCCCCTCGCTCCGTCACAGCGTGGCGAGGAAACCGAGCGCGACCTTCCAGGCCAGCTCTGCCGACGCCTGGTCGAAGTCGGGCAGTTCGGGGTCCGTGAAGAGGTGGCCGGCGCCCGGGTAGCGGTAGATCTCGACATCGGCGCCGGTCCGCTGCATCTGCAGGTACCAGGAGTTCAGCCAGTCGTGCGTCTCGAACGGGTCCGGGTCGGCGACGTGCAGCTGCACGGGCAGCTCGTCCACGGACGCGTTCTCGGCGATGTCCGAGGTGCCGTGGAACATCAGCAGACCGCGGGCCTTCTCGTCGCCGAGCGCCAGGGTCTGCGCGGTGGAGGCGCCGAACGAGAAACCGGCGTACACCAGGCCCCGGTCGGAGTAGGGCGCAGCGGCCAGCACGGCCCGCCTGAGCAGTTCGTCCTTGCCCACCTCTTCCTTGAAGGCCAGGCCCTCCTCGACGGTCTCGAACGTGTGCCCCTCGAAGAGATCGGGCACCTGCACTTCGTGCCCGGCGGCACGAAGCCGGTCGGCCGCCGCGTGCACCGCGGGGCGCAGACCGTACGTCGAGTGGAAAAGCATGATGTTCATGAGTCCCATGGTGCCAGCTACGGTCGAGGGCATGGAGAACGACGGGATGGAGAACGTGCTGCGCCCGCTGATCGTCGTCGGCGGCTCGGCCCTGATCACACTGCTGGTCGGCTGGCTGGTCGATCTGCTGCTCAGACGGGCCGACGGCAGGCACCCCGACACCCCGTTGTGGGGGCTGCTGCGGCGCTGCCGGATACCGCTCCAGCTGACGCTGTGCGCGGCGCTGCTGCGGGGCTCGTACACCCACACCCGGCTCGAACTGGTCGAGGACCACCGGGCGGGGATCGGCCAGGTCCTGTCGCTGGTGCTGATCGGGGCGTCGGCCTGGCTGGTGGTGCGGATCGCGACGGCCGTCGTCGACTCCCTCTACGCGAGGTACGCCGCGAACACCCCCGATCCGGCGCGGGTGCGGCGGGTCCGGACCCAGGTGACCCTGATCCAGCGGGTGGTCACCGCGATCGTGGCGACGGTCGCCATCGGCGCGATGCTGCTGACGTTCCCGGCGATGCGGACGTTCGGCACCTCGATGCTGGCCTCGGCCGGTGTGCTCGGGATCGTCGCGGGCGTGGCCGCCCAGTCGACGCTCGGCAATCTCTTCGCGGGGCTGCAGATCGCCTTCGGCGACATGGTGCGCATCGGTGACACGGTGGTGGTGGACGGCGAGTGGGGCACGATCGAGGAGATCACGCTGACCTTCCTCGCGGTACGGACCTGGGACGAGCGGCGGATCACGATGCCGGTCTCGTACTTCACCAGCAAGCCGTTCGAGAACTGGTCGCGCGGCGGCGCGCAGATGACCGGCTCGGTCTTCCTCCACCTGGACCACTCGGCCCCGATCGAGGCGATGCGCGAGCAGCTGCGGGACATCCTGGGCGAGTGCGCCGCCTGGGACGGCCGTGACTGGTCCCTGGCCGTCACCGACACCACACCGTCGACGATCCTGGTCCGCGCGGTGGTCACGGCGAAGGACTCGGGCGACATCTGGACGGTGCGCTGTGCCGTACGGGAACAGCTCATCGGCTGGCTGCGCGACCACCATCCGTACGCGCTGCCGAGGATCGCGACGGCGCCCGCGGCGCCGCCGCCCGAGGAGTGGCCGGATCCGCACCGCCCGGCGCTCGGGAAGCCGTCGGACCGGGACAGATCGCCGCGCACGGGACTCGGCTGACCGGCCGGGGGCCAGGCCGGTCACCGCTTCACCGCAGGCTTCGGACGTCCAGTTGTCGCAGTACCCGGTCGACGATCTCCGGGTCCGCCCCGGCCTCGTTGCGGGCCGACAACACCGCGTGGCGGGCGGCCGACATCATCTCGCGCTGGACCCGGCTGACCGCCTTGAAGCGCTCGGCGCGCTTCGCGTACGCCTCGCGGCGCTCGTCGTCGACCATGTCGGGACTGATCCGCGCCCCCACGTCGTACGCCAGCCGCTGGAGCCGCTCGGTGACCTCGTCCGGGAACTCCTCGACCTCCTGGATCTCCTTGAGGCGCTGCTTCGCGGCCTTCGCGGCGCGGATCGCGAGCTCCTTCTCCAGTACCTCCTCGGCGTCCGTGTCCGCCCTGACCCGGAGCTTGCGGACCAGCCACGGCAGGGTGAGCCCCTGGACGACGAGCGTGGCCATGATCACCGCGAAGGCGATGAAGACGATCTCGTCGCGGCCCGGGAACGGCTTCCCGTCGTCCGTCTCCAGCGGGATCGCCAGCGCCAGCGCGACCGAGGCCACACCGCGCATCCCGGCCCACCACATGACGACGGTCTCCCGCCAGCTGGTGGGGATCTCCTCGCTGACGTCGCGCCGGGTGTGCAGCCGCTTGGCGAGCCAGGTGGCCGGCAGCAGATACAGCAGCCGCACACCGACGACGACCACGACCACGGCGAGTCCCCAGCCCAGCATCCGGAGTTCGCGCCCGTCCGCCGTGCCGAAGACGTTGTGCAGTTCGAGGCCGATCAGCCCGAAGGCGACCCCGGTGACCAGCGTGTCGACGATCTCCCAGAAGGTCCGGCCGGTGAGCCGGCCGAGGACGTCGTCGGCGTCGGCGGTGTGCTCGGCGAGGAAGAGCGCGGTGGTCAGGACGGCGAGGACGCCCGAGCCCATCAGCTCCTCCGCGAGCACGTAACTCACGAACGGCACCAGCAGGGTGAGGCCGACCTGGAGCGTGGCGTCACCGAGCAGCCCCATGAGCTTGATGGTCAGCCAGCCGAGCACCAGACCCACCACCACGGCCACCACCGCGGAGAGGATCAGCAGCCCGAAGGCCTCCGGCAGCGAGAAGCTCCCGCTCACCGCGGCGGCGATCGCCACGTGGTACAGCACGATCGCGGTCACGTCGTTGAACAGGCCCTCGCCCTCCAGGATGGAGACGAGCCTGCGCGGCAGCCCGACCGAGCCGGCGACGGCCGTGGCCGCGACCGGGTCGGGCGGGGCGACGAGCGCGCCGAGCGCCACGGCCGCGGCGATGGGCAGCCCGGGGACGATCGCGTTGGCGACCGCGGCGACCGCTGCCGTAGTGACGAAGACCAGCGCCACGGCCAGCAGAAAGATCGGTCGTTTATTGGCGGCGAACTGCCGCCAGGAGGTTCGCTGCACGGAGGCGTAGAGCAGCGGCGGCAGCAGCGCCGGAAGGATGATCTCGGGTGGGATGTCCACGTTCGGCACGAAGCTGAGGAAGGCCATGCCGACCCCGGCGAGCGTCATCAGCACCGGCGCGGGCAACCCGAGACGCTCCCCCAGTGGCACCGTGACCACAGCCCCGAGCAACAGCAGGAGGAGCAGTGCCATTTGGTCCACGGGGTGCCTTCCGGAGTTCGGTGCGCCGATCTCCGTGATCGGCGGATCTGGGGTCAAAGCCTGCCACGCAGGGCCCGCAATCCGGACAACACCCCTGATCCCCGCCCCCCTGGACCAGCATTCATCCGATGTATCTGCGGTCGAACCTCTTCCGCTGCCTCCTCGGGGCGGGCAGTATGCGGCGTGCGTGATTCAAGGACAAGAACTCTCACCACGTACATGACTGGCAGGAGAGACCCCGTGACCGCGTTCTCCCGAAGGCATTTCGTCTCCGCCGCCGCTGCCGGAACATCCGCGCTCTGGCTGGCCGGCTCCCGCACCGCGTGGGCGGCGGCCGGTCCCGCACCGACGGAGCATCCGGAAATAGGCATCCACGAGAAGACCGTCCGCGACGCCGCCATGACCTGGCACACGCTCCCCACCGGCTGGCAGGAGGCCCCGTTCCTGGCCAACGGCCGCCTGGGCGCGCAGCTCTACGCGGGAACGTCCCCAGGCACCCTGAAACTGATGATCAGTCACAGCCAGGTGCAGGACCAGCGCGGCCAGTGGCGCGGCGGCATCGGCTTCTCCCGCCTGCCCATCGGGTACTTCACCCTGACCCTCGCCGGGGAGATCACCGCCGTCGACTGGACGCTGGACCTGTACGACGCCGAGCTGCACGGCACCGTCACCACCACCCGGGGCTCGCTGGCCTTCGCCGCCCTGGTCCACAACGACACCGGCGCCCTGCTGGTCTCCACCCGCCCCACCCCCGGCGAGGAGTCCGCGGCCTGGAGCTTCCAGTGGCTGCGGGCCGCCACCACCCGTACCAGCGGCAGGCCCGAGGACTACACGCCCAATCCGGACCCCCGCACCGGAGACGGCTTCGTCGAGCAGCCGCTGCTGGCCGGCGGCGGCTGGACCACGGCCTGGCGCGAGCGACGCGAGGGAACCGGCCGGCTGCTCGCCGCGCACCTCGTGTACCGCTTCCCCGGCCGGGTGTCCGAGGTGACGGCCGACGCGCTGCGGGCCGTGGACCGCACCCTCGCCACCGAACCGGACCGGCTGGTGGACCGTCACCGCCGCTGGTGGCACACGTACTACCGGCGCAGCTTCCTCTCCGTGCCGGACAAGCGGCTGCAGAGCTTCTACCTCATCCAGCTCTACAAGCTCGCCGCGTCGACCAGGGCCGACGGCCCGACGATCTCCGAATGGGGCCCCTGGTTCCCCGAGGTCGGCAACAACTGGACCGCGGTCTGGTGGAACCTCAACGTCCAGATCGGCATGGCCCCGATCCACGGTTCCAACCACCCCGAACTCGACTCGGTGACGGGCGCGTTCCGCCGCTTCGAGCACAACCTCCCGACCTCCGTCCCGGCCGACTTCCGCGACGGCGAGAGCTACGCGCTGGGCCACCCCTCCGACTGGCAGCTGCGCGCGGGCGACACCTACGACGTCGGTGCCCCCGGCTCGTCCCACGTCTCCGACAACTTCGGCAATCTCACCTGGGCCCTGCACAACGTCTGGCAGTCCTACCGGCACTCCATGGACCTGTCGGTGCTGCGCGACGTGGTGTACCCGATCCTCGCGAAGGCCATCAACTTCTACGCGCACTTCCTGCACGAGGGCCCGGACGGCGGACTGCACCTGCTGGAGACCCGCTCACCCGAGTACGCCAACGCCGCGGACTGCACCTACGACCTCTCGCTCGTCCGCTGGGGAGTGCGCACCCTGATCGCGTCGGCGAAACTGCTGCGCAACGGCGATCCGAGGCTGAAGCGCTGGCAGGACATCGAGCGGCGCCTCACCCCGTACGCCGAGGACCCGGCGGCCGGCGTCATGATCGGCAAGGACGTCCCGCTGGCCGACTCGCACCGGCACCACTCGCACCTGCTGTGGCTGTACCCGCTGCGCGAACGGAGCTGGGACCGGGCCCAGGACCGCGAGGTGATGCGGCGCTCCATGGACCACTGGGTCTCCATGCAGCAGCTGTGGCACGGCTACAGCTACGCCACCGCCTCGTCCATGTACTCGGTGATGGACGAGCCGGAGAAGGCCCTCGACTTCCTGACCTTCTTCACCGGTCTGAACGTGGTCGCGGACTGCGCGATGACGGTCAACACGATGTACCGGGAGGGCAGGAACCTCGCTCTGGAGAGCCCGCTGTCCGCCGCCCAGTCGATGCTCGACATGGTGGTGCAGAGCCACGAGGGGGTGGTGAAGGTCTTCCCGTCCGTCTCGGAGCGCTGGGCGGACGCCTCGATCGCGTCGCTGCGCACCCAGGGCGCCTTCCTGGTGGACGCGGACCGCTCGGGCGGTGCCACGCGCTGGGTACGGGTGCACAGCGAGGCGGGCGCACCGCTGACCCTGGACCACTCGGTCAAGGGCCGGATCGAGGTACGGGACGCGCACGGCCGCCCCCTGCGCTGGCGGGAGACCGGGCCGGGCCGGATCACGCTCGCCCTGCCGCGCGGCTCCACGGCGGTGATCACTCCGCACGGCGCTCCCCGCCCGCGGACGGTCCCGCGCGATGTGCCGTCGAACGGCGCCTGGACCCGCTGGGGCCTGCCCGGCTAGAACCGGCGGACTCCCGGTCCTCAGTCCCGCAGGGTGCGGCGCATCGCCCGGTGGGGGATGCCCGCGTCCGGGAACTCGGGGCCGTACGCGACATAGCCGAGGCGTTCGTAGAAGCCGAGCGCATGGGTCTGGGCGTGCAGGTCGACGGCGTCCAGACCGAGGTCCCGGGCCGCGTCCTCGATGGCCCGGACCAGCGCGGCGCCGACCCCGAGGCCGCGTGCCTCCCTGGTCACCGCGAGCCTGCCGAGCGATCCGACGGCCGGGTCGCCGCCGGTCCGGCCGACGGCCGCCGGACCGTGCAGCAGCCGCCCGGTGCCCAGCGCCGAGCCGTCCGCCGCGACGGCGACGACGTGCAGGGCGACCGCGTCGAGCTCGTCGTACTCGATCTCCTCGGGCACGTTCTGCTCACCGACGAAGACGGCCTTGCGGACCAGGAAGCAGGCCGCGAGGTCCTGCTCGTCGACGACGGTGCGCGTGGTGTACGGGGCGGGCCTGCCGGTCATTCGCTCTCAGCCGCGATCTTGTCCAGGGCCTGCTGGAGGTCGTCCGGGTAGCCGCTGGTGAACTCCACCCAGCTGCCGTCGGACGGGTGCTCGAAGCCGAGCCGGACGGCGTGCAGCCACTGCCGGGTCAGGCCGAGGCGCTTGGCCATCGTCGGGTCGGCGCCGTAGGTGAGGTCACCGACGCAGGGGTGGCGGTGGGCGGACATGTGCACCCGGATCTGGTGCGTACGGCCCGTCTCCAGCTTGATGTCCAGGAGGCTGGCGGAGCGGTAGGCCTCGATGAGGTCGTAGTGCGTCACGGAGGGCTTGCCCTCGGCCGTGACGGCCCACTTGTAGTCGTGGTTGGGGTGGCGCCCGATGGGGGCGTCGATGGTGCCGCTCATCGGGTCCGGGTGGCCCTGCACCAGCGCGTTGTACTTCTTCTCCACGACCCGGTCGCGGAACTGCGCCTTCAGCAGGGTGTAGGCCCGCTCGGACTTGGCGACGACCATCAGGCCGGAGGTGCCGACGTCGAGGCGGTGGACGATGCCCTGGCGCTCGGCGGCGCCGGACGTCGAGATCCGGTACCCGGCGGCGGCGAGACCGCCGATGACGGTCGTGCCGGTCCAGCCGGGGCTCGGATGGGCGGCGACGCCGACCGGCTTCACGATCACGACGATGTCGTCGTCGTCGTGCACGATCTCCATGCCCTCGACGGGCTCGGCGACGATCTGCACCGGAGCGGGCGCCTGCGGCATCTCCACTTCCAGCCAGGCCCCGCCCCGGACCCGCTCGGACTTCCCGACCACCGAACCGTCCACCTGCACCTTCCCGGCGGCCGCCAGCTCGGCGGCCTTGGTGCGGGAGAAACCGAACATCCGGGAGATGGCGGCGTCGACACGCTCGCCCTCCAGACCGTCGGGTACGGGCAGGGTTCGGACCTCGGGATACGTACTCACCTGTCGAGTATGCCTTGCCGGCACTAGTCCTTGTGCACGGTGCCGTCGGGGTCCAGGCCCTTGAAGGAAAGGATCACGATGAGGATGCCGCCGCAGACGATCGCGGAGTCCGCGAGGTTGAAAACGGCGAAGTGAGCAGGGGCGATGAAGTCCACCACCGCGCCCTGGAAGGTGCCGGGGGCGCGGAAGATCCGGTCGGTGAGGTTGCCGAGCGCACCGCCGAGCAGCAGGCCGAGCGCGATGGCCCACGGCAGGCTGTAGAGCTTGCGCGCGAGCCGCGCGATCACCACGATGACGGTCGCCGCGATGAACGTGAAGATGATGGTGAACGCCTCACCGATACCGAACGCGGCACCGGCGTTGCGGATCGCGCTGAGCTGGAGCCAGTCACCGATGAGCTCGATCGGCTCGTGGTGCTCCAGCTTCGCGACCACGAGCATCTTGCTGCTCAGGTCGATGAGGTAGGCGAACACGGCCACGGCGAAGAGCACCATGATCTTGCGCTTGCCCCTGCTCGGGGTGGCCTCATCGACCTGTCCCCCGGCCCGGTCCGCGGCCTCGTCCCCTTCGGTCCCCTCAGCATCGGGGATGTCCGGCGTACCGATGATGCGCTCCGCCTCTGCCACGTGAATCCCTCAACCTAGGTTCCTGACTGAGGACGAGGGTACGACACACCGCCGGGGATCAGCCGCGTCGCTCCTGCTTCTGCTTGTCCTCGACACAGAGCGTGGCGCGCGGGAACGCCTGCATCCGCGCCTTGCCGATCGGATTGCCGCAGATCTCGCACAGTCCGTACGTCCCGGCGTCGAGCCGGGCCAGCGCCCGCTCGGTCTGCTCCAGCATCTCCTGGGCGTTGGCTGCGAGCGACATCTCGTGCTCGCGGGTGATGTTCTTGGTGCCGGTGTCCGCCTCGTCGTCACCCGCGCCGTCGCCGGAGTCGCGCATCAGCCCGGCGAGCGCGGCGCTCGCGGCCTCCAGCTCACTGCGCAGCCGCAGGGTCTCGCTGCTCAGCTCGGCCCGCGCCTCGGCGACCTCCTCCGGGGTCCAGGGGTCCTCGCCCGGCCGGACCGCCAGCTCGCCGGGGGCTGTCGCGGCGGCCCCACGGGCCGGGGGCACGGGCGCCGCGCCCGTGCCGGCCGTGCGGGTCCGGGCAGTGCTCTTCTTGGCTACCACCGTGTGGGCTCCCGTCTTCCCGGCGGCCTCGGCCGCCCCCTCGGCCGCGTCGGCGGCCTTCTTCGACGCCTTCTTGGCTGCGCTCTTCTTCGCAGGTGCCTTCTTGAGCGGCGCCCCGTGCCCGGCATCCGCCTGCTCGACGGCCGCTGCCTTCTTGGACGCCGTTCTCCCCGCGGCGGTTTTCCCCGCCGCGATCTTCTTCGCGGCGGCCTTCTTCACCGCGGCCTTCGTCGCACCGGCCTCCGGGACGGTCTCCATGCCGGCGTCGCCACCCGTCTCCACGGCCGCCGCGCCCGTGGATCCGGCCGACGCCGTCTTCTTTGCGGCGGTCTTCTTCGCCACCATGGCCGCGGCCCCTTCACATATTGTGATCTTGCACGCGAATCGTTCTGGGACGATAAATCGACCCCAGCCGCGCGGCAACGGGGGACGCCGCCGAATCGCTCCTCCCCGCGTCCGGATCCGGACCTGCCTGCATCCGTTGTGCCCAGCTCACGGCCGGGTAATCCGTCCCCGGACCGCCCGCCCGGACTCCGCGCAGCCCCGTCTGGCCATTCGGGTCACGCCCCGTCCTCCGGGTTAAACCGGTCGGCCGTCCCCCGTACGGGCCCGTACACTGGCCTCAGCGAGAGGCGTGGATGGGACGAGTAGCGTCGTACGCAGCCAGGAGCGACCCGGGGACGGTGGAAGCCCGGGGGCGAGCGCGTCGTGAAGATCACCCGGAGCCGTCGGAAGAAAGCCGCCAGGCGAGTAGAACCGGCATCGCGCCCCAATGAGGGGGCCACGGGCGCACACCCGGGGCCAAGGAGGGTGGTACCGCGGGAGCCGATGAGGCCCTCGTCCCTCCGACGGAAGTGGAAAACGTCCGCCGGAGGAAGTCCGCCCATGACATCGCCGCAGTACCACCAGGTACCCGCCCAGGTCGACCTGCCCGCGCTGGAGCACGCCGTGCTCGATTTCTGGCGCGACAGCAAGGTCTTCGCCAAGAGCCTCGAACAGTCCGAGGGACGCCCCGAGTGGGTCTTCTACGAGGGCCCGCCCACCGCCAACGGCATGCCCGGCGCCCACCACATCGAGGCCCGCGTCTTCAAGGACGTCTTCCCCCGCTTCCGGACCATGCAGGGCTACCACGTCGGCCGCAAGGCCGGCTGGGACTGCCACGGGCTGCCGGTCGAGCTCGCGGTCGAGAAGGAGCTGGGCTTCAACGGCAAGAAGGACATCGAGGCGTACGGCATCGCCGAGTTCAACGCCAAGTGCCGTGAGTCCGTGACCCGCCACACCGACGCGTTCACCGACCTCACGACCCGCATGGGCTACTGGGTCGACCTCGACGACGCGTACCGCACGATGGATCCCGAGTACGTCGAGTCGGTCTGGTGGTCGCTGAAGGAGATCTTCGGCAAGGGCCTGCTGGTCCAGGACCACCGTGTCGCCCCCTGGTGCCCCCGCTGCGGAACCGGCCTCTCCGACCACGAGCTGGCGCAGGGGTACGAGACGGTCGTCGACCCGTCGGTCTTCGTCCGCTTCCCCCTCACCTCCGGCCCGCTGGCCGGCGAAGCCTCCCTGCTCATCTGGACGACCACTCCCTGGACCCTGGTCTCCAACACCGCCGTCGCCGCGCACCCCGACGTCACCTATGTCGTCGCGACCGACGGCGAGGAGAAGCTCGTCGTCGCGCAGCCGCTGGTCGAGAAGGCGCTGGGCGAGGGCTGGGAGACCACCGGCGAGAGCTTCACCGGCCGCGAGATGGAGCGCTGGGCCTACGAGCGCCCCTTCACCCTCGTCGACTTCCCGGCCGAGGCGCACTACGTCGTCAATGCCGAGTACGTGACGACCGAGGACGGTACGGGTCTGGTCCACCAGTCCCCCGCCTTCGGCGCCGACGACCTCCTGGTCTGCAAGGCGTACGGCCTGCCGGTCGTGAACCCGGTCCGCCCGGACGGCACCTTCGAGGAGGGCCTGCCGCTGGTCGGCGGGGTCTTCTTCAAGAAGGCCGACGAGGCGCTCACCGAGGACCTGGCCGCCCGCGGCAAGCTCTTCCGGCACGTCCCGTACGAGCACAGCTACCCGCACTGCTGGCGCTGCCACACCGCGCTGCTCTACTACGCGCAGCCGTCCTGGTACATCCGCACGACCGCCATCAAGGACCGGCTGCTCCAGGAGAACGAGAAGACCAACTGGTTCCCGGACTCCGTCAAGAACGGCCGCTTCGGCGACTGGCTGAACAACAACGTCGACTGGGCGCTGTCCCGCAACCGCTACTGGGGCACCCCGCTGCCGATCTGGCGCTGCGAGGACGGCCACCTGACCTGCGTGGGCTCCCGCACCGAGCTCGGCGAGCTGGCCGGCACCGACCTCTCGGGCCTCGACCCGCACCGCCCGTTCATCGACGAGATCACGTTCACCTGCACGCACGAGAACTGCCAGCTGGAGGCGTACCGCGTCCCCGAGGTCATCGACGCCTGGTACGACTCGGGCTCGATGCCGTTCGCGCAGTGGGGCTACCCGTACAAGAACAAGGAGCTCTTCGAGAGCTGCTACCCGGCGCAGTTCATCTCGGAGGCCATCGACCAGACCCGCGGCTGGTTCTACACGCTGATGGCGGTCGGCACCCTGGTCTTCGACAAGTCGTCCTACGAGAACGTGGTCTGCCTCGGCCACATCCTCGCCGAGGACGGCCGCAAGATGTCCAAGCACCTGGGCAACACCCTCGAACCGATCCCGCTCATGGATCAGCACGGCGCCGACGCGGTCCGCTGGTTCATGGCGGCCGGCGGCTCCCCGTGGGCGGCGCGGCGCGTCGGTCACGGCACCATCCAGGAGGTCGTCCGCAAGACGCTCCTCACGTACTGGAACACGGTCGCCTTCCAGGCCCTGTACGCCCGTACGTCCAACTGGGCGCCGTCCGCGGCCGACCCGGCCCCGGCGGACCGCACGGTCCTGGACCGCTGGCTGCTGAGCGAGCTGAACGCGCTGGTGGACCAGGTCACGCAGGCCTTGGAGGGTTACGACACCCAGCGCGCCGGCAAGCTGCTGTCCGCCTTCGTCGACGACCTGTCCAACTGGTACGTGCGCCGTTCGCGCCGCCGCTTCTGGCAGGGCGACAAGGCGGCGCTGCGCACCCTGCACGAGGTCGTCGAGACGGTGACCCGGCTGATGGCCCCGCTCACCCCGTTCATCACCGAGCGGGTCTGGCAGGACCTGGTCGTCCCGGTCACGCCGGGCGCCCCCGAGTCGGTGCACCTCTCCACCTGGCCGAAGGCGGACCTGGCGGCGATCGACCCCACCCTCTCCACACAGATGGCGCTGGTCCGCCGCCTGGTCGAGCTGGGCCGGGCCACCCGTGCCGAGTCCGGTGTGAAGACCCGTCAGCCGCTGTCCCGGGCCCTGGTCGCGGCGTCCGGCTTCGACACGCTCTCCCCCGAGCTGCACGCCCAGATCACGGAGGAGCTGAACGTCTCCTCGCTGGCCTCGCTCTCGGAGGTCGGCGGCTCGCTGGTCGACACGACCGCGAAGGCGAACTTCCGGGCGCTCGGCAAGCGGTTCGGCAAGGGCGTACAGGCGGTGGCCAAGGCGGTCGCGAACGCCGACGCGGCGGCCCTCTCGCTGGCCCTGCGCGAGGGCACGGCCTCGGTCGAGGTCGACGGCGAGACGGTCACCCTCTCCCCGGACGAGGTGATCATCACCGAGACCCCGCGCGAGGGCTGGTCGGTGGCGTCCGACTCGGGCGCGACGGTCGCCCTGGACCTGGAGATCACCCCGGAGCTGCGGCGCGCGGGCCTCGCCCGTGACGCGATCCGTCTCATCCAGGAGGCCCGCAAGAACAGTGGCCTGGACGTCGCCGACCGCATCGCCGTCCGCTGGACGTCGGCCTCGCCCGCCACGGTGGAGGCCCTGACCGAGCACGCGGCCCTGATCGCGGACGAGGTCCTGGCCCTGGACTACGCCCAGGGCGAGGCCGACCCCGCGTACGGCGAGCCGTTCGAGGACGAGGGCCTGGCCCTGACGTTCCGCCTCCGCAAGACGGAGCAGTAACAAGACGGAGCAGTAACCCGCGACAGGGGGAGGGCCCGGCCGGACACCAGTCCGGCCGGGCCCTCCTTTTGCTCTCCGGCCTCCCGGCGTCGCTTCCGTCCCCTCCGGCGCTTGAGGAGCGGGGTCCGGGACAGAGCCCCGGCTTCGGGAAGGGGCGGGCAGGGGAACAGCCCCGTGGGGCGACCCGGCACCGCCGCACACGGCAAAAGGGCCGGGCCCCCGGGAATACCCCGGGCCCCGCCCCGGGCGCTTAAAAACAACTCCGAACCCACGAGACAAAGTGCCATGTCGTATTGCGTCATTAGCATGTA
>NZ_JBHXTM010000010.1:0-40125 GCF_042677325.1 Streptomyces sp. NPDC127117
TTCGGCTTCATCAAGCCGCCGGCGGGCGTCGACGTCTGCATGGTCGCGCCGAAGGGTCCGGGTCACCTGGTCCGCCGTCAGTACGAGGAGGGCCGCGGTGTTCCGTGCATCGTGGCCGTCGAGCAGGACGCCTCGGGCAACGGTCTGGCGCTGGCGCTGTCGTACGCGAAGGGCATCGGCGGCACGCGCGCCGGTGTCATCAAGACGACGTTCACCGAGGAGACCGAGACCGACCTGTTCGGTGAGCAGGCCGTTCTCTGCGGTGGTACGGCCGCTCTGGTCAAGGCCGGTTTCGAGACCCTGACCGAGGCCGGTTACCAGCCGGAGATCGCGTACTTCGAGTGCCTGCACGAGCTGAAGCTCATCGTGGACCTGATGTACGAGGGCGGCCTGGAGAAGATGCGCTGGTCGATCTCGGAGACCGCCGAGTGGGGCGACTACGTCACCGGCCCGCGGATCATCACCGACGCCACCAAGGCCGAGATGAAGAAGGTCCTCGCGGAGATCCAGGACGGCACCTTCGCCAAGAACTGGATGGCCGAGTACCACAACGGTCTGCCCAAGTACAACGAGTACAAGAAGGCCGACAGCGACCACCTCCTGGAGACCACCGGCCGCGAGCTGCGCAAGCTCATGAGCTGGGTCAACGACGAGGACGCGTAACACCGACGCCCCGGGGGGCGGGTCGCCCGGCCCGCCCCCCGGGGCGTTTCCTTCTTCACCGCTGGAAGAGGCGGCGTCGTACGTGTGTACAAGTCGTCCACCCCCGTGTGGGTGATCCTTCCAACGGGGCGCAGTCTGCGTCCTGGCGCATGACTACACTTCTCCACACATACACGCGTCAGGCCCACAGTGTCGTGCGTCTTCCACGCGGCAAGCCCCTCCACCGCCTGCGGCCGTCGGGACGGCCGTCCGCACTGGACCTGTGAGGACTCACGTGAGCTCGAAACCTGTCGTACTCATCGCTGAAGAGCTGTCGCCCGCCACGGTGGACGCGCTGGGCCCGGACTTCGAAATCCGGCACTGCAACGGCGCGGACCGCGCCGAGCTCCTCCCCGCGATCGCCGATGTCGACGCCATCCTGGTGCGCTCCGCCACCAAGGTCGACGCCGAGGCCATCGCCGCCGCGAAGAAGCTGAAGGTCGTCGCCCGTGCGGGCGTCGGTCTGGACAACGTCGACGTCTCCGCCGCCACCAAGGCCGGCGTGATGGTCGTGAACGCACCGACCTCCAACATCGTCACCGCCGCCGAGCTGGCCTGCGGTCTGCTGGTCGCCAGCGCGCGCAACATCCCGCAGGCCAACACCGCCCTCAAGAACGGCGAGTGGAAGCGCTCCAAGTACACCGGCGTCGAGCTCAGCGAGAAGACCCTCGGCGTCGTCGGCCTCGGCCGCATCGGCGTCCTGGTCGCGCAGCGCATGTCGGCCTTCGGCATGAAGATCGTCGCGTACGACCCCTATGTGCAGCCCGCACGCGCCGCGCAGATGGGTGTCAAGCTCCTGACGCTCGACGAGCTGCTGGAGGTCGCGGACTTCATCACCGTGCACCTGCCCAAGACCCCCGAGACGCTCGGCCTGATCGGCGACGAGGCGCTGCACAAGGTGAAGCCCTCGGTCCGGATCGTCAACGCCGCGCGTGGCGGCATCGTCGACGAGGCGGCGCTCGCCTCCGCCCTCAAGGAGGGCCGCGTCGCCGGCGCCGGTCTCGACGTGTACGCGAAGGAGCCCTGCACGGACTCCCCGCTGTTCGAGTTCGACCAGGTCGTCTGCACCCCGCACCTCGGCGCCTCCACCGACGAGGCCCAGGAGAAGGCGGGCATCGCGGTCGCCAAGTCGGTGCGCCTGGCGCTGGCCGGCGAGCTGGTGCCGGACGCGGTCAACGTCCAGGGCGGCGTGATCGCCGAGGACGTGCGTCCGGGCCTGCCGCTCGCCGAGAAGCTCGGCCGGATCTTCACCGCGCTCGCGGGCGAGGTCGCGGTTCGCCTCGACGTCGAGGTGTACGGCGAGATCACCCAGCACGACGTCAAGGTGCTCGAACTCTCGGCGCTCAAGGGCGTCTTCGAGGACGTCGTCGACGAGACCGTGTCGTATGTGAACGCCCCGCTCTTCGCGCAGGAGCGCGGTGTCGAGGTCCGCCTCACCACCAGCTCCGAGTCGCCGGACCACCGCAATGTGGTCACCGTCCGCGGCACGCTCTCGGGCGGCGAGGAGGTCTCGGTCTCCGGCACGCTGGCCGGGCCCAAGCACCTCCAGAAGATCGTCGCCGTCGGCGAGTACGACGTGGATCTGGCGCTGGCCGACCACATGGTGGTGCTGCGTTACGAGGACCGTCCCGGTGTCGTCGGCACGGTCGGCCGGATCCTCGGCGAGGCCGGTCTGAACATCGCGGGCATGCAGGTCTCCCGGACGGGCGCGGGCGGCGAGGCGCTGGTCGTGCTCACCGTCGACGACGACGTCCCGGCGTCGGTGCTCGCCGAGATCTCCACGGAGATCGGCGCCAATTCGGCCCGCACGGTGAACCTGACCGACTGACGGTTCCGGATCCTCCGCGTACCCGGCATCTAGACGTACGTCTTACACGGACGTCTGCATGCCGGGTACGCTGTTTTCATGGGACACCGTGAGGATCTGCTCGAAGGCGCCAAGCGCTGCCTGCTGGAGAAGGGGTACGCCCGGACGACGGCACGCGACATCGTGGCCGCCTCCGGTACCAACCTCGCCTCCATCGGCTACCACTACGGCTCCAAGGAGGCCCTGCTCAACCTCGCCTTCCTCAAGGTGACGGAGGAGTGGGGCGATGTGCTCACCGAGAAGCCGGACGAGAGTGCGGAGAGCCCCGGGCCCCGGGAGCCGCTGGACCAGTTCCGCGAGACCTGGCAACGGGTGATCGACAGCTACGCGGAGACGCGGTCCGTCTGGCAGCTCCAGATGGAGGTCGTCTCCCGGATCGACCAGGATCCTGAGCTGCGGAAGGCGTTGATGGGCCCGCAGCGTGAGGGGCGCGACGGGCTCGCCGAGAACATGCTCGGCATCGACCCGGAGAAGGACCCCGAGCGGGCGCGGGTGGCCGGGCTGTTCTGTCAGGCGCTGCTCGCGGGCGTGATGGTCCAGTGGATGATGGACAGTGAATCGGCCCCGTCCGCACAGGACTTGACGGACGGTCTGAAGGTCGTGCTGGAGGGCCGCCCGGGCTGATCCGGACGAAGGGCCCTAATTGCCGAGCCGCGCGCTCTTGAGCGCCATGTGCAGCAGCAGCCGGTCCTCGCCGTCGTTCAGATCGAGGCCGGTGAGCTGCTGGATCCGGGAGAGCCGGTAGTAGAGCGTCTGACGGTGGACGCCGAGCGCCGCGGCCGTCCGGGACGCCTGGCCCGCGCAGTCGAGGAACACCTCGGCGGTGCGGGCCAGATCCTTGTGCGGCGGGGCGAGCAGGGTGCGGACCACCGGGTCCGCGACCGCCTCCGGGGGCAGCGCGGTCAGCAGCCGGTACGGCCCGATCGACGACCACCGCGCCACCGGCCCGAACCGGGACTCGGCCGCCGCCGCGCGGGCGGCCGCCACCGCCTCGTGCCAGGCCGCGGCCAGCTCCGCGAGACCCCGGCGGGGCACCGCCACCCCGGCTGTGGAGCCCCGGCCCGCGGCCGACCGCAGCCGGTCCGCGGCGGTGAGCGCCGGTTCGAGGGCATCGGTGGAGCGCAGCCGGACCAGCGCGGCCAGCAAGGGGAGCCCGCCGGTCCCGGGCACCGCGGACAGCGCCGCCGCCGACGGCACCGTACGGACCGACGGCGGATCGTCCGGCCACGGGGCCACGCACACCACCGTGTGCAGCCCCTGCGCATCGGGCCCCAGCGCCTCGTACAGCGCGGCCACCGCCATGTCCCGCTGCCAGCCCCGCCCGGCGGTCAGCACCGCACCGAACTCCCGGGACGTATCGGTGCCCGCCCGCGCCTCGTCGGCGAGCAGCGCCCCGATCCGGGCCGCCACCTCCATCGCCGCCCTCAGCTGTTCGTCGGTCGGTCCGGGGTCCGCGTCGAGCAGCCATACGTAGCCGAGCACGGCACCCCGATGGCGTACCGGCAGACAGATCCGGTCCCGGAAGACCCCGGCCTCCGGGGCCGCGGGGATGCGGACCGGGCCGGTGGCGCGGGTGATGCCGAAGCCCTCGAACCAGGCACGGACGGCGGGTGTGGAGCGGCGGGTCAGGATCGAGCGGGTGCGGACCGGGTCCATCGCGGCGTCGTCGTCGCTGTCGTGGGCGCCGAAGGCGACCAGGCCGAAGTCCCGGTTCTCCAGCGTCGCGGGGGCGCCGAGCAGCCCGGAGATCTCGTCGACCAGCTCCTGGTAATCGCCCTTCACCCGGCCATTCTCGCACCCCTTCAGACATATGTCTGAGAACCGGGGAACGGATGCGTGACAGCTGTCGATGGCACAGGATCGGAGAGATCCTTAGATTTCACGGTGGTTCTCCGTGCTGTACCGGTGTGTTCCCAATCTGCCGGTATGGCCTTCGTTCGTACTTTCCGTGGAGGTGCCCCGTGCTGGGTCCCGTGATTCTCGCCGCGTCCCGCAGCGACAAGATGCGCCGTTTCGTCTCGGCCGCACCTGGCACCAAGCAGGTCGTCGACCGGTTCATCGCCGGTGAGTCCGTCGACCAGGTCGTCCCGATCATCGAGGACGCCACCGGCAAGGGACTCGAAGTCACCCTCGACGTGGTCGGCGAGGACATCACCACCCCCGAGCAGGCAGCCGACGCCCGCGACGCCTACCTCGAACTGATCGAGCGCCTCAAGGACCTCGGCCTGGGCACCAAGGCCGAGATGTCCGTCAAGCTCTCCATGTTCGGCCAGGCGCTGGACGGCGGCCACGAGCTGGCGCTCGCCAACGTCCGCCCGGTCGTCGAGGCCGCCGCCGAGATCGGCACCACGGTCACGCTGGACGCCGAGGACCACACCACCCTCGACTCGATGTTCGCCATCCACGAGGAGCTGCGGAAGGACTTCCCGCAGACCGGCTGCGTGATCCAGGCCTACCTGTTCCGCACCGAGGACGACGCCCGCCGGCTGGCCGCCGCCGGCAGCCGCGTCCGCATCGTGAAGGGCGCCTACAAGGAGCCCGCCTCCGTCGCGTACCAGGACAAGGCCGAGATCGACAAGGCGTACGTCCGTATCCTGCGGATCCTCATGGAGGGCGAGGGCTACCCGATGATCGGGTCGCACGACCCGCGTCTGATCGCCATCGCCCAGGAGCTGGGCCGCAAGGCCGGGCGCAAACTGGATGAGTACGAGTTCCAGATGCTGTACGGCATCCGCAGCGACGAGCACCTCCGGCTCGCGGCCGAGGGACACCGGATGCGTGTCTACACGGCGTACGGCACCGACTGGTACGGCTACTTCATGCGCCGCCTCGCCGAGAAGCCGGCGAACCTGCTGTTCTTCGGCCGCTCCATCCTCACCAAGGGCTGAGCCCCCCTCCACCTCTCTACCCAAGGAGCAACGGAACTCATGGACGCTGTCACCCAGGTCCCCGCGCCGGTCAACGAGCCGGTCCACTCCTACGCCCCGGGCTCCCCGGAGCGTGCCCGCCTGGAGGTGAAGCTCAAGGAGCTCGCCGAGAACCCGATCGACCTTCCGATGACCATCGGCGGCGAGAAGCGGATGGGCGGCGGCGAGCGCTTCGACGTCGTGCAGCCGCACAACCACAAGGCCGTCATCGGCACGTTCGCCCATGCCACGCAGAAGGACGCGCAGGACGCGATCGACGCCGCGCTCGCCGCCGCCCCGGCCTGGCGCGCGATGTCCTTCGACGACCGCGCCGCGATCATCCTGCGCGCCGCCGAGCTGCTGTCCGGCCCGTGGCGCGAGACGATGGCCGCCTCCACGATGCTCGGCCAGTCCAAGACCGCGCAGCAGGCCGAGATCGACACCCCCTGCGAGCTCGTCGACTTCTGGCGCTTCAACGTGCACTACGCGCGCCAGATCCTCGCCGAGCAGCCCCCGGCCAACTCCCCGGGCGTGTGGAACCGCATGGACCACCGCCCGCTGGAGGGCTTCGTCTACGCGATCACGCCGTTCAACTTCACGGCCATCGCGGGCAACCTGCCCACCGCCCCCGCCCTCATGGGCAACGTCGTGGTGTGGAAGCCGTCCCCGACGCAGACCCACGCCGCCGTGCTGCTGATGCAGCTCCTGGAAGAGGCCGGCCTGCCCAAGGGCGTCATCAACCTGGTGACCGGTGACGGCATCGCCGTCTCCGAGGTGGCCCTGAACCACCGCGACCTGGCCGGTATCCACTTCACCGGCTCGACCCCCACCTTCCAGCACCTGTGGAAGACGGTCGGCAACAACATCGCCAACTACCGCACCTACCCGCGGCTCGTCGGCGAGACCGGTGGCAAGGACTTCGTCGTCGCCCACCCGTCGGCCGACCACGCCGTCCTGAAGACCGCGCTGACCCGCGGCTCCTTCGAGTTCCAGGGCCAGAAGTGCTCGGCCTCCTCCCGCGCCTACGTCCCGGCCTCCATCTGGAACTCCGGTTTCAAGGAGAAGTTCGCCGCCGAGGTCGACGGCATCTCCATGGGTGACGTCACCGACCTGTCGAACTTCATCGGCGCCGTCATCGACGAGCGCTCGTTCGCCAAGAACAAGGCCGCGATCGACCGCGCGAAGGCCGACCCGTCCTGCACGATCGTCGCGGGCGGCACGTACGACGACTCGGTGGGCTACTTCGTCCGCCCGACCGTCATCGAGTGCACCGACCCGGAGAACGAGGTCTTCACGACCGAGTACTTCGGCCCGATCCTCGCCGTGCACGTCTACGAGGACGACCAGTACGACGCGATGCTGGAGCAGATGGAGTCGGTCTCCGACTACGCGCTGACCGGTTCCGTCATCGCGAACGACCGCGCCGCGGCCGCGTACACGATGGAGAAGCTGCGCTACGCCGCGGGCAACTTCTACATCAACGACAAGTCGACCGGCGCCGTCGTCGGCCAGCAGCCCTTCGGCGGCGGCCGTGCCTCGGGCACCAACGACAAGGCGGGCGCCCCGCAGAACCTCCAGCGCTGGACCCTGACCCGGGCCATCAAGGAGACGCTGGTCCCGCCGACCGACTACACCTACCCCCACCAGGGCTGATCCCCCTCGGGGCGCCCCACCCCCGGCGCCCCGCCACGAATTCCGCCTCCCGCCCGGTTCCCCTGCCGGCCGGGAGGCGGTTTCCATTCGTCTCAGATCTCCACGAGCACCTGGTCCAGCGACTTCCGTACCAGGCCGGGCACCTCGCAGTCGTCGGCCGGATACCCGACCGGAATCACCGCGAACGCCTTCTCGTTCTCCGGCCGGTCCAGCACCTCGCGCAGGAACCGCATCGGGCTCGGCGTGTGGATCAGCGCCGCCAGGCCCGACAGGTGCAGGGCCGAGAGCAGCATCCCGACGGCGATCCCGACCGACTCGTCGACGTAGTAGTGCTTGTGCCGGGTGCCGTCCTCGCCCACCCAGTACCGCTGCTGGAAGACCACGACCAGGGCCGGGGCGTCCGTCATATGGGCCTTGACGGCGTCCGTGCCCAGCGGGCGCAGCGCCGCCAGCCACTCCTCGCCGAGCCTGCCGTCGTAGCTGATCCGCTCCTCGTGCTCGGCCGCCTCCCGGATGAGCCTGCGCACCTCCGGGTCCTTGACCAGGACGAAGGTCCACGGCTGCTGATGGGCACCGGACGGGGCGGTCGCGGCACAGGCGATCGCGTCCCTCACGACCTGCTCGGGAACGGGGTCGGACGAGAACCGGCGCACGGTCCTGCGCTCGCCCATCCGCTCCCGCAGCCGGGCGGCCCGGGCGATCGACTCGTCTGCCGGGATCCGCTCGGGGCGGTGCGGGACCGGCCGGTAGGGCGCGCCATGGATAGGCGTCCACTGCTGGGGTACGGCTGTGGTGTCGGACATCCCGGCAGTGTGGCGCGCGGCGACTGGTCCGGACCAGAGTGTCCTCGGACAGAAGCGGCGCGCCCGTCGGTCAGTGTCCGGTCAGCCCCAGCCCGCGACGATCATCGAGAGCCCCGCCGCGAACCCGCCGCCCAGCAGGACCAGATAGCGGCCGTACCGGCGGCGGTGGCGGCGCAGCAGCAGCCCGAAGGCGGCGAAGCCGAGCCCCACGGTGAGTGTCCGGGAGCCCCGGGCCGTCGCCGAAGCGGCCAGCCAGTCGAGCGCGGGCACACCGGCGCGGCCCGCCTCGGCCCCGTACACCTTGAACGGGATGCCGTTCCACGGCTGGTGCCGCACCGCCGCGGCGCCCTCCAGCGCCAGCTCGGCCCGGACCTCGGCGCGCATCCGGTCCGTGGTCAGCGGGGCGGGCAGATGCACACCGGCCGAGGCCAGCTGAAGGGCGAGCAGGCCCCCGGCCAGACTGCCGGCCAGCGCGCCCAGCGACATCCGCAGCGCCGCCCCCGGCACCGCCACACAGACCACGCCCAGCAGCAGCTCCGGCATCAGCGGCCAGCTCAGCGCCTCCGCCAGAGCCCACCCGAACGCCAGCGGGACGCCCCGGCGCGAGGTGACGACCGACGCCACCCGGCGCCGCGTCGCGGAGTCCCGCAGCGGCTCGGCGACCGTACGCGCGTGCAGCGCGACCACCGCCTCGCGGGCCTCCTGCGGACCGGTCGTCGACGGCAGCGGGTCACCGATCGACACCCGCACCAGCGCCGAGCGCAGCCGGCCGTGCTTGGGCAGCAGCCGGTCCGTGCCCGCGATCCCCACCGGAACCACCGGGACGCCCGCCCGCTCGGCCAGCACCAGCGCGCCGCGGTGGAAGGAGCCCAGCTCGCCGTCCTTGCCCCGGGTTCCCTCCGGGAACAGGACGACCGCCCGGCCGGAGCGGAGCTCGTCCGCCATGGACAGCAGGTCGTCCATGCCGCCGCCACCGCGCCGCACCGGGAAGCCGGCCGCGAGGCGGCGGCAGATCCGGCGCCGCCACGGCGAGGCGAACCAGTAGTCGGCCGCCGCGCCGATCGCCGGGGTGTGCCGGGCGTCGAGCGCGGCGAGCAGCGCCGCCGTGTCGGCGTGCGAGGAGTGGTTGGCGACGACGACACAGCCGCCGCGCGGCAGCCGGCCGCGCCGCTCCACCCCGCCGGTGAGGCTGAGGACGCCCCACCACAGGCCGCGCCGGAGCGCGGCGGCGAACCGGGAACGTGCGGGCAGCGCGACCCGGCCGGGCACGCGTGCAAGGGTGCGGGTCATGTCATCACCATCGCCAGGAGAAGGGCCACCAACAGGGAGTCGATCCGGTCGAGGAGGCCGCCGAAGCCGGGCAGCCAGTTGCCCGCGTCCTTCACCCCCGACTCGCGCTTGACCATCGATTCGAGCAGGTCACCGAGGACACAGCCGCCGATCACCGCGGCCCACAGCGGGAGAGCGAACTCGCCGAGCACGAGCAGCAGCAGGGCCGTCGCCACCGCCGCGCCGAGCACCCCCGCCCAGGTCTTGTTGGGGGAGAGCGGCGACAGCGGCCGGGCCAGTGGGCCCCGGCGGCCCAGCGCCGTACCGCCGCACCAGGCGCCGACATCGCCGAGCGCCACCGCCAGCCCCACCGCGACCCCCGTGTCCCCGAGCGTCACCAGGCCGGTCAGCGCGACCGGGATCCACAGCAGCCCGAAGGCGGTGCGCGCGGTGCGGGTGAAGCCGGTCCGGTCGTCCCCGCCGAGCACCGGTGGGAGTGCGGCCGCGACCAGCAGCAGCGCCGCTGCCCGGACGTCGAGGAGCTGCGGCGCCAGCCACGCCGGCGCGGGGAGCGCCACCGCGGCCGTCACGAGCACCGCGAGGTCGCCGCGGCGCAGCACGGCCATCCGCGCGAACTCGACCGCCGCGACCACCCCGAGCCCCGCGGCCAGCGCGAACGTCCCGCCGCCACCCAGGAAGTACGCCCCCAGGAAGACCGGTGCCACCAGCGCCCAGGTCCGCCACCGCCTGCGCAGCTCGGCCCGCATCCGGACCTTCGACGGCAGTACGGCGACGGCGACACCGCCCGCTCCCAGCACGCCCGCGACCAGCGGCACGGCCCGCGCCGCGGCTTCCTCCGCGATCAGTACGGTGCTCATGCCGGCTCCTGCCACAGGCCCGCCGGCCGGAGCGCGGCGGTGAGGAGCGAACCGGCGGCGATCACGATCAGTACGGTGCTCATGCCGGCTCCTGCCACAGGCCCGCCGGCCGGAGCGCGGCGGTGAGGAGCGAACCGGCGGCGATCACGATCAGTACGGTGCTCATGCCGGCTCCTGCCACAGGCCCGCCAGCCGGAGCGCGGCGGTGAGCAGCGAACCGGCGGCGATCACGATCAGTACGGGGACCGCCCAGCCGCTCGCCGCCGCGACCACGACCAGCAGGCAGCGTTCGGTCTTGCCGACCGGGCCGCCGTTGCGCCGGGGCGCGCCCGCCGCCGCCCCGGCCAGCGACACCCAGGACGGCAGGGTCGCCGCGAGCCCGGCCGCCGCCACCAGCCACAGCGGGGCGAGTGCCAGGAAACCGGCCAGTACGACCAGGTCCGCCACCCGGTCGCCGAGTTCGTTGAGCACCGCGCCGCGCCTGCTCGTGCGGCCCGTGTCGCGGGCCAGCGCGCCGTCCAGGTTGGCGAAGGCGAGCCGGGCGGCGAGCAGCACGGCGACCGGCAGAGCGGCGAGGCCGGCGGGCAGCCAGGCCAGCGCGGCGGCGGCACCGGCCGCCGAGACCACACCGGCCGCGGTGAGGGTGTCGGGGGACACCTCACGGCGGACCAGCGAGGCGCGGACACCGGAGAGCCGGTCCGCGTACCAGGGCTTGAGAGCGTAGAGGCCGTTCATGTGCCCAACTGTCGTGCGACGCACAGTTCTTCGACACGTGGCAGGTACTCAAATGCCCCTGAGTACTTGGCGGCCCTTGCCGGATCCGCGGACGGGCGGTCGTAAACCTCCGTCTCAGATAGTAGGAAGTCCGAGTAATTGTGGAGACAGACCGGCCCGGCTGCCCTAGCTTTGTAGGAGCCGAACGTCTCGCTAGATCCAGCGACTGGCGGTCGTGAGTGCGCGCCCCTGTGCAGGCAACCCCTGCGGCGCCCGCTCCCCGCCCTTTCCGGCGCCTCGAAATCCCGATCTCGAAATCATCTTCACGATTTTCGATCTCGAAGTCCTCGCGATCTCAAGGAGTCGATCCATCATGGTCCAGACGACTGCCCGCCGTGTCCGTCACGCCCACCGCCCGACCGAGTCGGAGCGCCAGAATGCCGCCGCCGCCCTCCAGCGGGCCCTCGACCGCAGGGACAACGGCGGCTCCACGGGCCACTGAGACCGGCTGGACGGGCCGGTCACCGGACCGGCCCGACGGGTCAGTCCCGGCTGATCTCGAAGTGGTCGATGCGCTCGCCCGACTCGGCGAGCGCGGTGACCTTCATCCGCTTGTGCCGGCCGGGCCGCACCTCCACCGCCAGGAACGAGAAGCCGGTGTAGCGCACCCGGGACCACTCGACGGTCTCGGCCGCCTTTCCACCGCCCTTGACCACGTGGTACGTGTTCACGCTCTCCTGGTCCGCGACATGCCCCTCGTAGGTGTCCGGGGCCGGGAAGTCGTACAGCGCCTTGCCCGCGCCACCCGCGGTGACGTACACGATGCCGTCCCGCGTCGGGTCGGTGCGCTCGCCGATCGGCACCCTGCGCCGGACGGCGTTGTTGAGGATCGCGTCGGTGCGCTCGTAGACGTGGTTGTGGCCGTTGATGACCAGGTCCACCTGGTGCTTCTCGAAGAGCGGTACCCATGCGTCGCGCACCCCGCCGTCGGAGGCGTGCGCGTTGGTGGTGGAGAAGGCACAGTGGTGGAAGAAGACCACGATGAAGTCGATGTCGTGACGGGCCCGCAGCTCACCGAGGCGCCGGTCCAGCCAGCGGGTCTGCCGGCCGTCGCTGATCCCGAAGTTGGCCGGGATCTCGTACGAGACGTCATTGGCGTCGAGGGCGACGACACCGACATTGCCGTGCACGAACGAGTAGGCGCCGGGCTGGTTCACCGGGTCCGGGCCGTTGTCGGGCAGCGTCCAGCGGGCGTTCTGGCCGCCGTAGCCGTCCGGCGAGTACCAGGCCTCCATGTCGTGGTTGCCGGTGGTCACCATCCACGGCACGGTCTTCGACACGGTCTCCGTCTGCGCCAGGAACTGGTCCCAGGTGCGGGCGTCGTAGGTGTCGGTGCTCTGCCCGGAGCCGGACGGGTCGGCGTAGCAGATGTCGCCCGCGTGCAGGTGGAACGCCGGGTTCTGGCCCAGGATCAGCTGGTCGTTGCCCAGCGCGTGGTAGCTGACGCCCTGGTCGCCGAAGGCGGTGAAGGTGAACGCCTCGGCGCGCGCGGGCGCGGTGGTGAAGGTGCCGAGCGTGCCCAGATTGCGGGTGTCGGCGGGGTCGAAGCCGTCGTGGCCGACGCCGTAGTAGTACGTCGTGCCGGGCTGCAGCCGCTCCAGGCTCGCGTGCACGTAGAACTGCTCGGCGGCCGCGATCTTGCCCCCGTTCAGCTCCGGGGTGGTCAGGTGGCGGACCTCGGCGTCGATGCGGCGGCTCAGCGCCCACGGCTTGTGGCCGATCCGGATGTACGGCCGCTTCACGGCGAACGGGACCTGCCAGGAGACCGCCATCTGCGTCTTCGGGTCCGCGCCGTATGCCAGGTGCCGGCCGAACGGCGCCACCAGCGAACCGTCCACCCGGGTGGAGCTGTGGTGCGAGGTGAGCACGGTGGGGGCGGCGTACGCGGGCGAGGCGGCGAGCCCGGCACCGGCGACCGCAGCGGTCGCCACGCTCGTACGCAGCACGCCGCGCCGGGTCAGCCGGGTGCGCAGGTAGTCGTGCTGCTCGGCCATGCTCATGCGGTCGGCGAGCTTCTCGGGGATTCCGAAACGGGGGATGTCCATGGACCAGAACATCCACCCGCCGCCCGACGCCGTACCGTCGGGTAGGTGAACGGTACACGTACAGCTCCCCATGTGTCCGTATGGTGGACGTGACGTGTCATGGGGTGGGACGCGCAGTAGGGTGCGGACATGTCTCGCAGCATCAATCTCGCAGTGATCCCCGGTGACGGTATCGGCCAGGAGGTCGTGGCCCAGGGCCTCAAGGTCCTCAACGCTGTTCTCCCGCAGGATGTGAAGCTGGAGACCAAGGAGTACGACCTTGGTGCCCAGCGGTGGCACCGCACCGGTGAAACCCTCCCGGACGCGGAGCTCGAAGCCCTCAAGGGCCACGACGCCATTCTGCTCGGCGCGATCGGCGACCCCTCCGTGCCGGCGGGCGTCCTGGAGCGCGGGCTCCTGCTGAAGCTGCGGTTCGCCTTCGACCACTTCATCAACCTGCGGCCGTCGAAGCTGTTCCCGAACACCGCGACCCCGCTGGCCGGCCGTCCGGACATCGACTTCGTCGTCGTCCGCGAGGGCACCGAGGGCCCGTACACCGGCAACGGCGGCTCGCTGCGCACCGGCACGCCGGCCGAGGTCGCCACCGAGGTCAGCGTCAACACCGCGTACGGCGTCGAGCGCGTCGTCCGGGACGCGTTCGAGCGGGCGAACGCCCGCCCGCGCAAGAAGCTGACGCTGGTGCACAAGAACAACGTCCTCGTGTACGCGGGCCACATGTGGAAGAACATCTTCGACAAGGTCGCGACCGAGTACCCCGAGGTCACCACCGACTATCTGCACGTCGACGCCGCGACGATCTTCTTCGTCACCCAGCCGGAGCGCTTCGACGTCATCGTCACCGACAACCTCTTCGGTGACATCCTCACCGACCTCGCCGCCGCCGTGACCGGCGGTATCGGCCTGGCCGCGTCCGGCAACATCAATCCGACGGGCACCTTCCCGTCGATGTTCGAGCCGGTCCACGGCTCCGCCCCCGACATCGCGGGCCAGGGCAAGGCCGACCCGACGGCCACGGTCCTCTCCGTCGCCCTCCTGCTGCGCCACCTCGGCTACGAGGCCGAGGCCGTACGCATCGAGGACGCCGTCTCCGCCGACCTCGCGGAGCGCGACGGTGCCACGAGCCGTACGACCGACCGGATCGGCGACGCGCTCGCGGTACGCGTAGCGAACTGACCCGACGACTCCGTTTCGAAGCCGCCGGGCAGCAGCCGCACCCGGCGGCTTCACCTTGTGCGGCCCCGGGTGCCACCATCGACCACTGGACCGCACACGCGTCGTTTCGTGCACGGCCGCCCGGGAGCGATAATCGAACGGGGCCGTGGCTCGCAACAAAGCTCGGACGTCCTAGCACCTGTCTGGCAGGAGCGGCGCGAGCGCGGTCCAACACACACAACGGTGAAGGACACGCACTCATGACGACGCCCACGATCGAGCTCAAGCCCTCCTCGAACCCGCTGTCCGACGCGGAGCGCGAGGCGAGCATGGTCAATCCCGGATTCGGCCGCCGCTTCACCGACCACATGGTGACGATCAGGTGGACCGAGGGTCTCGGCTGGCACGACGCCCAGCTCGTGCCGTACGCGCCGCTTTCGATCGACCCCGCCAACATGACCCTGCACTACGGGCAGGAGATCTTCGAGGGCCTCAAGGCGTACCGCCAGCCCGACGGCTCGGTCGCCACCTTCCGTCCCGAGGCCAACGCCAAGCGCTTCCAGGCCTCCGCCCGCCGGCTGGCCATGCCGGAGCTGCCCGTCGAGACGTTCATCGCGGCCTGTGACGCGCTGGTCAAGCAGGACGCGGCCTGGGTTCCGGCGCACGGCGGCGAGGAGTCCCTCTACCTGCGCCCGTTCATGATCGCGACCGAGATCGGTCTCGGTGTGCGGCCCGCCAACGAATACCTGTTCCTGGTGATCGCCTCGCCCGCCGGCGCGTACTTCCCCGGCGGTGTGAAGCCGGTCTCGATCTGGCTCTCCGAGAACCGGGTGCGCGCCGTCCCCGGCGGCATGGGCGACGCCAAGACCGGCGGCAACTACGCCGCGTCCCTGCTCGCCCAGGCCGAGGCCGCCGAGAAGGGCTGCGACCAGGTCGCCTACCTCGACGCGGTCGAGCACAAGTGGGTCGAGGAGCTCGGCGGCATGAACCTGTACTTCGTGTACGGGAACAAGATCGTCACGCCCGCCCTGACCGGCTCGCTGCTCGCCGGTGTCACCCGTGACTCGCTGCTCAAGGTCGCCCGCGACCTCGGCTACGAGTCCGAGGAGGGCCGCGTCTCCATCGACCAGTGGCGCGACGACACCGCGAACGGCACCCTCACCGAGGTCTTCGCCTGCGGCACCGCCGCCGTCATCACCCCCATCGGCACCGTCAAGTCCGAGGGCGGCGAGTGGGTCCAGAGCGACGGCACGCCCGGCGAGGTCACGATGAAGCTGCGCGAGCGCCTGCTGGACATCCAGCGCGGCGTCGCCGAGGACACCCACGGCTGGATGCACCCCCTCGGCTAGGGCCTCTCGTCAGGATCCGGCCGGATCGGGCACCGGGCACGCGAGCCCGGCAAGATCCGGACGCAGGACCCTGGATGCACCCTTCGGCAGGGGGCTCCGAACCGAAGCCCCCTGGTCACCCCGGCCCCGGCCGGCCCCGTACGAACGAAAAGCCGCGCTCAGCTCCCCGCCGGGCGCGGCTTTCGTATGCGCCGGGACATGCCCTCCCGCTCCCCGGAGTGTGCCCTCTCACATGCTTAGAGCGTCGCTCTAACCATGAGTTAGAGTGCTGCTCTAACCGAGAGGTGTGGAGACGTGCGACTGACTCCGACGGAACGCGACCGGCTGCTGCTCTTCAGCGCCGCCGAACTGGCCCGGGCCCGCCGCGCCCGGGGACTGAAGCTCAATGTCCCCGAGGCGACCGCGCTGATCGCGGACACGGTCTGCGAGGCCGCCCGGGACGGGCGCCGGCTGGCGGAGGCCATCGAGGCGGCGCGGTCCGTGCTCGGCCCCGACGATGTGCTGCCGGGCGTCGCGGATGTCGTCACAGAGGTCCATGTGGAGGCCGTCTTCGACGACGGCTCACGGCTCGCCGTGGTCTCCCGGCCGCTGGGCGACGGGCTGGGCGACGACGCCCCCGGAGCCGTCGTCCCCGGGCCCGCCACACCCGAGCCGGAGCCCGCGGTGCGACTGGCCGTCCACAACACCGCGACCGTGCCGGTCTCCGTGACCTCGCACTTCCACTTCTTCGAGGCCAACCCCCGGCTCGACTTCGCCCGCGCGGCCGCCTACGGGATGCGGCTCTGCGTCCCCGCCGGGTCCTCCGTCCGGTTCGGGCCCGGCGAAACCGTCGAGGTGGGGCTCGTACCGATCGGCGGCGAGCGGATCGCGATCGGCTTCGCGGGCCTGGTCGACGGCCCGCTGGACGCCCCCGGCGCGCGTGAAGAGGCCCTGCGGCGCGCCGCGGCCTGTGGATATCTGGGAGCTGAGCGATGAGCATCGATCCGTACGAGTACGCCTCCGTGCACGGACCGCGCGCCGGGGACCGGGTCAGGCTCGGCGACTCCGGGCTGACCGTCCGCGTCGAGTCCGACGCACAGCAGTACGGCGAGGAGTTCCTCGCCGGATTCGGCAAGACCGCCCGCGACGGGCTGCACCTCAAGGCCGCCGCGGTCCGCGACACCTGCGACGTCGTCATCAGCAATGTGCTGGTCATCGACGCCGTACAGGGCATCCGCAAGGTGTCCATCGGCATCCGCGAGGGCCGGATCGCGTCGATCGGCCGGGCCGGCAACCCCGACACCCTGGACGGTGTGGACGTCGTCGTCGGCACGGGCACCACGATCGTCTCCGGAGAGGGGATGATCGCGACCGCGGGCGCCGTCGACACCCATGTCCATCTGCTCTCGCCCCGGATCATGGAGGCGTCCCTGGCGTCCGGCGTCACCACGATCATCGGCCAGGAGTTCGGCCCGGTCTGGGGCGTCGGCGTCAACTCGCCCTGGGCGCTGCGCCACGCCTTCAACGCCTTCGACGCCTGGCCGGTCAACATCGGCTTCCTGGGCCGCGGTTCGTCCTCCCACCAGGCCCCGCTGGTCGAGGCGCTCGCCGAGGGCGGGGCCTGCGGCTTCAAGGTCCACGAGGACATGGGCGCGCACACCCGCGCCCTGGACACCGCGCTGCGGGTCGCCGAGGAGCACGACGTCCAGGTCGCCCTGCACAGCGACGGGCTGAACGAATGCCTGTCCGTCGAGGACACCCTGCGGGTCCTGGAGGGCCGCACGATCCACGCCTTCCACATCGAGGGCTGCGGCGGCGGACACGTTCCCAACGTCCTGAAGATGGCGGGCGTCGAGAACGTCATCGGCTCGTCCACCAACCCGACGCTGCCCTTCGGCCGGGACGCCGTCGCCGAGCACTACGGGATGATCGTCTCCGTACACGACCTCAAGACGGACCTGCCGGGCGACGCCGCCATGGCCCGGGACCGGATCCGGGCCGGGACGATGGGCGCCGAGGACGTCCTGCACGACCTGGGCGCCATCGGGATCACCTCCTCCGACGCGCAGGGCATGGGGCGGGCCGGCGAGACGGTGCGCCGCACCTTCGCGATGGCCGGGAAGATGAAGGCCGAGCTGGGTCCGATGGAGGGCGACGGTCCCGCGGACGACAACGCCCGGGTGCTGCGCTACATCGCCAAGCTCACCATCAACCCCGCCATCGCCCACGGTCTCTCGCACGAGATCGGCTCCATCGAGACCGGCAAGCTCGCCGACATCGTGCTGTGGCGGCCCGAGTTCTTCGGCGCGAAGCCGCAGCTGGTGCTGAAGTCCGGCTTCCCCGCCTACGGGGTCACGGGCGACCCGAACGCCGCCACCGACACCTGCGAACCCCTCATCCTGGGACCGCAGTTCGGGGCGTACGGAGCCACCGCCGCCGACCTCTCGGTGGCGTTCGTCTCGCAGGCGGCGACCCAGCTCGGCGCCGACGCGATGCCCACCCGCCGCCGCCGCGTCGGCGTGCGCGGCACCCGGGGCATCGGCCCCGGCGACCTGATCCACAACTCCCGTACCGGAGAGGTCGCCGTGGACGCCCGCAGCGGTCTGGTCACCCTGGACGGCGACCCGCTGCGCTCCGAGCCCGCCGACTCGGTCTCCCTCAACCGCCTCTACTTCCTCTAAGGACCCCGCAGTGACCTTCCGCATGCCGCCCGAGTGGGCCCCGCACGAACGCACCTGGATGGCCTGGCCGGGCCCCAACCCCACCTTCGACACCGACGCCGAACTGGACGAGGCCCGCGCCGCCTGGGCCACCGTCGCCCGCGCCGTCCGCCGCTTCGAACCCGTCACGATGGTCGTCGGACCCGGCCAGGAGGACGGTGCCCGCGCACTCCTCGGCCCGGACGTCGAGCTGGCCGTCCGCCCGCTCGACGACGCCTGGATGCGGGACATCGGCCCCACCTTCGTCACCGACGGGAACCGGCTGGCCGCCGTCGACTGGACGTTCAACGGCTGGGGCGCCCAGGGCTGGGCCCGCTGGGAGCACGACCAGCACATCGCCCGCTCCGTCGCCGAACTGGCCGGCATACCCGTGCACAGCTCCCGGCTGGTCAACGAGGGCGGCGCCATCCACGTCGACGGCGAGGGCACCGTACTGCTCACCGAGACCGTCCAGCTCGGCAAGGAACGCAACCCCGACTGGACCCGCGAGCAGGTCGAGTCCGAGATCCACGCCCGGCTCGGCACCGAGAAGGCCATCTGGCTGCCGCGCGGACTCTCCGGCGACTACGGCACGTACGGCACCCTCGGCCATGTCGACATCGTCGCCGCCTTCGCCCGTCCCGGCACCGTCGTCGCCCATGTCCAGCCGGACCCGGCCCACCCCGATCACGAGATCACCCGCGAGACCGTGCGCATCCTGCGCGGGGCCACCGACGCCAGGGGCCGCTCGCTGGACGTCGTCGAGGTTCCGGCGCCCACCGTGCTGAAGGCTGACGGGGAGTGGGTCGACTACTCCTACATCAACCACTACCTCTGCAACGGCGGTGTGGTCCTCTGCGCCTTCGACGACCCGCGCGACAAGGAAGCGGCGGCCATCTTCGGCGAACTGTTCCCCGACCGTACGGTGACACTCGTCGACGCCCGTACGATCTTTGCCGGCGGTGGAGGCATCCACTGCATCACACAGCAGCAGCCGAAGGTCTGAACCTTGCCCCCCGCGTCACGCCGTCGCAACACCGCCCCGCCCCGTGAGGAACTGCTGGCCGCCGCCATGGCGACCATCGCCGAACGGGGGCTCGACGGCCTCACCATGGCCGGACTCGGCCGCGAGGTCGGCATGAGCAGCGGACACCTCCTCTACTACTTCCGTACCAAGGACGAGCTGCTGCTCCAGACCCTGGAGTGGAGCGAGGGACGGCTCGGCGCGCAGCGGCGGGCCCTGCTGGCGGGGCCGGGGACGGCCCGCCGGCGGCTGGACGGGTACATCGACCTGTACCTTCCCGACGGGCACCGCGACCCGCACTGGACGCTCTGGCTGGAGGTGTGGAACCGCTCGCAGAACGCGGACGAGGACGCACGCGCCCGGCAGGCCGCCATCGAGGACGCCTGGCACCGCGACCTGGTGGCCCTGCTGGCCGAGGGCGCGGCGGCCGGGGAGTTCCGTGCCGTCGACGCCGAGCGGTTCGCGACCCGGCTGCGCGCCCTGCTCGACGGCTTCAGCGTCCATGTCGCGGTCGGCCTCCCCGGCACCGGCCGCTGCCAGGTCCTCGCGCAGGTGGGGGAGTTCATCGAGGATTCGCTCAGCGTCCGGTAGCGGCCGGGCCGCCGTGAACGAAACGCACGTAAGTACGCGCGATCGTTGCGCATTTCGCCCTTGTTACCGTCCCGGCTGTTCGGGCACGGTGACGGACCATGGGACGAGAGCAGTGGAAGAAAATCTGGGTCGGTTCGGCCGGCAACATGGTCGAGTGGTTCGACTGGTTCGTGTACGCGACCTTCGCGGTCTACTTCGCGGATTCGTTCTTCCCCGAAGGCAATGAGACCGCCAATCTCATGAACACCATGGGCATCTTCGCCGTCGGCTTCTTCATGCGGCCGGTCGGCGGCTGGCTGCTCGGCCGGATCGGTGACCGCCGGGGCCGCAAGGCCGCGCTCACCCTCACCGTCACGCTCATGTCGGCCTCCGCGATCCTCATCGCCGTCGCGCCGACGTACGACGTCGCCGGGTACGGCGGGGTCGCCGTCCTGCTGGTGGCCCGGCTGCTCCAGGGGCTCTCCGTCGGCGGCGAGTACGCCGCCAGCGCCACCTACCTCACCGAGGCGTCCGCACCCGACCGGCGCGGCTTCGCCTCCAGCTTCCAGTACGTGTCCATGACCGCGGGACAGCTGATCGGCCTCGGCCTCCAGATCGTCCTCCAGCGCAACATGTCCGAGGCGGCCCTGCACAGCTGGGGCTGGCGCATCCCGTTCATCGTCGGCGCGCTCGGTGCCGCGATCGTCTTCTACCTGCGCCGCTCGATGCTGGAGACCGAGGTGTACGCGGAGTCCGGCGCCGACCAGGAGGACCGCGGCACGCTGAAGGCGCTGTGGCGGCACAAGCGCGAGGCGTTCCTGGTGATGGCGCTGACCATGGGCGGGACCGTCGCGTACTACACGTACACGACGTACCTCTCCAAGTTCCTCTCCACCAGCGCCGGGATGGCCAAGCCCACCGCCTCGCTCGTCAGCTTCTGCGCACTGTTCGTCTTCATGTGCATCCAGCCGCTGGCCGGGATGCTCTCCGACCGGATCGGCCGCCGCCCGCTGCTGATCACCTTCGCCGTCGGCTCCACCTTCCTGACCGTGCCGATCATGACGATGCTCAAGCACGCGGGCACCTTCTGGCCCGCGTTCGGCCTGGCGCTGCTCGCCCTGGTCGTCGTCACCGGGTACACCTCGATCAACGCCTGTGTGAAGGCGGAACTCTTCCCGACCGGCATCCGCGCCCTGGGCGTCGCCCTCCCGTACGCCATCGCCAACGCGCTCTTCGGCGGCACCGCCGAGTACGTGGCGCTCTGGTTCAAGAAGGCGGGCATCGAGTCCGGCTTCTACTGGTACGTGGCGGGCTGCGCGGCGGTCTCCCTGGTCGTCTACCTGACCATGCGTGAGACCCGGGACATCGACCTGGGCCGGGTCGGGGCCAAGGACGCGGACCGCGAGAGCGCGGAGCAGTCCGCGGCGACGAGCGTCACGCCCGCATCCTGAGACGGGGCGGGGCACGGGGGCGGCCTTGTGCAAGACTGCTTCCGTGCCCTCGAACGCCATGATTATCGGCAGCAGGCGCGCCGGTCCGCAGTGACCGTCCCGCACCACCACGTGCGGCACGGCCACCGTGCCCCAGACCCGCGCGCAGACCTCTCGCACCCGCGAGGGGTTTTTTCGTTTTCCGGCCCTCACCTCGGCCGGCGCGAGGCGCACGCGGGATGATGGGGGCAAGTGGAGCCAGATCGTCCGGATCCGCTCATCCGACAGGAGTCAGACCAGCATGACCACCAAGGCCAAGGCCACCGACGACAGTTTCCATGTCTTCGACACCACACTGCGCGACGGGGCCCAGCGTGAAGGCATCAACCTGACGGTCGCGGACAAGCTCACCATCGCCCGGCACCTGGACAACTTCGGCGTGGGCTTCATCGAGGGCGGCTGGCCCGGCGCCAACCCCCGCGACACCGAGTTCTTCGCCCGCGCCCAGCAGGAGATCGAGTTCAAGAACGCCGAGCTGGTCGCCTTCGGCGCGACCCGCCGGGCCGGTGGCAAGGCCGCCGAGGACCCCCAGGTCAAGGCGCTGCTGGAGTCCGGCGCTCCGGTGATCACCCTGGTAGCCAAGTCCCACGACCGCCATGTGGAACTCGCGCTGCGCACCACGCTCGAAGAGAACCTGGAGATGGTCGCCGACACCGTCTCCTACCTCCGCGAGCAGGGCCGCCGGGTCTTCGTGGACTGCGAGCACTTCTTCGACGGCTACCGCGCCAACCCCGAGTACGCCAAGGCCGTCGTACGCGCCGCCTCCGAGGCCGGCGCCGATGTCGTCATCCTCTGCGACACCAACGGCGGCATGCTCCCCGCCCAGGTCCAGGCCGTCGTCGCCACGGTGCTCGCCGACACCGGCGCCCGGCTCGGCATCCACGCCCAGGACGACACCGGCTGCGCCGTCGCCAACACCCTCGCCGCCGTCGACGCGGGCGCCACCCACGTCCAGTGCACCGCCAACGGCTACGGCGAACGCGTGGGCAACGCCAACCTCTTCCCCGTGGTCGCCGCCCTGGAGCTCAAGTACGGCAAGACCGTCCTCCCCGAGGGCGCGCTCGCCGACATGACCCGGGTCTCGCACGCCATCGCCGAAGTCGTCAACCTGACCCCCTCCACCCACCAGCCCTATGTGGGTGTCTCCGCCTTCGCCCACAAGGCCGGACTGCACGCCTCCGCGATCAAGGTCGACCCCGACCTCTACCAGCACATCGACCCCGCCCTGGTCGGCAACACCATGCGGATGCTGGTCTCCGACATGGCGGGCCGCGCCTCCATCGAGCTCAAGGGCAAGGAGCTCGGCATCGACCTCGGCGGCGACCGGGCGCTGGTCGGCCGGGTCGTCGAGCGGGTCAAGGAGCGCGAGCTCAAGGGCTACACGTACGAGGCCGCCGACGCCTCCTTCGAGCTGCTGCTGCGTGCCGAGGCGGAGGGCCGGGTACGCCGCTACTTCCGCACCGAGTCCTGGCGCGCCATCGTCGAGGACCGCCCCGACGGCACGCACGCCAACGAGGCCACCGTGAAGCTCTGGGCCAAGGGAGAGCGGATCGTCGCCACCGCCGAGGGCAACGGCCCGGTCAACGCGCTCGACCGGGCGCTGCGGGTGGCCCTGGAGCGGATCTACCCGCAGCTCGCCAAGCTGGAGCTGATCGACTACAAGGTCCGCATCCTCGAAGGCCGCACCGGTACCGAGTCCACCACCCGTGTCCTCATCACCACCGGCGACGGCGTCGGTGACTGGGCGACGGTCGGTGTCGCGGAGAACGTCATCGCCGCGTCCTGGCAGGCGCTGGAGGACGCGTACACCTACGGGCTGCTGCGGGCGGGGGTCGAGCCGACGGAGTAGCCGGGGCGGGCCGGACGGGGCCGGGGCGGACCCGGCCCCGGGCCGCGTCAGGGGTGGTAGATCTCCCGCATCGCGGTGATCAGGCCCTGTGCGTCCGCCCGGTAGTAGAAGTACGGGCTGTTGGGCAGCTTGTGGTCCACCAGCCAGCCGGCCGGGACGGCGCGCGGGTTCCCGGTGTCGCCGACCACCTCGACCTCGGCGCCGGCGTGGACCAGGGCCGAGCCCTTGCGGATGGCGGTGTACTTGACGTTCTGCTCGTCGGCGGGGTCGTAGGTGCAGCTGACCTCGGTGAAGTTCACCCGGGTGTCGCCCTGGTCGACCTCGGCGGAGTCCAGTTCGAGGAAGTGGTCGTAGCCGTCCGGGTGGTAGCAGGGCTTGCCGCCGGAGCCGGAGCCGGAGGCGGCGACGGTGGTGGCGGTGGCGACGGCGGTGGCCGGGCCGGTGGCGGATGCCAGCGCGATCACGGCGGAGCCGAGCAGTACGGCGGCGGAAATGCGACGGCGATTCATGGAATTCCTTTACGGGCGAAGGCAGTTGACGCGATCGAGGATGCTGATCGCGGAGCCGGGGTTCTGGCCCCGGCGCGTGAGGTGAATCATGGAACCCGGGCCGGCCGAAGGCCGTCACGACGGGCGCGGCGCGGCCGGTCGCGGGTGCGGCGCGGCCGGTCGCGGGTGCGGGAGCGAGCGATGACCGCGTTCAGAAGCTGAACGCACAACCCGCCTTGTCCGTACGGAAGATGGGTACGGACCAATGTCGGTGTGAAGTATTGACGGCACTGTTCCGGCGGGGTTAACTCACGCCGCAACGCCGGTACCGGTTCCGGAACCGGTTGCGGTGCCCGTTGCGGTACCGGTTCCAGCTGTCCGCCATGCCTTGCCCCGGAGGCCCCGATGCGTGTCACCATCGCCGATGTCGCCCGCGAGGCCGGCGTCAGCAAGACCACCGTGTCACGGGTCGTCAACGCCAAGGGCGAGGTGGGCGGTTCCACGGCCGCCCGCGTTCGCGAAGTGATCGCACAGCTCGGATACGTACCCAGCTCGGGCGCCGTCGGACTGGCCCGCGGCAGCAGCCGTACGGTCGGCATGCTGGTGCCCTCGCTCACCTGGCCGTGGATGGGCGAAGTGCTCCAGGGCGTCGTGGACACCGTCGAGGCCGCCGACTACGGGCTGCTGCTCTTCACCTGCAACCGCGGCACCGAGTCCGTGCGGCGCTTCACCGGCCAGGTGTCGGCGCGTGCCTTCGACGGGCTCCTGGTGGTCGAACCCGAGAACACTCTCGACCACCTCACCGCACTGCACCGCGGCGGCCTGCCGATCGTGCTGATCGACGACCGCGGCCACCACCCCGAGTTCGCCTCCGTCGTGACCACCAACCGCGAAGGAGGCGCGTCCGCGGCCCGGCACCTGCTGGCCGCCGGACGCACCAGACCCCTGGTCGTCACCGGCCCCCAGCACTTCGGCTGCGTACGCGACCGGCTGGACGGGTTCTGTACGGTCCTGCCCACCGACCTCGTCGTGCACGGGGACTTCACCGAACGCAGCGGCCGGCTGGCCGTGGAACAACTCCTCGCCGCCGACGTCGAGTTCGACTCGGTCTTCGCACACAACGACATCAGCGCGGCGGGCGTGCTGCGGGCCCTGCGGGCCGCCGGGCGCTCCGTGCCGGACGACATCGCCGTGGTCGGCTTCGACGACATCCCGATGGCCGAGCACACCGAACCACCACTGACCACCGTGCGCCAGCCCGCCCGGCGGATGGGCGAGACGGCCGCACGGCTGCTGCTCTCCCACCTCGGTGGCACGCCCGTGCCCGAAGCACCGGTCGTGCTGCCCACCGAACTGGTCGTGCGCCACTCGGCGCCGTAGCGGTCCGGCCGGAGTCCACGGCCGACTGCCCCTTCGTACCTCCGGATCCTTCCGACCGCAGTCCCTCTTGGAGTCGCCATGTCCGTACGACGTCACGCCACGTTGAGAGCGCTCTCGATCGCCACCGCCGTGGTCGCGCTCGCCGCCGGTTGCTCGTCCGCCAACTCCGGTGCCGGCAAAGGGGGCGGCGCCTCCGGCGTGCTGACCCTGGGCAAGCCGGACGGGCCGCAGACCGACAACAGCAACCCGTTCCTCAACACCTCGGCGGGCGCCACGCTCGGCTACCGCTTCATGATCTACGAGCCGCTGGCCATGACGAACCAGATCCGGCCCGCGGACAAGGCCGCCCCGTGGCTGGCGACCGGCTGGAAGTGGGAGTCCAACTTCACCAAGGTCACCTTCACCCTCGATCCCGAGGCCAAGTGGGCCGACGGCAAGCCGCTGACCGCCGACGACGTCGCGTACACCTTCGAGCTGCTGAAGAAGCACCCGGCGCTGAACGGCAACGGCATCCCGTTCGACGGGATCACGGTGCAGGGCAAGACGGTCGTGCTGACCTTCAAGGACTCCCAGTACGTCAACCAGAACAAGATCATCCAGCAGTTCATCGTGCCCAAGCACATCTGGGAAGGCGTCAAGAACCCCGAGACCTGGCCCAACCGCACGCCCGTCGGCTCCGGCCCGTACAAGCTCAAGACGTTCACCCCGCAGACCACCACACTGACCGCCACGCCCACCTACTGGAAGGGCGAGACCAAGGTCAAGGAGCTGCGCTACACCGCCTACAACGACAACAGCGCGGCGACCACGGCGCTGGCGAACGGCAAGGTCGAGTGGTCGTTCGTCTTCATGCCCGACTACAAGCAGCTGTTCATCGCCAAGGACCCGAAGAACCACAAGCTGTGGTTCCCCTCCGGGCTCGGCGTCCACGGACTGTGGTTCAACACCGCCCGCAAGCCCTTCGACAACCCGGCGCTGCGCAGGGCCATGGCGATGGTCGTCGACCGCAAGGCGATCCACACCCAGGCCGAGGCCACCCTCTACCCGGAGATCACCAGCCCGACCGGCATCCCGCTGCCCGCCGGCGAGTCCTTCCTCGCCCCCGAGTACAAGAGCGCCACCACCGCGCCCGACGTGGCCGGAGCCAAGAAGGTACTCGCGGACGCCGGGTTCGAACTCAGCGGCGGCGTGCTGAAGGACCCGTCCGGCAAGCCGGTGAAGCTCACCTTCACCGACCCGGCCGGCTGGAACGACTACATCACCGGTCTGGCGATCATCAAGGACAACATCAAGCAGCTCGGCATCGAGGCCCAGGTCAAGACACAGACCGCGGAGGCCTGGGGCGCGGACGTCGCCAACGGCAACTTCGACGCCACCCTGCACTGGACCAACAGCGGCGCCACCCCGTACGACATGTACCAGAACATCATGGACGGCGCGCTGCTCCAGCCCGTCGGCAAGGCCTCCCAGCTCGGCAACTTCGGCCGCTTCAAGAACGACGAGGCCACCGCGGCGCTCAAGGCCTTCGCCAATGCCACCGAGGACTCCGCCCGCACCGCGGCCATGAACACCCTCCAGAAGATCATGGTCGAGCAGGCGCCGATGATCCCGACGGCCGCCGCCCCGATCGGAGCCGAGTACTCCACGAAGAACTGGGTGGGCTGGCCGACCGAGGCCGACCCTTACGCGCCGCCGCAGCACACCCAGCCGTCCGCGCTCCAGATCGTGCTGAAGCTCAAGCCCGCCAAGTAGAGCCAGGGATCACGGGACACAGGGACCGGCCATGTCGAAACAGCCCGCACAGAACCACGTCGTGCTCGAAGCACACTCAGTAACCAAGCACTTCCCGGTACGGCGCACCGGACGCGACCTGCTCGCGGGCAGACGCCGTACCGTCCACGCCGTCGACGACGTCTCGCTGGAACTGCGCCGGGGCACCGTCACGGCGCTGGTGGGGGAGTCGGGATCCGGGAAATCCACCGTCGCCCGGCTGCTCGCCCAGCTGTATCCGCTGACCGGGGGCGAGATCCGGCTGGACGGCACGGCGGTCAAGGCCGGACGGGGCCGGTCCTTCCGCGCCTACGTACGCCGGGTCCAGCTCATCTTCCAGGACCCGTTCGCCTCGCTGAACCCGGTGCACACCGTGCGCTACCACCTCACCCGGGCCCTGCGGATCCACGGCCGGGCCGGCAGCGGCGAGGCGGAGCTGGAGGAGCGCCTGGCCGCCCTGCTGGACCGCGTCCAGCTGACCCCGCCCCAGCAGTACCTGGACAAGTTCCCGCACGAGCTGTCCGGGGGACAGCGCCAGCGCGTGGCCATCGCCCGCGCGCTCGGCGCCGATCCCCAGGTGCTGCTCGCCGACGAGCCGGTCTCGATGCTGGACGTCTCGATCCGGCTCGGCGTGCTCAATCTGCTGAAGGACCTCAAGGACCGGCTGCGCCTCGCGATCCTCTACATCACCCATGACATCGCGTCGGCCCGCTACTTCGCGGACACCACGCTGGTGATGTACGCGGGCCGGATCGTCGAGGGCGGTGACAGCGAGACCGTCACCCAGCGCCCCGCCCACCCCTACACCCAGCTCCTCATCGCCTCCGCGCCCGACCCGGACCGGGCGGTCGCCGAGGCGGCACAGGAGGAGACCGGCGGCGGCGAACCGCCCTCGCTGATCGCCCCGCCCGCCGGCTGCCGCTTCCACCCCCGCTGCCCGAAGGCCCTGGAGCGCTGCCGCACCGAACCGCCGCCGCGCTTCGACCTCGAAGGCGGGCAGTGGGCCGCCTGCTGGCTGTACGCGGACGACGGCGCGGACCGGCCGGCCGGCCGTGGCGACGGCGCGGACCGGCCGGCCGGCCGTGGCGACGGCGTGGACCGCGAATCCGGCCGTGGCGACGGCGTGGACCGCGAATCCGGCCGTGGCGACGGCGTGGACCGCGAATCCGGCCGTGGCGACGGCGAGGACCGCGAATCCGGCCGTGGCGACGGCGTGGACCGGGAAACCGGCCGTGGCGACGGCGGGGACCGCACGGAGAAGGAGGCCGCGAAGTGAAGTACCTGCTGCAACGGCTCGCCTTCTACCTGGTCACCGCGTGGGCCGCGATCACCATCAACTTCCTGATCCCGCGCATGATGCCGGGCGACCCGGTCCAGGCATTGCTCGCCCGGTTCCAGGGCCGGCTCGACACCAGCGCCGTCGATTCGCTCACCGCGCTCTTCGGCCTCGACGAACACCAGTCGCTCTGGCAGCAGTACACCGACTACTGGTCGCATCTGCTCGACGGCGACCTGGGCCTGTCCTTCACCTTCTTCCCGACACCGGTCAGCGAGGTGATCGCCCAGTCGCTTCCCTGGACGCTCGCCCTCGTCGGCCTCACCACCCTGATCAGCTTCGTGCTCGGCACCGGCATCGGGGTGTTCACCGGGTGGCGGCGCGGCTCCTGGCTGGACGGGCTGCTCCCCGTCACCACCTTCATCTCGGCCATCCCGTACTTCTGGCTGGGGCTCATCGCCATCGCGTTGTTCGCCGTGAAGTGGCCGCTCTTCCCCGAATCGGGCGGCTACGACAACTCGCTCGTCCCGGCCTTCGACTGGCCGTTCATCTCCAGTGCGCTCTACCACGGGGTGCTGCCCGGCCTCACCATCGTGCTCAGCGCGGTGGCCGGCTGGATCCTCGGGATGCGGAACATGATGGTGACGGTGTCCTCGGAGGACTACGTCATGGTCGCCCAGGCCAAGGGGCTCTCCGAACGCCGGGTGATGTTCGGATACGCGGCACGCAACGCGGTCCTGCCCAACATCTCCGGCTTCGCCCTGTCCATCGGCTTCATCGTCGGAGGCACCCTCCTCGTCGAGATGGTCTTCTCCTATCCCGGCATCGGCCTCCAGCTCTTCCAGGCGGTCGGCGCCAAGGACTACCCGCTGATGCAGGGCGTCTTCCTGATCATCACGCTCTCCGTACTCGCGGCGAACCTCCTCGCCGACGTGATCTACATGGCCCTCGACCCCCGTACCCGAAGGGAGGCCTAGTCCATGGACACCGCCCCCGTCTCCGCCGCCGCCGAGGTCGCCGTGACCGACGCGACCGAGCCCCCGGCACCCGGCCGGCGCCGCCTGCGCTTCCTGCGCGGCCGCAAGACCGTCGTCGGTCTCGGGATCCTCGCCTTCTTCGCCGTGATCGCGGTCATCGGGCCGTGGATCGCCCCGTACGACCCGGACGCCATGAGCGACGCGCTGCTTCAACCACCGTCCGGTGCGCACTGGTTCGGCACCACACACACCGGTCAGGACGTGCTCTCGCAGATCCTCGTCGGCACCCGCGGCGTCCTGGTGGTCGGCTTCGTCGCCGGAATTCTCGCGACGGTCCTGTCCGTACTGATCGGCGTCAGCGCGGGCTTCCTCGGAGGCACGGCCGACGAACTGCTCTCGCTGCTCTCCAACGTCTTCCTGGTCATCCCGGGACTGCCGCTGATCATCATCATCGCCAGTCTCGTGTCCGACGCCGGCGACGTCCTGATCGCCGCCGTCATCGCCTTCACCTCGTGGGCCTGGGGTGCGCGCGTCCTGCGCGCCCAGACGCTGTCGCTGCGGCGCCGGGACTACGTCGAGGCAGCCCGCGCGACCGGCGAATCGACCTGGCGGATCATCTTTTTCGAGGTGTTGCCGAACCTGACGGCGGTCATCGCCTCCGGCTTCGTCGGCACCGTCGTCTTCGCGATCCTCTCCGAGATCACCCTCGCCTTCATCGGCGTCGCCGACATCTCCGACTGGAACTGGGGGACCGTCCTGTTCTGGGCGCAGTCCAACCAGGCCCTGGCGCAGGGCGCGTGGTGGTGGTTCGTCCCGGCCGGACTCTGCATCGCCCTGCTCGGCATGTCGCTCGGCCTGATCAACTTCGGCATCGACGAGTTCGTCAACCCGCGCCTGCGCACGGAGACCGGCGCGTCCCGGAAGGTCCGGATGCGGGTCGGCTTCACCCCGGTGGCACGCACCGGCGCCTCTGAGAAGGAGACCCGCTCATGAGCGAGCCCGTCCTCACCGTCCGCGGGCTGAACGTGGACTACGGGACCGGGGACGACGCCGTGCACGCGCTGCGCGACATCGACCTCACCCTGCACCGGGGCGAGGTGCTGGGCCTGGCGGGCGAGTCCGGGTCCGGCAAGTCGACCCTCGCGTACGCCGTCACCCGGCTGCTCTCGCCGCCCGGGGTGATCACCGGCGGCGAGGTCCACTACCACCGGCGGGACGGCGGTGCGCTCGATCTGCTGGCCCTGTCGGCCGCCGGGCTGAGGGCCTTCCGCTGGCAGGAGCTGTCGATCGTGTTCCAGGGCGCGATGAACTCGCTCAACCCGGTGCACACGGTCCACAGTCAGCTCACCGACGTACTGCGGGCCCACCGCCCGGGCATGAAACGGGCCGAACGGACCGCACGGGCACGGGAGTTGCTGGCGCTCGTGGGCATCTCCGCCGACCGGCTCGCCGCCTACCCGCACCAGCTCTCCGGCGGGATGCGCCAGCGCGTGATGATCGCGATGGCGCTCGCGCTGGAGCCCGAGATCGTCATCATGGACGAACCCACGACGGCCCTCGACGTCGTCATGCAGCGCCAGATCCTGAGCCAACTGGTGCGGCTCCGTGAGGAGCTGGGCTTCTCGGTCGTCTTCATCACCCATGACATCTCACTGCTGATCGAGTTCTCGGACCGGATCGCGATCATGTACGGCGGCCGGATCGTCGAGGAGGCGGGGGCCGCCGCGATCTACCGAGACCCCCACCACCCCTACAGCGACGGGCTGCTGCACTCCTTCCCCGCACTGCACGGCGCCCGCCGCGAACTCACCGGCATCCCCGGCTCGCCCCCGCACCTGTCCGCGATGCCGGCCGGCTGCGCCTTCCACCCCCGCTGCGGCAAGGCGCTCGACGCCTGCGCCGGCCATGTCCCCGTGCTCGCCCCGCCGGAAGGGGACGAGCCGCGCACGGTGGCCTGCTGGCTCCACCGGCCGGCCCCGGCGACCGCCGCACCCCGCCCGTAGCCACCCCACGCACACCACAGGAGACCCATGAATCCCGTCACCTCCCAGACCCCTGCCCGCGAGCTCACCGCCCGCGCCGTCCCCGGCCTGCCCGCCGGCTTCCGCTGGGGCGTCGCCACCGCCGCGTACCAGATCGAGGGAGCCGCCGCCGAGGACGGCCGGACCCCGTCCATCTGGGACACCTACTGCAGGGTGCCCGGCATGGTCGTCCGCGGCGAGAACGGCGATGTGGCCTGCGACCACTACCACCGGATGCCCGAGGACGTGCGGCTGATCGCGGACCTGGGCGTCGACACGTACCGCTTCTCGCTCGCCTGGCCGCGCATCCAGCCGGGCGGGCGCGGCCCGGCCAACGCGAAGGGGCTGGACTTCTACAAGCGGCTGCTCGACGAGCTGGAGGCCGCCGGCGTCACCCCCTGGGTCACCCTCTACCACTGGGACCTCCCGCAGGAGCTGGAGGACGCCGGCGGCTGGCCGGCCCGTGACACCGCTCACCGCTTCGCCGAGTACGCCGCGCTCGCCTACGACGCGCTCGGTGACCGGGTGAAGCACTGGACGACGCTGAACGAGCCGTGGTGCTCGGCCATGCTCGGTTACGCGTACGGCAACCAGGCACCCGGCCGGCAGGACTTCGGCGACGCGATCCGGGCCGTCCACCACCTGCTCCTGGGCCACGGCCTCGCCGCGCGGCACATCCGCGGGACGGCCGCGGCCCGGGGCAACGAGCTCGAACTCGGCATCACGCTCAACCTCGGCACCGCCACCCCCGAGACCGACAGCCCCGAGGACGCCGAGGCCTGCCGCCGCGCCGACGGGATGGGCCGCCGCCTCTACCTGGACCCGCTGGTCAGGGGCGGCTATCCCGAGGACGTCGTCGCCGACCTCGCGCTGCGCGACGCCGTGCTCCCGGTCCAGGAGGGCGACCTGGCCGTCATCGCCACCCCGATCGACGTCCTCGGCGTCAACTTCTACCGTGGCACCCTCTTCTCCGGCGTCACGGAGGAGGGCTCCCCGGTGGACGCCGAAGGGCTGCCCGTCACCCGTGGCGTGGAGCGCGATCTGCCGCGTACCGCGATGGACTGGGAGATCACCCCCACCGCCCTCACCGACCTGCTGGTGGGGCTGGAGCAGGACTACGGCGTCCCGACGGTGATCACCGAGAACGGCGCCGCGTTCGACGACACCGTCGGTGCGGACGGACAGATCCACGACGGCGACCGCACCGCCTATCTCGCCGACCACATCGCCGCCGTCGCGGCGGCCCGCGCCGCCGGGGCCGACGTCCGGGGCTACTTCGCCTGGTCGCTGATGGACAACTTCGAGTGGTCCTACGGCTACGACAAGCGGTTCGGCATCGTCCGCGTCGACTACGGGACACAGGAGCGGACGCTGAAGGACAGCGCCAAGTGGTACCGCGACACCATCCGCCTCACCCGGGGCAGCTGAGCCCGGCCGCCGTCCCCCGCGCCGGCCCGCGTACGTCGGCCTTCGCGGATCGGCCTTCGCACCTCGGGCTCCGCGGGGCAGGCATCACTCATCCGGGTTAGCTTCGAAGTATGCGGAACAGGCTGTTCCCGACGATGCTGGTCGGCCTGCTGCTGATCCTGGTGGCGGCCGTCCTCGGTATGGCCCCGGGCGCGACCCCGTCGACCGGGGCGACCACCGTCGACGACGTCGCGCAGGCCCTGCGCAAGAGCCCGGTGTACGTCGACCCGGCGGCGTCCGGCCAGCTCTCCCCGGGCCGGGCCGCCGCCCTGACGAAGAAGATCAAGGACGCCGACAAGCCCGTGTTCGTGGTGGTGCTGCCGCGGACCTCCGCGTTCCCCGCGAAGACCCTGCTGACCACTTTGCGCACCGACACCGGAATCACCGGCGTCTACGCGGTCCGCCTCGGCAACGGCTTCGACGCGGGCGCCGACCCGCAGGTGATGTCCACCCGGGCGGTCCACAACCTCACCGCCGCGGTGAAGACGCCCGGCGTGGACACCGACGCCGCGACCCAGCTCAACGCCTTCGTCGACCGGGCCGTGGAACAGGCCCGGGGCAGTGCCCCCGCCTCCTGGGGCGGCTCGTCCGGCGGCGGATCGTCCACCGCCGTCGGGCTGATCACGGTCGGCGCGCTCCTGGTGCTGGGCTGCGGCACGGCCTACACGATCGTGCGCCGCAACCGGAAGCGCAAGGAGACCGAGGAACGGGCCGCGCTCGACAAGCTGCGGGTCGTCGTGGACGAGGACATCACCGCGTACGGCGAAACCCTGGACCGGCTCGACTTCCACCCCGCCGAGGCGGGCGCCGACGACGTCATGCGCGCGGACTACGAGCGGGCGCTCGACTCGTACGAGACCGCGAAGTCCCGCATGTCCGCGGCCCGCCATCCGTCCGACGTGCGCGGGGTCACCCAGGCCCTGGAGGACGGCCGTTTCTCCCTCGCGGTCCTCGCCGCCCGCCGGACCGGCGGGGAACCGCCGGCCCGCCGCCCGCCGTGCTTCTTCGACCCGCGCCACGGCCCCTCGGTCGCCGACGCCCGCTGGTCCCCGTCCGGCGGCACGGCACGCGAGGTCCCGGTCTGCGCGGCCGACGAGGCCCGGCTGCGCGCGGGCGAGGAACCGCTGGGCCGCACCGTCGACACCCCCGACGGCCGCCGCCCGTACTGGGAGGCGGGCCCGGCCTACGGTCCGTGGGCGGGAGGCTACTTCGGCGGCGGCCTGCTCCCCGGTCTCCTCGTCGGCACGCTGCTCGGCTCCATGCTGTCGAGCCCCGCGTACGCGGCGGAGTACGGCGGCGGCGACTTCGGCTCCGGCGGGGACTGGAGCGGCGGCGACTTCTCCGGAGCCGACTTCGACTCCTCGGGCTTCGACGGCGGAGGCTTCGGAGGAGGCGACTTCGGGGGCGGCGGCGGATTCGACGGGGGCGGGTTCTGAGCCGCCGGCCGCCGGCCGGAGACCGCTCGGGCAGGTGCGATTCATGCTAGACCTGAAGTTATGTCTGGTATCGGCCGATTCCGGGCGCGGCTGCGACGCTCCGTCCGGCGAACACATCGGCACGATGAAGGACGCCCGGGCCGAAAGGCGCCCGCGCCGTCCGACCGGGACCTGAGCGACCGGTCCCCGGGGCGCGAGCTGCGCTCCCTGTTCAGCCTGCGCACCGTGGCCGGCCAGGTCTTCGCCTTCGTCCTCGGCCTCGTCATGCTGCTCATCGCGGCAGGGGGCGTCGCGCTGGTGGTGCAGGGCCGCCGCGACAGCATGGCCGACGCCCGCGCCCGCACCCTGAGCGTCGCCGAGACCTTCGCCCACGCGCCCGGAACCGCCGCCGCACTGGACAGCAGGGATCCCACCGCGATCCTCCAGCCGCGCGCCGAGGAGGTCCGCAAGCTGACCCATGTCGAGTACATCGTCCTGGCGGGCCAGCAGGGCATCCGCTACACCCACCCCGACCCCGCGCTGATCGGCAAACACCTCATCGGCCCGTACAAAGAGGCACTGGCCGGGCACGGGTTCACCGAGACCTTCACCGGAAGCCTGGGGCCCTCGGTCAACTCGGTCGTGCCCGTGCCCCGGGCGGACGGCTCGATCGCCGGACTGGTCTCGGTGGGGATCACCGTCGAGTCCGTGAACAGCGTGGCAGACCGCTCCGTCCCGCTCGCCGCGGGCGCCGCGGCGGTCGCCCTGGTGCTCACCGCGGGTGGCGCGGCACTCCTGAGCAGGCGGCTGCGCCGCCAGACCCACGGCCTCGGGGCCGCCGAGATGACCCGGATGTACGAGCACCACGACGCGGTGCTGCACGCGGTCCGCGAGGGCGTCCTCATCGTCGAGGCCGACCGGCGGCTGACCCTCGCCAACGACGAGGCCCGCAGGCTTCTCGACCTGCCCCCGGACGCCGAGGGCAGGGCGGTGGCGGACCTCGGGCTGGACCCGGACACCGCGGAACTGCTGGTCTCCGGGGCGACCGTCACGGACGAGGTGCTGCGGGCCGGCAACCGGCTGCTGGCCGTCAACCTCCGCCCGACCGACGCGGACGGCGGGCCGCCCGGCACGGTGGTGACTCTGCGGGACACCACCGAACTCCGCGCGGTCACGGGACAGGCGGAGTACGCCACCGAACGGCTGCTGCTCCTGTACGAGGCGGGCGCCCGGATCGGCACCACCCTCGATGTGACCCGCACGGCCCAGGAGCTGGTGGACGTGGCGATCCCCGGATTCTCCGACGCCGCGACGGTCGACCTCGCCGACCCCGTCCTGCAGGGGGACGAACCGGTGACACCGGACAGCGGCACGCTGGAGATGCGCCGCACCGCCGTCGCGGCGGTCCGCCCGGAGCACCCGCTGTACCCGGTCGGCCATGTGGTGGGCTTCGTCCCCACCAGGACCCGGGGCATGCGGGTGCACAACGACGACGCCGATCTGCAGAGCGACTTCGTGAAGCTGGGCTGGCGGAACTGGGATCCCGATGTGGCCGAGCGGATCAGGGAGCAGGGCTTCCACTCGCTGCTGTCGGTGCCGATGCATGCCCGCGGCACCGTTCTGGGCATGGCCAACTTCTGGCGCTCGGGCGATTCGGAGCCGTTCGACGACGACGATCTGTCCTTCGCGGAGGAACTGGTGGCCCGGGGCGCGATCGGCGTGGACAACGCCCGCCGCTACACGCGGGAGCACGCGCTGGCCGTGACCCTGCAGCGCAGTCTGCTGCCGCGCGGCCTGCCCGAGCAGAGCGCCCTCGATGTCGCCCACCGCTACCTCCCCGCGTACGAAGGGGTGGGCGGTGACTGGTTCGACGTGATCCCGCTGTCCGGCGCCCGGGTGGCGCTGGTCGTCGGCGACGTGGTCGGGCACGGGCTGCACGCCGCGGCCACCATGGGACGGCTGCGCACCAGCGTCCACAACTTCTCCTCGCTCGATCCCGCCCCCGACGAACTCCTCGGGCACCTCGACGAACTGGTCAGCCGGATCGACCGGGACGAGGCCGGCGACGACAGTGCGGAGATCGCCGGTGCCACCTGCCTGTACGCGATTTACGACGCGGTCTCCGGGAACTGCGCGGTGGCCCGGGCCGGTCACCCCGGGCCGGTGCTGGTCCTGCCCGACGGGACGGTCGAGTTCCCCGAGGTCCCGACCGGACTCCCGCTCGGGATCGGCGGCATGCCCTTCGAGGCGGCCGAGTTCCACGTACCCGAGGGGAGCCGGCTGGTCCTCTACACGGACGGACTCGTGGAGCGCCGGGGCCGGGACATCGACACCGGCCTCGCCCTGCTGCGCGACTCCCTCGCCGGCCGCGACCGGACACCGGAGGAGACCTGCGACGACGTGCTCGACGCGCTGCTGCACGAACGGCCGAACGACGATGTCGCGCTGCTCGTGGCCCGCACCCACAGGCTCGATCCCGACCAGGTCGCGCAGTGGGCGGTGGCCACCGATCCGGCGGCCGTCGCCGGGGTCCGCAAGAACGTCGCCCAGTGGCTCACCGACCGGGGCCTGGAGGAGGAGGCGTTCGCCACCGAGCTGATCCTGAGCGAGCTGGTCACCAATGCGGTGCGCTATGGCACGGCGCCCATCGAGGTCCGCCTGCTCTACGACCGCAACCTGATCTGCGAGGTCTCCGACAGCAGCAGCACCTCCCCGCATCTGCGCTATGCGGCGACGACCGACGAGGGCGGCCGGGGACTGTTCCTCGTCGCCCAGTTCGCCGAACGCTGGGGGACTCGTTACACCGAGACGGGCAAGGTCATCTGGTCGGAGCAGACGGTCGGCGAGTCCGAGACGGACGAGCCGCCGTCGAACGCCTTCTGACGCCCTCGGGCGCCTCATCCCGCATCCCGCACGCTTTGCCGTTCCGGCAATGGGATTTGCCGATATCGCGCCGGGTCGCGGACCCTCTCGGGAGAAGGCGAAAGAGAGGTGCTCCTCATGAGCGACACGACCGGCATGAGCGACACGACCGGCGAAGTGACCGGCGACCGGGAGACGAACGGCGGCGCGGACCGTCCCTACGACGTGGTGGTGATCGGCGGCGGCGCCGCCGGACTGAGCGGAGCCGTGACCCTGGCCAGGGCGCGGCGCAGGGTGCTGGTGATCGACGCGGGACTCCCGCGCAACGCCCCGGCCGCGCACATGCACGGCTACCTGGGACACGACGGCATCCCGCCCTCGGAACTGCTGGCCATCGGCCGGGACGAGGTGGCCCGTTACGGGGGCGAGGTCGTGCGGGGCGCCGTGGCGACCGCCGAGCGGCTGAGCGACGGCACGGGATTCCGTGTCGTACGGGAGGACGGGGCCGTGGTCGTGGCGCGGCGGCTCCTGGTGACCACCGGCCTGGTCGACGAGCTCCCCCGGGTGCCGGGCGTGGCCGAACGCTGGGGGCGCGAGGTCCTGCACTGCCCGTACTGCCACGGCCGGGAGGTCGCCTCCCGCCCGATCGGGGTCCTGTCCACCGGACCGCTGGCCGTGCACCAGGCGCTGCTGTGGCGCCAGTGGAGCGAGAACATCACCCTCTTCCGCCACACCGGACCCGAGTTCACCGAGGGGGAGTACGAGCAGCTGGCCGCCCGTGGCATCGCCGTGGTCGACGGCGAGGTGGCCGGCCTCGATGTGACGGACGACCGGCTGACCGGGGTGCGGCTGGCCGGAGGCCGGAGCATCGCGTGCGAGGCCGTCGTGGTGCAGCCCCGCTTCACCGCCCGCGCGGACGTGTTGGCGGCCCTGGGCCTGGGCGCGGCCGAACTGAAGATGGGTGGCGAGGTGATCGGCACCCGCGTCGAGGCCGATGCGGCCGGGGCGACGGAGGTGCCCGGCATCTGGGTGGCCGGCAATGTCGCCGACCCGAAGGGTCAGGTCATCGCGGCGGCAGCCGCCGGGGTGCAGGCCGCCGCCGCGATCAACGCGGACCTGATCACCGACGACGTGAACCGCGCGGTCGCCGCCCGCCGGGCCTGACGCCGACCGGGCCCGCTCCGCAACGCCGAGCGCCCGCCTCCCTCCCCGGCGGGGGAGGAGGGAGCGGGCGCGCTCGGGTTCGGGCGTCGGGACGGCGCGGGGCGTCAGGCCTGGGGCGCGGCGGACTTGATCGCGGAGATGTCGAAGTTGAGCTTGACCTTGTCGCTGACCATCACGCCGCCGGTCTCCAGCGCCGCGTTCCAGGTCAGGCCCCAGTCGGAGCGCAGGATGTCGGCGCTGCCCTCGAAGCCGACCCGCTCGTTGCCGTAGACGTCGGTGGCGGAGCCGTTGAACTCCAGGTCGATGGAGAGCGGACGCGTGACGTCCTTGATGGTGAGGTCACCGGTGACGCGGTACGTGTCACCGCCGAGCTGCTCGGCATGCGTGGAGCGGAAGGTCATGAGCGGGAACTTCTCGGCGTCGAAGAAGTCGCCGCTGACCAGGTGGCCGTCGCGGTCGGCGATGCCGGTGTCGATGCTGCCGATCTTGACGTCGATGGACGCGGTGGAGTTCGCCGGGTCGGAGCCGTCCAGCTTCAGCGTGCCCTCGTGCTCGCCGAAGGAGCCGCGCACATTGGTGACCATCGCGTGCCGCACGGTGAAGCCGATGCTGCTGTGGGCCGGGTCGATCGCGTACTCGCCGGTGAGGGCGGCCAGGGCCGGGTCCACGGCGGGGGCGATGGTCGCGGTGGCGGACGGGGCGTTGTTGTTCTTGCGGTTGAACAGAGCCATGGCTCCTCCTCGGGGGACGTGATCGAGCGGGGTCGAAGTGATTGTTTAACCTTCAACGAGGATGACTGTAGCGCGATCTAGTTCAACGTTCAACATCTAAGTCGAAGTGTGTCGTGAACACCGGTCGAACGCGGGCGCAATTGCTGCCGGCCGTTGCCGCCCCCCTCTGGCGGACGCGCGTAGAACTCGGGCAGTATCTGCATGCCCTTACTTGTCATGAGCAGGAGGAGTCCCCCCATGCTGTCCCATATGAGACTGCGCCCCGTCCTGACCGCATTCGCCCTTGTCCTGGGCGTTCTCTTCGCCCCGGGCGTCGGTGTTCTCGGCGGTGGCGCCCCCCAGGCCCACGCCGCCACCAAGCTCACGCACGCCGAGGCCACCGCCCGGTTCAGCTCCTCCGGAGTCACCTGGTCGTCCTCCGGCGGCTGCTCCGACCGCAACGTCGCCACCTGCACCTCGTTCGACCAGCTCAACCTGGCCACCGCCCAGGGCGCCCAGACCCTCAAGAGCGCCACGGGCTGCGCGCTGAACATCACCGGCGGCACCGAGACGGGGCACGCCGGCGGCACGTACTCGCACTGGAACGGCTACAAGCTCGACTTCGCCAAGTCGACCTGCCTCACCAACTACGTCCACAACGTCTTCACCTACATCGGTGTACGCGGTGACGGCGCCCCCCAGTACCAGGCGGGTTCCGGCAACGTCTACGCCGACGAGGGCAACCACTGGGACGTGACGTTCTACAACTGCGGCGGCTGCTGACCTCCGCGCACGTCGACCCGCACGGGGTGCCTCCGTCCACCGGACGGGGGCACCCCGTGCCGCTGCCCGGCGGACGGGCACTCTGCCGGGAGGGGCGCCATCTCGCCAACCGGACCCGCCCACAGTCGACTTCGGCAATGATCCGACGGCGAAGACTGCCTGATACCGGCAGTCGATCGGCCGCCCCTTCCTGGGAAGATGGCTCGCCGCCACCTTCCGGGCGGCTGTCCGGGGCACCGACTGCCCGGCCATTTTTCCGACCCAGGACAGGTATCCACATGAGACCGACCCGAGCGGCGCTGGCCGTGGCCGCAGGCGCCCTGGCCCCGGCCCTCCTCCTCTCCACCCCGTCCTTCGCCGCCACAGCGCCGTCCCCGCCCGTCGCGGCGTCGGTCGCACAGAACGCGACGGCGGACGAGGAGTCGCCCTACGACTCGATGTCGGAGGAAGAACTCCGCATCGCCGTCCTCCGCATCCTGGCCGACCCGAACATCGGCAAGGGCGTCAACCGGGAGGCCCAGAAGGCCCTGGACGGCACGGTCGACGACCTCCGCAACTTCCTGAAGACGGGTCTGCGTCTGGCTCAGGCGGAGGACGATCGTGTCGCGATCCTTCGTATCGTGGCCGATCCGAAGACGGGGAAGGGTGTGTACCGGGAGGCGCAGAGGGCTCTGGACGGTACGCCGGAGGATCTGCGCTACTTCCTGGAGACGGGTCTGCGTCTGGCTCAGGCGGAGGACGATCGTGTCGCGATCCTTCGTATCGTGGCCGATCCGAAGACGGGGAAGGGTGTGTACCGGGAG
>NZ_JBHXTM010000010.1:40225-77034 GCF_042677325.1 Streptomyces sp. NPDC127117
GCGCAGAGGGCTCTGGACGGTACGCCGGAGGATCTGCGCTACTTCCTGGAGACGGGCCTTCGCCTCGCCCAGGCCGAGGACGACCGCGTCGCCATCTTCCGCATCCTGGCCGACCCGAACATCAGCGCCGCCCTGCGCGCGGCGGCCGAGGATGCCGTGGACGGCACCCCGGAAGAGCTGCGTCACTTCCTGGAAGTGGGCCAGTACGAGGCGGACGGCCGCACCCCGCCGACCTCGGGCTGATCCCGAACGGACGAGCACCGGCGCACAAACCGCACGCCGCCGCCGGCAGCCCACGCGCCACGTGGGCTGCTCGGCCGCCCGCGCCGGCTACACGCGGACGGTCACCGTCACGGTCACCTCGTCACCGGCCGAGAGACCCTGCGGCTCGCGGACCGCGTTCTTGAGCGGCAGCAGGTAACTGCCGTCCTTGGGAAAGAGCGACGTGCTGAAGGCGGTCCCGCCGATGCGCGCATCGACGGGAACCGCACCCCAGCCGTACGTGGCCATCGCGGCCACCTCGCGGATGTCGGCGGCCTGTTCGGCGGGCACGGCGGCGAAGTAGAACGGCGAAGGGCCCCGCCACTCGATGACGCAGCCGGTGAATTCAACGTGCACGAGGACGATCCGTTCATCGAGGGGCACCGAATTCCGGGCAGCGTACACGCGCGTTGACCCGGCCCGAGAGGTGGCAGTCGCCCACCCGCGGGACGCGTTTCCTCGACTCCGCCCGGCGACCTCGCCGGCCGCACTGGTGGGGTCGCCCTTGCAGGCGCCGGCGCCGGCGAGTGGCCCCTGTTCAGGCCCCCACGGTCACCGTGAAGCGGCGGGGGTTGCCGTCGTTGGCGGCGCCGGAGACATCGGGTTCGCCGTCGGGACGGACATCGTCGTAGGGGAAGGCGTAGCCGATCGGGGTGTTGGCGTGGACGACGCGGGACCAGTGGTTGGTGGCCGGGTCCTGGTAGTAGTCGGCAGTCGAGGTGCCGTTCGGCTGGTCGGGGTGGGTGAGCATCAGGGAGCGGTTGAAGCCGGAGGCCAGGCGGGCCAGGAGGGCCTTCTTGTCGTCCGGGTCGCCCGGGTTGTTCGCGAACGGGCCGTGATTGCAGGTGAAGACGTCCTTGGAGACGGGCTTGGTGAAGGTGTGGCCGCCCTCGAAGGTCAGGACGTCGCCGTTCACCCGGCCGGTGCGTACTCCCCGGCCGCCCTGGAGGTCGATGCGCAGGTCGGTGGAGCGGTACTTCTCCCAGACCCGGTCGATGTACGACGTGAACACGTCCCGGAACGGCATCTCGTCCGGGCGGTCGAAGAACGGCGCCATCAGGTTCTGCGGCGAGATCACCCGCAGTACGCTGCCGTCCGCACCCCGGATCACCAGCTTGTCCCACGGCCGGCCGTCTGCGGCGGCCTGGGCGATGAGGCCGTCCGCGATCCGCTGCACCGCGCCGTCCGGGAGCGGCGCCACGGTGTGCGTCGCGTCCCCGGCCAGGGTCAGGCCGATCGGCAGCGCGGTGACCAGGTCGACGTAGCTGATGTTCGCGTACAGCTGCTGCGGGTTGAAGGTGAACTCGCAGAAGGACCACGTACGGCCGTAGTTGGCATCGGTGGACGTCGCGAACGCCGGTTCGACCAGGGCGGGGCCCGGGTTGAGGTAGAACGTGAGCGTGTCGTCGCGTACGAAGTACACGCGGGCTCCGTACATCTGCGGGAGCGTCAGGACCACCGGGGCCCCGCCCGCCGGATTCAGGGGGATGGCGCAGTCGACGGGCAGCGGGGTCTGCGGGGCGGCGGGGGAGTCGGGGTGGTAGACGCTGCCGTCGGCCCGCAGCAGGACCCAGCGGTCGGTGCCCTGCTCGTGGCCGGTGACATAGGCGTTGACCCTGCCCGGCAACGAACGGTTCTCCAGGGCGAGTTCACAGGTCGCGGGGGCGGCGGAGGCGCTCGGGCCGAGGGCGCTGCCCCAGAGGGGGTAGGTGACGGCGGTCGCGGTGGCGGCGGCGCCGCCCGTCAGGAACAGTCTGCGCGAAATCACGAGAGGACTCCCGAGGTGTGTGTGGGGGGTCAACCACTCTCGTGAGGGCCGCATCCGGCGTCAAGACTTATGACTGAGAGCGCTCTCAGAAACAGGAAGTCTTCACAACTCGACAGACCGAAAGGGGGTGCGGCCCGGCATGCCGGGCCGCAGTGTCGTCAGACCGTGGCGTCCAGGAACGCGGTCCAGGCGGCGGGGGGAACGGTGAGGACGGGGCCGTCGGTCACCTTGGAGTCACGGATGTGCACGGCGGCGGGGTGGGCGGCCACCTCTACGCAGTCGCCGCCCTGGCTGCCGCTGTAGCTGGACTTGCGCCAGTCGTAGGCGACTTCAAGGCAGTTGCCGCCCTGGTCGCTGCTGTAGCTGGACTTGAACCAGGCGAGAACGGCGGTGCTGACGGCCGGGTGTGCTGCGCGGGTCATGTCTCTCCAAGCAGTTCCAGTAGGCGCGCGCTCTTCTCGACGGAAAGCGCCTGCGAGCGCAGCATCCCACATTTCTGCTGGAGCACACTGACGACGTCGGGGTCGTCGTGGAGGTAGCTGGTCAGCTGCCCCTCCACGTAGACGAGATGGTCGTGGTCGGGGGTCTCCAGCAACACCATCGGCCCCGCAAGTCCGGCGTGCTTCGGGAGTTTCATCGGCACGATCTGGAGCCCCAGGAACGGGAGTTCCATGCACTGGCGGAGGTGCCGGATCTGCTCCCGCATCATGGCGGGATCGCCGATCTGGCTGCGGAGAATGCTCTCTTCCAGCAGGAAGTGAAGCATCGGGCGGGGTTTCCGGTTGAGGAGCTTCTGCCGATCGAGTCGAGCTGCCACCCACTGCTCCTGCTCGTCCTCCTCCAGGGGTGGGTACAGGCAGGAGAAGACGAACCGGGCGTACTCCTCGGTCTGGAGGAGTCCCGGCACCACCTGGTTCTGGTACGAGAGCAGGGTCAGCGCCCCCTGCTCGTAGTCGATGAAGTCCTGGACGAAGGCCGGAAAGCGCTCCTTCTTCGGCACCTTCTCCACAGCAACCCGCAACGCCCCCTTCGTGTCCAGCAGTTCGTCCAGCTGGACTGCGAAGTCCCATTGCAGAGCTCTGCGGCCCTGCTCGATCGAGGCGATCGTGTTGTCGCCCACCGAACACCGCTCGGCCAACGCCGCCTGTGTCAATCGGGCCTCCTTGCGGAACGTCGCCAGCTGGGCGCCGATCGGATGCCAGGACGTGATCCGCCTGCTCTTCTTCTTTGCCGGTTTGCATGAACTGCCTCTCCCCCTCACGAACCCCGGATGACCCGTCAGAAGTCGTACATCTCCGTTGTACGACCCGACGCGCTGCTCAACCGTAGTGACAATGTGTGACGTTGGCTGTGTGAACGAGACAACCCGACTCCCCCGCCTCCGTGAGGTGTTCCACCGCCGGGAACGCCGATCCGTCCCGCTCGTACGGCAGTTCGTGCGCGAGGCTCTTGTCGACTGGGGGTGCGACGCCCGCGTCGACGACGTGTTGCTCTGTGTGAGCGAGCTGGTCACCAATGCCCTGCTGCACAGTGTCCCGCCCGGTCGTGGGTTCCGCCTCCGGATTCTTCTGGAGCCGGCCGACAGGACCCTGCGCATCGAGGTCCACGACAGCGGCGACGGGGAGGTCCGTCCCGCCGATTCCTGGGCGGGGTCCGACGAGGAAAGGGGTCGGGGGCTGCGGCTGGTGGCGGCGCTCGCCGACAGGTGGGGGGTGGGGGAGCGGAACCCGGGAAAGGTGGTGTGGTGCGAGTTCGGGGTGTCGGCGCGGTCTACCGATCGGGGCGGTACGTGGGCTATCCCTGGAGCTGCGGCCCTCGACGGGGTCGATACCCGTGGAAATGAAGGAGCCCTGCCGTGGATGGCTGGTACGTGGACGACCGCTGCACCAACTGCGACGTCGCCCGACAGTTCGCGCCCGAGCTGATCATCGAGGACGGCGGGACGTCGCGGATCCTGCGGCAGCCGGAGGACGAGGCGGAGAACCGGCGCTTACACGCCGCCGTCTTCGCCTGCCACACCCGCTCGATCAGGCCCGCGTCGGGGCAGCCGGACCCGGCGCTCGACCCGTTCCCGATGGCGCTGGACGACGGCGTACTCGTATGCGGGCACAACTCCACGCACACCGCCGGCGCCAACTCGTATCTGCTCCGGCGGCCGTCCGGCACGGTCATGATGATCGACACCCCGCGCTGGAGCCCCGGACTCGCCGAGCGGTACGTGGCGGCCACCGGGCCCGTCACCGACGTACTGCTGACCCACCGCGACCACGTCGCGCACGGGCGCCGCTACGCCGACCACTTCGGCGCCCGGCTGTGGATCCACGAGGGCGACCTCGACGCGGTTCCGGACGCGGACCAGGTGATCCGGGGGCTCGATCCGGTGGAGATCGGCGAGGGTGTCACCGCACATCCGCTGCCCGGTCACACCCGGGGGAGCGTGCTCTACCTCGCGGACGACCGGTACTGCTTCAGCGGCGACAGTTTCTACTGGTCGCGTACGACCGAGGACCTCGAAGTCGCGGAGAGCGTGACCTGGTACTCCATCGAGGAGTTGGCCGCCTCGCTGGCGCGGACGGCGGGGAAGCTGCGGTTCGAGTGGGTGCTGCCGGGGCACGGCGACCGGCGCCGGCTGGACGCCGACGAGATGTCCCGGCGGCTGGAGGCGCTGGTGGAACGTACGGGGCTTCTGCGGCCCCGGCCGATCGATTTCACGGCTCTGCGCTGGTGAGGGCGTTCACCCACCCGGCGTCCACAGGCGCAGCTTCTCCGGGTTGCGGACCACCCAGATCCGGGTGGCCCGGCCACCGGAGGCGTCGAAGGCGGCCACGGTCGCGGTGACGCCCGCGTGCTGGGCGATCAGGCCGGGCGCACCGGCCACCGTACGCTCCAGGAGCCTCAGCCCCGGCGCCTTGTCGGCGATCGCGATCATGTACTGGGCGATGAGCGCGCCGCCCTCGACCGGGCGCAGTACGGTGCCGACCAGGCCGCCGCCGTCGGCGGTCATCACGGCGTCCGGGTCCAGGAGGCCGACGAGAGCCGTGATGTCCTTGGCCTCCCATGCCTCCTTGACGTGCCGCACCACCTCGGCCTGCCCCGCCGCCGCACCCGCCGGGGCGCGCTCGGCGCGTACCCGCCGCCGGGCCGAACTCGCCAGCTCCCGGCAGGCGCCCGGGGTGCGGCCGACGATCCCGGCGATCTCGGGGAAGGAGTAGCGGAACACGTCGTGCAGCACGAAGGCGACCCGCTCGGCGGGCGTCATCGACTCCAGGACGACGAGGAAGGCCATGGTCACCGACTCGTCCAGAGTGATCTGGTCGGCGGGGTCGGCGGCGTCCTGGCCGGCCCCGCCGGCCCACTCCCTGCGGTCGGGCAGCGGCTCGGGCAGCCAGGCGCCGACATAGCGCTCGCGCCGGGCCCGCGCCGAGCCGAGCACGTCCAGGCAGATGCGCCCGGTCACCGTCGTCAGCCAGGCACCTGGAGACACGACGGCCTCCTGTTGGCTGCGCGGCCGCGCGTACCAGCGGGCGTACGCCTCCTGTACGGCGTCCTCGGCCTCGGCCAGCGAACCGAGCAACCGGTAGGCGATGTTGATCAGTTGGCGTCGCTCACCGGCGACGTCCGCCGCGCCCCACTCCGGTGCAACCCCGGCCATGACCACTTCCCCCCGGCCCGCCGCTCTCGCCTTGCATTTCGCGGTGCTGCGTCGTCGGGCTGGTGAGACCTTATCGATCCACTGCTTCCGGGCGGACAAGGGGACGGCATCATGACCACGCGGACGACGACAACGACGGCGGCGACGGCGACAACGACAACGACGAGAGCGGCTGCGGCACCGCGCGCCGCCGCGTTCCTGCGGGTGTCGATCGCGCTCCAGACCCTGACCATCTTCCTCCAGGCGGTCAGCGCCGGGGTGCTGCTCTCCTCGTCGCACGGCGAACTGCTGCACGGCGTCGGGGCGCGCGTGATGTACGGGGCCTCGATGCTGTACGTGCTCGCCGCGGTGCTGGCCTGGCGGCCGGGCGGCGGCTCGCCCCGCCCCATCGCGTACGCGTCCGGCTTCCTCGTCCTCGCCTCTGTGCAGGTGGTGCTCGGCATCGCGCACGTCCCGTCGGTCCACGTCCCGCTGGGTGTCCTGATGTTCGGCCTGAGCGTGCTGGTGCTGGCCCGCCGGAACACTGGAACGGCACGCGGCCGGGGCCTGTCCGGCGGACCGGGGCCGGACAGGAGCTAGGGCGGACACCTTCATTCGTGCGAAGCCTCGACGGCGTCCGCCCTTCCGCGGCGACCAGCCGTCCGGCATTGCGGTCCATGACGTGCGAGTCCGTTCGCCGTGGCGGGCGCGGTCACGCCGTGCAGGCCATGATCGGGGCGAGACACGGGGGCGGTCGGAGCGAGCACAGGGAGGAACGATCGTGGGCACGAACGAGCGGAGGGACACGGCAGGGGCGCACTGCCTGGTCACCGGAGCGTCCGGGTACATCGGTGGGCGTCTCGTACCGGAACTGCTGCGAGCGGACCACCGGGTGCGCTGTCTGGCCCGCTCCCCCCACAAACTCCGTGACCACCCCTGGGCGGGTGACGCCGAGACGGTACAGGGCGACGTGACGGACGCGGCCTCGGTCGCCGAGGCCATGCGCGGGATCGACGTCGCGTACTACCTGGTGCACGCCCTCGGTACCGGCTCCGCGTTCGAGGACACCGACCGCCGTGCGGCCCGGGTCTTCGCCGAACAGGCGCACGCCGCCGGCGTGCGGCGGATCGTCTACCTGGGCGGGCTCACTCCACCGAACGTGCCCGAAAGGTCGCTCTCCCCGCATCTGCGCTCCCGCGCCGAGGTCGGACGGATCTTCCTCGACGCACCGGTGCCCGCCACCGTGCTGCGAGCGGCGGTCGTCATCGGCTCGGGGTCGGCCTCCTTCGAGATGCTGCGCTATCTGACCGAGCGGCTGCCGGTCATGGTCACCCCCAGCTGGGTGCACACCCGCACCCAGCCCATCGGGGTACGCGATGTCCTGCGCTATCTCGTCGGCTCGGCCACCATGCCGGACGACGTCGACCGGGCGTTCGACATCGGCGGGCCCGATGTCCTCACGTACCGGGAGATGATGTGCCGTTACGCCGCCGTCGCCGGACTGCCCAGGCGGCTCATCGTGCCGGTTCCGGTGCTCACGCCGAGGCTGTCCAGCCACTGGGTCGGCCTCGTCACCCCGGTGCCCGCCTCCCTGGCCCGCCCGTTGACGGAGTCGCTGCGTCACGAGGTCGTCTGCCAGGAGCACGACATCGCCCGGTACGTTCCCGACCCTCCGGGCCTGCCGCTGCCCTTCGACGAGGCATTGGCCCTGGCGCTGCGGCGGGTGCGTGAGGCCCAGGTCGCCACCCGCTGGTCGTCCGCCTCCGTACCGGGGATGCCCAGCGATCCGCTGCCCACGGACCCGGACTGGGCCGGCGGCAGCCTCTACCAGGACGAACGGCAGCTGTCGGTCGACGCGTCCCGAACGGCCCTGTGGAAGGTGATCGAGGGGATCGGCGGCGACAACGGCTGGTACTCCTTTCCGCTCGCCTGGGCGGTCAGGGGGTGGCTGGACCGCTTCGTCGGCGGTGTCGGGCTCCGTCGTGGACGGCGCGACGCCGAGCACCTGCGGGCCGGGGACTCACTGGACTTCTGGCGGGTCGAGGAGATCGAGCCCGGACGGCTGCTGCGACTGCGCGCAGAGATGCGGCTGCCGGGCCTGGCATGGCTGGAGATGTTCGCCGAGACGGACTCCGAGGGCCGTACCCGCTACCGGCAGCGAGCGCTGTTCCACCCCCGAGGTCTGCTGGGCCACGCCTACTGGTGGTCCGTCTGGCCCTTTCACGCCGTGGTCTTCGGTGGCATGGCCCGCAACATCACCCAGGCCGCCGCCAAGGGCATGAGCGCGCACGGATCCCCGTCGCACGGTGAGCGCGCCCGGAGATCCCGGCGATGAGCCCGTCGACAGCGGCCGGCGCCGATCAGCACCACCCCATGACAGCGGGAGCGACGCCGTGACCGTCGCGTTCGTCCTGTTCAGCAGGTACCGGGGCGGGGCGACGCCGGTCTGCGCGTGGCAGCGGCGGGTGAGGCCGCTGTCCTGACCCGGGCGGACGGCGAGCAGGACAGCGCCGGCGACGGTACCGGCACCGGCGGCGGTGACGGCGGGCATCGAGGCTGATCCCCCGTACCCGGCAGGACACTTACCGTCCACTTGGACTTACGCAACGCGGTTGTTGGACTGGAGGGCTCCGAGTCGTCGCAGGTCGTTGACGGTGTCCGGTCACGGGGACTACTCAGAGCACATGTCGCGAAGATTCACTTCGGCGGGCGCTGTCGCCGCCGCCTCAGCCGCCGTCCTGGCACTGGTGGGGACCGCGCTCCCCGCCTCTGCCGCCGCTCCCACACCCGCCGCAGTCGGGCCGTCCGTACCCGCGGGCGCCACCGTCATCGGGTCCGCGCAGCTCTCGGTCGCCGTCGCCGACGACTTCCCGCGCGTCCTCGCGTACACCGACCGGGCCACCGGCAGTCAGCTGTTCGGCAGTACCCGGCCGGTCACCGCCGTGACCCTCAACGGCACCGCGCACCCGGTGAAGCTCAAGGGCGCCCCCGAGGTCACCGCCTCGGCCGCCCGCTACACGCTGACCTTCACCGACCTGCCCGGCATCGAGATCGACGCCTCGCTCTCCGTCTCCGGACGCGCCACCACCTTCAAGGTGACGGCGGTCCGCGACACCGAGGCGTTCCGCGTCGGCACCATCGACATCCCGGGCCACGACCTGGTCTCCGTCGGCTCCGCCGACACCGGCGGGGCCACCGCCTTCACCCGGCTGGACAACGACTCGACGAAGACCGCCGACGTCTTCGCGAAGGTCACCGCCGACACCGCCGCCGACAAGGCGCCGGTCGGCGCCTCGTACGCGATTCTCAACACCGGTTCGCTCGCCGCGGCCGTGGAGTCCAACTCCTCGTACGACAAGCCGTCCGGCGCCACCGGTGGCGACGACGCCCGGTTCTGGCACCAGGCCCGCAAGGACGACGACGGCAGCGTCCGGGTCGGCGTCTGGTCCGGTCAGTGGACCTACCGGGGCGACGGGGCACCGAAGCCGGAGAGCGGGGGCAACCTTCCCTGGGCGAAGGTCGTCGTCACCCCCGACGCCAACGGCGACAAGGCGGTCGACTGGCAGGACGGCGCCGTCGCGTTCCGCTCCATAGGGGTCCGGGCGCCCGGCAGCGAGGACACCCCGGACCGGGTCGTCACCCACATCCCGTTCAACTTCGCCAGCCAGGCCACCCACCCCTTCCTGCGCACCCTCGACGACGTCAAGCGGATCTCCCTCGCCACCGACGGCCTCGGGCAGCTCGCGCTCCTCAAGGGCTTCGCCTCCGAGGGCCACGACTCCGCCCACCCCGACTACGGCGGCAACTACAACAAGCGCGCCGGCGGACTGAAGGACCTCAACGAACTCCTGAAGGACGGCAAGAAGTGGGGCGCCACCTTCGGCGTCCACATCAACGACACCGAGGCGTACGCGGAGGCCAACGCCTTCGACGAGAAGCTCGTCGACAAGACCAAGCCCGGCTGGAACTGGCTCGGCCAGAGCTACTACATCGACCAGCGCCGCGACGTGAACAGCGGCGACCTGGCCAGGCGGATACAGCAGCTGCGCGACGAGACGGACCGAAACCTCAGCCTGCTCTACTTCGACGTCTACTACACGCACGGCTGGATCCCCGACAAGACCCTCCAGGAAGTGCAGAAGCAGGGCTGGAACGTCGCCACCGAGTGGGCCGACAAGTTCGAGCGCGGCTCGCTCTGGTCGCACTGGGCCAATGACCTCGACTACGGCGGCGCCACCAACAAGGGCCTCAACTCGAAGATCATCCGGTTCATCCGCAACGGCGAGAAGGACGTCTGGAACAACGACCCGGTCCTCGGCCAGAGCGCCATCGAGGAGTTCGAGGGCTGGACCGGCGAGACCGACTGGAACGCCTTCTCCGACAACATCTGGCAGCGCAACCTGCCCGCCAAGTACCTCCAGCACCAGAAGATCACCCGCTGGGACGGCAACGACATCACCTTCACCGGCGGTGTCCGGGGCACGGTCGAGGACGGCAGGCGGACGTTCTACGACCACGGCCGCAAGGTCCTCAGCGGCACCGACTACCTGCTGCCGTGGGACGGCGGGAAGAAGCTGTACCACTACAGCAAGTCCGGCGGTACGAGCAGCTGGGCGGTGCCCTCGAAGGACCCGTACACCGTCTACGAACTCACCGACAACGGGCGGGTCAGGACCGGCACGGTCAAGCCGGTCGACGGGAAGATCACGCTGACCGCCGAGGCCGGCCGGCCGTACGTCCTCTACCCGCGGCAGGCCCCGAAGGCCGCCGACCCCAAGTGGGGCGAGGGCACCCCGGTCGACGACCCGGGCTTCAACGACAAGGGGCTGACCGCCTGGTCGAAGACCGGCACCGTCGCCCGCGAGACCGACGCCAATGGCCTCAACGGCGCCCGGCTCTCCGGCGGCGGCACGGCGGCGCTCTCGCAGCGTATCGACGGACTGCGGCCCGGACAGCGCTACACCGCGTCCGCGCTCATCGAGGTCCAGCCCGGAAAGACCCGGCACACCACGCTCTCGATCGGCGGGAAGTCCGTGGCGGTGGACCGCTCCACCGTCAAGGACCAGGTCGCCGCGTCCGAGCGGCACGGCACGTACTTCCAGCGGGCCAAGGTGAACTTCACCGCCCCCGCGAACGGCCGCACCACCCTGCGCGTCGAGGCGGCCGGGGGCAGCGCCGCGAGCGTCCGGGCCGATGACGTACGCATCGTCGCCAATGCCCCGACGACGAAGAAGAACACCGTCTCCTACGAGGACTTCGAGACCGTCGACCAGGGCTGGGGCCCCTTCCTCAAGGGCGACGCGGGCGGCTCCACCGACCCCCGCACCGTCATCTCCCAGCTGCACGCCCCGTACACCCAGGCCGGCTGGAACGGAAAGCTGATCGACGACGTGATCGGCGGCAAGGAGTCCCTCAAGTCCCACGAGGAGAACTCCGGACTCGTCTACCGCACCGCCCCGTGGACCGTGCCGATGACCGACGGGCACCGCTACAAGGTCGAGTACGACTACCAGTCCAGCCACGCGGGCGCCTACGAGTGGGTCGACGGCTACGACCGGATCACCGCCGACGGCAAGGCCGACTCGGTCGAGACCCGGACCACCGCCCTCGGACAGCAGCGCACCACCGGCCACTTCGCCGAGACCGTCACCGCGGGCTGCGGCGACACCTGGACCGGGCTGCGCAAGCGCGACGACGCCCCCGACGGCGCCGACTTCGTCCTCGACTCCTTCACCGTGACCGACCTCGGCCGGGCCCCCGACTCCGAACAGGCCGCCTGCGCCACCCTCGGCGTCGAACCGGCCGCCGAGACCCTGGAGCCGGGCACGGCCAACACCGTCGAGGTGTCGTTCACCAACTACGAGGCGACGGCGGCGACCGGTGTCGCACTGAACCTGACCGTCCCCGAGGGCTGGCGGTCGGAGCCCGACGGCGCCGTCTCCTTCGACTCGGTCCCGGCGGGCACCGAGGTCACCGGCAGCTGGCGGGTCACTCCTCCGGTGGACGCCAAGTACCAGGTGTACGAACTGAGTTCCGAGGCGAAGTACACGGTCGGCGGTGCACGGCGCACGCTCGGCGCGCAGACCTCCGTACGGACCCTGCCGCCGCCGCCCACCACCGACAGCTGGGCCAGCGACCTGGACTGGACGGCCTCCGAGAACGGCTGGGGCCCGGTGGAGAAGGACCTCTCCAACGGTGAGACCGGCACCGGCGACGGCTCCCCGCTGACCGTCGGAGGCACCGTCTACACCAAGGGCCTCGGCAGCCACGCACCGGCGAAGGTCCGGTACTACCTGGGCGGCAAGTGCACCTCGTTCACCGCCCAGGTCGGCGTGGACGACGTGCAGAAGAGCGCCGGCAGCGTGCAGTTCTCCGTCACGGCCGACGGCGCCGAGAAGGTGAAGTCGCCCGTGCTGAAGGCGGCCGACAGCGCCTGGTCGCTCACGGCCGACGTCACCGGAGCCAAGTACGTCGAGCTGGTCGTCGGCGACGGCGGCGACGGCAACGGCAACGACCACGCGGACTGGGGTGACGCCCGCTTCCACTGCGGCGGCTGACACGACGCGATGCGGGACGGGTACGCCTGAGGGCCGACCCGTCCCGCATCACGCGTGCGGTGGCGGCCCCCACTCCGTGACACCGGATGGACATTGAGTGACCGGAGTGTGTCCGAGGACTGGGAGCGGCCCCCGCAGCGCGCGTATTCTCGTGCGGCATGGGGGAGTTGAGGGCGGACTGGCGGCTGCGGCTGCGGCGGGGCGCCGCGGACGGGCCGGTCTGCGGTGCCGGTGTGCTGCTCACCCAGGACCGGGCACTCACCTGCGCGCACGTGGTGGGGGAGGCGGACGCCCGGATCTGGGTGGAGTTCGCCGAGAACCCCGCCATCGCCCCGGTCGGGGCGCGGGTGGCCGACGGCGGCTGGCTGCCCGGTCTCGGCGCCACCCGCGAGGACATCGCCGTACTCGCCCTGGACAGCCCGCGCCCGCACGCCACCCCCGCGACGCTCGACCGGAGCCTGGAGCGCGGCCGTGAGGTGTGGATCGGCGGATACGCGCGGTCCTTCGCCGACGGGATGTGGCTGACCGGGCGGATCGGCGGGGTGCACGGCGCCTGGATCCAGCTGGACGCCGGACGCAACGAGCAGGTGGTGAAACCGGGGTTCAGCGGAGCCGCCGTGCAGGTGCGCGGCGAGACGGCCGGATCGCCCGAGCGGGTCGTCGGGATGGTCGTCAGCTGGCGCGGCGACCGCGATCTGGCGCTGCCCACCGACAACGACCTGGCGTTCTCGTACATGATCCCGGTCGACCGGATCGCCGAACTCGTGCCACTGGTCGCCGAGTTGAGCGGACCGGACGGCTGGGACCAGGGGCTGGACCGGCGGCTGCGACGATGGTTCGCCGGAGGCGACGAGCCCGCGGTGCGCTTCAGCGTCGTACCGCACGGAGGCGGCCGCGACCGCACCCTCGGACACCATCTGCACCGCGCCCACCTCGTCTACCGGGGAGGCCGCACCACCCCCGAGGACTTCGTCGCCGAACTGGTGACCAGGCTGCGGACGCCCCGCCACCAGGCCCGGGCCTACCGCGACTGGCTCCTCACGGGTGGCACCCCGCCCGAACGGCCGGCGGGCGGCGCGAGGGGGGGCGCCGGACCCACCCTCGCCGTGATCGGCCTCGACGAGGACCGGCAGCCACACCGCCTGGTGCCCCTGCTCGCCCGGGTACGGACGCTCGGCTTCCGGCTGCTCGTCGTCGTGCGGAACACCGGCGGGGACGAAGTGACGGAGGTGGCACGGCAGTTGCTCTTACCGGCCCTCGACGAGCGGGCCGCCGAACTGGTCGGCCGCGTCGAGGACATCGAGAGGGAATGGGCCGGACTGAGCGGCCTGGTGGAATCGGCCTCCCTGGGGCCCGTGCCGCGCACCGAGGCGTCCCGCCACCGGCGGCAACTGGCACAACTGCGCACCGTGGCCGACCCGCGCGACCGGCTCAACGCCCTGCGCGCCCTGCTGCGTGAACTCCGGGCGGAACTCGAACGGCACGGCCGGGCGGACGTACCCGGACCGCGCGGCGAGCAGGGCCGGACCGGTCGCCGATGAGGATCCCCTGCCCGCACCGCAGGTTCACCGGAGCCCCCTGCGACGGCGCCGTGCGGCCCACCGGCTACTGCGACACCTGCGGCCGCTCCGAGGACGGCCCGGGACTGCCGCCGCTGCCCACCGCCCCCGACAGATGCGGCCCCAGAGGACTGCTGGAGCTGCCGCCGCTCGACCCGAGCACCCCCGACCAGCGGCTGAGCGCCGCCGTCACCCGGGCACACGTCCGGATGAGCTGCTCGTCCAAGTCCTGCGCCACCTACTTCGTCGCCCCGTTCACCGCCGCCCCGCCGCCCGACGAGGGCCACTGCCCCCGATGCGGCGCCCCGTACTCCTACCGCCCCGAACTCGACCGGGACGGGCCGCTGCTCCAGGACCAGTACCGCATCCTCGGGCCCATCGCCCACGGCGGCCAGGGCTGGGTCTACCTCGCCCGCGACACCCACCTCGAAGACCTCGTCGCCGTGAAGGGAATGCTGAACCGGTACGCGGAACGCGGCGCCGCCCAGGCCGCCGAGGAGCGCCGCAGCCTCGTCGCCATCCGGCACGAACGCATCGTCCAGATCCGGGACTTCGTCAGCACCGGCAGCGCCGACGGCACGGTCTCCGGCGGCTACATCGTGATGCAGGACGTCGGCGACCGGACCCTCTCCGCCGTCGTCGAGGCGACCCGGCAGGGCCACTTCGTCCTCGACATCGAGCACGTCATCACCTACGGCTGCCAGATCCTCGAAGCCCTCGCCCATCTGCACGGCATGGGATTCCTGTACGGGGACATGAAACCCTCCAACGTCGTCCACCAGCACGACGGCGTGAAGGTCATCGACCTCGGCGGCGTCCGCAAACAGGGATCCACCGAACCACCGCCCGTCATCACCCCCAGGTACGCCGCGCCCGAGATGGTCAGCGGCAGCCCGCTGACCGTCGCCCACGACATCCACACGGTCGGCGCGACCCTGGCCGAACTGGCGGGCTGGGCGGTCGGCGACGACGTGCCCGGCCTCGGCATCAGCTCCTTCCGGCTGGCGGTCGAGCGGGCGACGGACCAGGACCCCGAGCGCCGGTTCGCCGACGCCGAGGAGATGGCGGGCCAGCTGCGCGGAGTGCTGCGCGAGATCCGGGCGCTGCGCGGCAAACGGGACCGCACCGAACCCTCCGCCTACTTCACCCCGTCCACCGAACTGCTCGGCGGGCGACTGGGCTCCGTACCCGACTACGCCCACTGGCTGGACCGCACCCCGCACCGCCGCGACCGGACACCCCGAGCACCCGCCCTGGACACCGGGCTCCCCACCCCCACCGAGATCGCCCGGCGGCTGCCGGTGCCCCGGCCCTACCCGGGAGACCCGGAGGCCGCCCGGTTCCTGGTGAGCAGCTACGACCCCGGCCGACTGCTGGCCCAGCCCGCCGAGGGCGAACGGTCGGTGGAGATCTGCCTGCACAACGCCCGGCTGCTGCTCGGCCGGGAGGGCGGCGAGGCGCTGGCCCGGGCGCGCGAACAGGTGGAGGCGGCGAACTCCATTCCCGGCCCCGGCCCGGTGCGGCAGTGGCGGCTCAGCTGGCACTGGGGACTGGTCGCGCTGCGCAGTGCGGAGGTCCTGGACGACCGGCGGCAGCTGCTGGAGGCCGCCCTGGAACACTTCGCCGCCGTCCACCGCGCGCTGCCCGGCGAGTACGCCGCGAAGCTGGCCCTGGCCTACGTCGCGGAGCAGCTCGGCCCGGACCGCCCGGCCGGTCCGATCCCGTCGGCGTACGAACTCTTCCGGGCCGTGCACGCCCGCAACCCCTCCCACGTCGGCGCCGCGCTGGGCCTGGCCAGGCTGGCCCTGGAACGCGGCGACCGGGACACCGCCGCCGAGGTCCTGGACCTGGTGCCGGACGAGTCGCGCGACCACACCGTCGCCCGGATCGCCGCGCTGCGCATCCGGGCGGCCCGGCTCACGGCGGGCGGGCGGCCGCTGCCCGGGACGCGGCGGATCGACGCCGTGCTCGCCGCGGTGCCGCTGCGCGAGGGCGGGCCGGGACGGCATCCGGCGTCCGTGGTCACGGGCGACGAATCGGCCCGGCTGCTGCGCACCGAACTCTACGAGTGGAAGCTCGACGCGGTCCGGGCCGCGGCCGGCGGCCCGCACCCCGACGACCGCTGGTGGCGGCGCGGACTGCCCCCGGCCCCGGCGCCCGGCGAGCGGGCCGTACGGGAGGAACTGGCGGGCTGCTACCGCTGGATGGCCCGGCAGTGCAGGGACATCGCCGACCACGAGAAGCTCATCGACCTCTCGCACGCCGTCCGCCCGCAGACCCGCTTCTGGTTCCCGCCCCGACGCCGTACCCCCGGAGGCAGCTGATGGCCCGCACCGCCGCGACGCCCGGACTCGGGATCGACCTCACCGTCCAGGTAGCTAAGAAGCAGCGGCCGGACCAGGACGCCCGGATCGACGCCCATGTGCGGGTCCGGGCGGTCGCCGCCGGGCCCCGCGACCGGGTGCCCGCCGCCGACATCGCGCTGGTCGTCGCGGTGGACGTGAGCGCCGGGCGCCGTGACGCGGCCGTCGCCGCGCTGACCGGGACGGTGGGCGCACTGCCCGACGGGCTCTCGTACACCGTGCTGGGCGGCGGCGCCGAGCAGTGCTACCCGCTGCGCGGCCGGTGGGCGCTGGCCGGCCCCGACGACCGGCGCCAGGCCGCGTTCAGCGTCGGCCGGATCGCCGCGTCCGCCGAGGGACAGGCACCGGCCGGATACACCACCTGGCTGGCCAGGGCGCGCGAACTCTTCGCCGAACGCGCCCTGCCCGTAAGGCACCTGATCCTCATCACCGACGGCGGCAGCCGGGGCGACGGCGACGACGCGGCCCGCCCGGACAGCGCCCTGAGCCTCGAACTCGCCCGCAGCGAAGGCACGTTCACCGCCGACGTCATCGCACCCGGAGCGGGCTGGGATCCTGCCCCGCTGCTCGCCGTCGCGGAACGGCTGCACGGCACCGCCACGTCCTCGCCCGATGCCTTCGCCCCCGCCATGGCCACCGCCCTGGGCAGGCTGCGCCGGATCCGCAGCCCCGAACTCCCCATCGAGGTGACCGTGCGCCCGGCGGTGCGGGAAGTGACGCTGACCGAGACCGCGCCGCTCCAGCAGCGGCTGGAGCCGGACCGGGTCCGGGACGATCCGCACCGGCTGGAGTTCCGCACCCACCAGTGGCAGCCGGAGTCCCGCGACTACCTCCTCACCCTGCGGGCCGACGCGAGCAACGACCCACTGGGCGTGCCCCTCCAGCTCGCCGAGGTCGCCGTCGGCGGCGCCGTCGAACCGGTCGTGCTCCGCTGGCTGCCGGCGGGCACCGCCGCGGCCACCGCACGCATCTCCGGCGCGGTCGGCCGCAACATCCACACCATGAACGTCTCCACCCAGATGCGGACCGCCCTCAACCACGGGTACGCCGCCCTCGACCTGGACAGCCGCGAGCGGGCCGAGGCGCAGCTCGGACTCGCCGTCCGGCTCGCCACCGAGATCGCCGCCGACTGGGTGCTGGACGAGGTCCGCAAGGTCGCCCGGATCGTGGACGGCCCGCAGGGGCGGGTCAGGATCGGGGCGACCGTCGACCCGGGCACCGTCCGCCAGGGGCTGCTGAGCATCGCCTCCGGGCATCCGGTGGAACTGCCCGGACTCCCGGCACCCGGGCCGGGCATCCGCTGCCCGCACTGCGACCATCCGGCCGGGCCCGCGGCCGGGTTCTGCATCGACTGCGGGAGGCGGCTGTGAGCGCCGGAACGGACGGACCCGCCGGGAGCGCCTACCGCTCCCGGACCCGGCGGCTGCTGGAGCGCCACCTGGCCGCGATGCTGGTGGCCGCCGTGGTCTCGATGAGCGCCCTGCTCGTCTCGTACCGCGAGGTCCAGATCTCGGCGGGCGAGATGCGCACCCGCGGCGCCCCGGCCGTGCAGGGAGTGGCCGCCACCCAGCTCGCCCTGCTGCGCGCCCACACGGAGGCCGTAACATCCGTGGACAACGGCATCGCCGATGTGGTCGGCGCCGGTGCGCGGTACGAGAACCAGCTCGCCGCCGCCGACCAGGGCCTGTCCCGGCTCTCCGACGTACAGATCGACGGGGACCGCGGCCGCGGGGTGCTCGAAACGGTGAACGGGGTGCTCACCTCGTACAGCAGCTCCATCACCCCCGGCGCGGTGAAGTACGTGACGGACCCCCTGATGCAGCAGGAGAAGTTCGAGGAGGCCGAGACGCTGCTCACCCGCGAGGGCACCGGGGTGGTGCCGCGGCTGGACGTCCTCCAGGGGCACCAGATGGCCAGGGTCGACACCCTCAGCACGATGAGCCCCGCGCAGTGGTCGGGCTGGGTGGTCGCCGAACTCGGCCTGCTGGCCATGATCCTGATCACGCTCTCCGCGCTGTGGGTGCTGCGCACCCGCTGCGGGCACAGCCTCGACCTGTGCCTGCTGGTCTCGCTGCTGGCCGTCGTCTTCCTGGCGACGGGCCCGCTGATCGCGACGAGCGAGACCCAGGACCGGCTGGGCACGGCCCGCGACGGGCTGGTCCGGATCGAACAACAGGCCGGGGACCACGCCGATCTGGCCGGATCCCAGCAGGCCGTCACCGACACCGCGACCCGGGTGCGCGCCGGGCTGGCCGCCCAGGACTGGCAGAGCGGCATGTACTACGGGGCGCTCGCGGCCGGCGCCCTGATCGTGCTGCTGCCCGCCGTCGGCATCGGCCGGCACCTGAACGCCGACTACTGGAGGACCGGATGATGGCGCCCGCCCGAGCCGCTCTGCTCCTGCTGTGCCTGGCGCTGGCCGCGGCGGGCTGCGGGCTCGCCGCACCCGGCGGCGACGAACAGCCGAGGGTGACGATCCTCGGGCCGTGGACCGACAACCAGGAGAAGCAGTTCAAGGCGGTCCTGGACACCCTGGGCACCCCGTACACCTACCAGGGCACGGCCGCCAGCCGGGAGGTCCTGCTCGCCGCGGTGCAGGCGGGCGACCCGCCCGACATCGCGATCCTGCCGGGCGTCGGGGACCTCGTCGAGTACGCCGCGGAGCAGCGGCTGTATCCGCTGGGCGCAAGGGGCACCGCCGCGAAGTACGGCAGGCCCTGGCAGCCGGAGGCCAGAGGGATAGAGGCCGACCTCTGGGTGCCGCTCAAGACCGACCTCAAGAGCATCGTCTGGTACCGCAAGGACAGCCCGCCGCCCGCCCACCCCGCACCGCTGGCCTCCTGGTGCATCGGCATGGGCGACGACGGCGCCTCGGGCTGGCCGGGCAGCGACTGGATCGAGGACCTGATCCTGCAGACGGCGGGCCCGGTGCTGTACGAGCGATGGGCGACCGGGGCCCTGAAGTGGACGGACGGTCCGGTGGTCAACGCCTGGAGCCTGTGGGCCGGACTGCTGGCCCAGGACCCCGATGCCGACGGGCGGTCGATGCGCCGCGACCACCGGGGCCGGCCCGGCGGCCACGGACTGCTCTTCGACGGCGGCTGCGACCTGGAGCACCAGGGCTCCTTCGCCCGCTCCTTCTACGGGGAGCGCAGCGGGCGGGCCGCCTTCACGGACTCCGCGCGGCTGCTGCCCTCGGGCCCGACGCTCAAGGGCCGCGAGGTGTCCGCCGACTTCGCCGCGCTCTTCGGCGGCTCCGCACAGGCCCGCGACCTGCTCACCCGGCTCACCTCGCGCCCGGCGCAGGAGGAGTGGGGCCGCAGGGCCGGGGTATTCTCGCCGGACTCCGATGTGCCCGCCCGGAAGGGCACGGTCGAGAAGCGGATCAGCGGCCGTCTCACCGACCAGCGGGTGCCGCTCTGCCTGGACGCCTCCGATGTGATGCCCGCCGCCGTGCGGGACGCCTTCTACGAGGCGGTGCTGCTGACCATGGCTCACCCCGGGGCCCCGGTGCGGGACCGGCTGGACGACGTCCAGCGGGTCCAGAACGCCCAACCGGCCCATACTCCGAGGCTGACCGGGGTGTGCAGCAGACCACAGTAGGACTTTGTCGGACTCGCACAAAGACTGCCCCGTACTGGCTGGTACATCGCCTGCATGCCCCCCGGATTCTGTCGGGCTCCGCCAGGAAACCGGTCAGGAGACTGTACGGAGTCGACGGCAGGGTTTGCTTGCCGGGCTTCGTAGGGTCGGTACATGACCGTTGTGGACGAAACCCCGGGCGAGCCGAGCGACACCCGTGGCCGGGTGGCCGAACTGCTGGCACTGCGCGAGCAGGCCCGTCGCGGACCGAGTGACCGGGCGACCGAGGCGCAGCACGCCAAGGGCAAGCTGACCGCGCGCGAGCGGATCGGGCTGCTGCTGGACGAGGGTTCGTTCAAGGAGGTCGAGCAGCTGCGCCGGCACCGGGCGACGGGCTTCGGCCTGGAGGAGAAGAAGCCGTACACCGACGGTGTCATCACCGGCTGGGGCACGGTCGACGGCCGCACGGTCTTCGTGTACGCGCACGACTTCCGGATCTTCGGCGGTGCGCTGGGCGAGGCCCACGCCACGAAGATCCACAAGATCATGGACATGGCCATCTCGGCCGGTGCCCCGCTGGTCTCCCTGAACGACGGCGCCGGCGCCCGTATCCAGGAGGGCGTCTCCGCGCTCGCCGGTTACGGCGGGATCTTCCAGCGCAACACCCGGGCCTCTGGCGTGATCCCGCAGATCAGCGTGATGCTCGGCCCGTGCGCGGGCGGCGCGGCCTACAGCCCCGCGCTGACCGACTTCGTGTTCATGGTCCGCGAGACCTCGCAGATGTTCATCACCGGACCGGACGTCGTGAAGGCGGTCACCGGTGAGGAGATCACCCAGAACGGGCTGGGCGGCGCGGACGTGCACGCGGAGACCTCGGGCGTCGCGCACTTCGCGTACGACGACGAGGAGACCTGCATCGCCGAGGTCCGCTACCTGATCGGGATGCTGCCCTCCAACAACCGCGAGAACCCGCCCACCGCCGAGAGCGACGACCCCGCCGACCGGCGCGGCGACGTCCTGCTGGACCTGGTCCCGGCCGACGGCAACCGCCCGTACGACATGCACAAGGTCATCGAGGAGCTCGTCGACGACGGCGACTACCTGGAGATCCACGAGCGCTGGGCCCGCAACATCGTCTGCGCCCTGGCCCGGATGGACGGCCAGGTCGTCGGCATCGTCGCCAACCAGCCGCAGACCCTCGCCGGCGTACTGGACATCGAAGCCTCCGAGAAGGCGGCCCGCTTCGTCCAGATGTGTGATGCATTCAACATCCCCATCATCACTCTTTTGGACGTACCCGGCTTTCTGCCCGGGGTCGATCAGGAGCACGGTGGAATCATTCGGCACGGTGCGAAGCTGCTCTACGCGTACTGCAACGCCACGGTGCCGAGGATCTCGCTGATCCTGCGCAAGGCGTACGGCGGTGCGTACATCGTGATGGACAGCCAGTCCATCGGAGCGGATCTGACCTACGCCTGGCCGACCAACGAGATCGCGGTGATGGGCGCCGAGGGTGCCGCCAACGTCATCTTCCGCCGGCAGATCGCCGACGCCGAGGACCCGGAAGCCATGCGGAAGCGCATGGTCAAGGAGTACAAGGCGGAACTGATGCATCCGTACTACGCAGCCGAGCGCGGCCTGGTCGACGACGTCATCGACCCCGCCGAGACCCGCGAGGTACTGATCGCCTCGCTCGCCATGCTCCGTTCCAAGCACGCCGACCTGCCGTCCCGCAAGCACGGCAACCCCCCGCAGTAGCACGCACCCGCGCAGCACCCCTGCCGAGCCCGCGAAGAACTGCCGAGAAGACGGAGAAACAACCCATGAGCACTGCTGCCGAGTCCGTGCTGCGCGTCGAGAAGGGCCTTGCCGACCCCGAGGAACTGGCCGCGATAACCGCGGTCCTGCTCGCCCGCGCCGCGGCCCAGCCCGCCGCCCCCGCCCGCCGGGGCCGCAGCACCGCCGGATGGCGCCGCCTGGAGCGCACGCCGGGCTTCCGGGCCCCGCACTCCTGGCAGGGCTGACGGACAACGCGCGAAAGGGCCCCGCACTCCTTCGGGAGTGCGGGGCCCTTTCCGTACGTCCGGACCGGGGCCCTACCGCAGGCGTGCCATGAGGGCGTGCTCGACGAGCGTGATCAGCGCGCTCTTGGCGTCCGCGCGGTGCCGTGCGTCCGTCGTCAGGATCGGCGTGTCCGGGCCGATCTGGAGGGCTTCACGGACCTCGTCGGGGGTGTAGGGCTGGTGTCCGTCGAAGCCGTTGAGGGCGATGACGAACGGCAGGCCGCTGTTCTCGAAGTAGTCGACTGCGGGGAAGCAGTCGGCGAGGCGGCGGGTGTCGACGAGGACGACGGCTCCGATGGCGCCGCGGACCAGGTCGTCCCACATGAACCAGAAACGGTCCTGACCGGGCGTACCGAAGAGGTACAGGATCAGGTCCTGGTCCAGGGTGATACGACCGAAGTCCATCGCCACCGTCGTGGTGGTCTTGTCCCCGGTGTGCGTCAGGTCGTCGATGCCCGCGGAAGCGGACGTCATCACGGCTTCGGTGCGCAGCGGATTGATCTCCGAGACGGCACCGACGAACGTGGTCTTACCCACGCCGAAGCCCCCTGCCACCACGATCTTCGCCGAGGTAGTGGAGCGGGCTGCTCCGCCGCTAGAGCTTGCGAAGTCCACTGAGCACCCTTTCGAGCAGTGTCACATCTGGCTGGCCGCCGGCGGACTCGTCGCCGCCGGGCTGATGGATAGCGACGAGTCCGGCCTCTGCCAGGTCGGCTACGAGGATCCGGGCAACGCCGAGCGGGATCGAGAGCAGCGCCGAAATCTCGGCGACCGACTTGATCTCGAAGCACAGCCGGCAGATCCGCTGGTGCTCGGGCAACTGCCCTTGCAGCCGGGACGGATCAGCCGTGGTACTGACCAACGCCTCAATGGCGAGTTGGTAGCGCGGTCGGGTCCGGCCGCCGGTCATGGCGTACGGACGAACCAGCGGGTTGTGCGCGGCGGGCGCGGCAGGCTCGGGGGTCTGCCGCGGCTGAACCGGCTGGATACGGGGCGTCCGGGGCGCGTCGTAGCGGTGCGGACGCTGTGCGGGCCACCCGGAGCCCTGCTGGGCGTCGTGCGGCGGCCGCGGCGGCTGCTGCGGCCGGTACGGCTGCTGGGCGCCCTGACCGCTGGGTGCGGAGGGGAAGTTGAACCGGTTGTCGCCGTGCTCACCCGGTACCTGTCGGCCACCGTCGTACTGGTGCCCGCCTGTCGGTGTGTCCACGATTCCTCCTCCTGCCGGTCCCGGTCTCAGTGGGCCGCGCCACCGCACCTTATGGCCCGGTGGCGCGAAACGCACTGTCTGTCTACTAGTTAAGAAGACTTCCCTGCAGTTCAGCACGGAGGTCCGGGGTGAGGACACTGCCGGCACGGTCGACGAGAAGAGCCATTTCGTACCCAACCAGACCGATATCGGCGTCCGGATGTGCAAGTACGGCAAGCGATGATCCGTCGGAAATGGACATGATGAAGAGGAATCCGCGCTCCATCTCCACAACTGTCTGATTCACCGCGCCGCCCTCGAAGATCCGCGAGGCGCCCGCGGTCAGCGAGGTCAGCCCGGAGGCGACGGCCGCCAGCTGGTCGGCACGGTCACGGGGGAATCCCTCGGACATGGCCAGCAGGAGTCCGTCGGCGGAGACCACCACCGTGTGCGACACCCCTGGGGTGTTGTCCACGAAGTTGGTGATCAACCAGTTCAGATTCTGCGCCGCCTGGCTCATCGGGCTCACACTAACGCTCCTGGTTGTAGGTATTACTGTCGTCCGAACCCGCGCTGCGTCCCCGAAGCACGCCCCGCCGCAGGTTGCTCAACCTGCCGCGGACGTCCTCGGGGGCACGGGAAACCTGAGGGCCGCCCTGCAAGGTCTGCTCGGCCGTGCCCTCGACCAGATTGGCCTTGGGCACCCGCCGGGGGAGTCCGGACGGGGTGATCCCGCCCGCCTTCGGCTCCCGGAGCTTCTCGGCCCGCTCCCAGCGCTCGTCGTTGGCCGAGCGCCAGTCGTCGGAGCCGTTGCCGTCCTGCTGCGCGGGCGACGGCTGCGGCTGTTCCTCCTGCTGCGGCTGCTGCTGCGCGGCGACGGGCCGGCTGTTCCCGCGGCCGGTGGGCTGCCAGTGCTGCTGACCGCCCCGGCGCGGCAGACCGGCTTCGGTCAGCTCGTGACCGGAGTCGGGCGTGGGCCCCGGACGGTCGAAGCCTACGCGCTCCTGCGGCTCGGCGGGGGCGCTCGGGACGGATTCCGCTTCCGCCGGCGCCGAGGGCTCGTACGCGCCCTGGTAGGCGCCCTGGTCCGGCCAGCCATCCTGGTGGTGCCGGGGAGCGAACTGCTCCTCGTAGGACGGCTGCTGGGCCTCACCGGCCGCGTATCCGCCCTCCGCATAGCCACCGGGCAGAGCCTGCTCGGGCTGTTGGGCGATGCCCGCGTCGTCGGCGGGGTAGGTCTCGTAGCCGCCCTGGTACGGAGCCTGTTCGTACTGCTCCTGCCGCAGGCCCTGCTGCGGCTCCTGGCCGTAGCCGTTCCCGGCGTACCCGCCGTCGGCGTATCCGCCGTCGGCGTACGGGTCCTGCGCGAACTGCGGGTGCTCGCCCGCCGTCTGCGCCTCCAGCGCCGCCCGGCGCTCCTCACGCATCAGCGAACGGCCCACCGGGTCCAGCTGTGCCGGGGGCTGCTCGTAGCGCGAGTCGTCGAAGCCCAGCTCCGCCGCTGTGCGCATGTGCGGCTGCTGTTCGAAGCTCTGCTGCTCCGGAATGATCGAGGAGACGGTGAAGTCGTCGCCCGCGGCGGACGGTTCGCCACCGCCGCCGTGGGTGATCGCGTCCGGCAGCATGACCAGGGAGGTGGTTCCGGCCTGCTCGCCCGAAGGGCGCAGCTGGACCCGGATGCCGTGCCGGTCGGAGAGCCGGCCGACCACGAACAGCCCCATCCGCTGCGACACCGCGGCGTCCACGGTCGGGGGGTTGGCCAGCTTGTGGTTGATGTCGGCGAAGTCCTCGGCGGTGAGGCCGATGCCCTTGTCGTGGATCTCGATCATGACGCGGCTGTCGGGCAGCCGGGTCGCGGTGACCCGCACCTTGGTCTGCGGCGAGGAGAACGTGGTGGCGTTCTCCAGCAGCTCGGCCAGCAGGTGCACGAGGTCGGTGACCGACTGGCCGTGGATCTCGGTCTCGGGCACCCCGGCGAGCTCGATGCGTTCGTACGACTCCACCTCGGAGGCGGCGGCGCGGAGCACGTCGACCAGCGGGACCGGCTGGTTCCAGCGGCGGCCCGGCTCCTCGCCGGCCAGGACCAGGAGGTTCTCGCCGTTGCGGCGCATGCGGGTGGCCAGGTGGTCCAGCCGGAAGAGGTTCTCCAGCTGGTCCGGGTCGGCCTCGTTGTTCTCCAGGTCGGTGATGAGGGTCAGCTGGCCCTCGATCAGCGACTGGTTGCGGCGCGAGAGATTGGTGAAGATCGCGTTGACGTTGCCCCGCAGCATGGCCTGCTCGGCCGCCAGCCGGACCGCCTCGCGGTGCACCTGGTCGAAGGCGCGGGCGACCTCGCCGATCTCGTCGCGGCTGTGGATCGGGATCGGCTGGACACGGGTGTCCACCCGGCCCGGCTCGGCCCGGGAGAGCTGGTCGACCAGCATCGGCAGCCGCTGCTCGGCTATCCCGAAGGCGGCGGTACGCAGCCGGCGCATCGAGCGGCTCATCTGCCGGGCCATGAGCCCGGCCAGCACGAAGGCGGCCAGCAGGGCGACGATCACGACCGCGGCGTTGACGAAGGCATCGGTCCTGGCGCTGGACGAGATGTCCGCGGCCTCGGCCACCGCCTTGTCGACGAGCTCGTCCTGGACCGTGGTGTAGCCGTCGAACTTGGCGGTGGCGGCCGCCATCCAGGTCTCCGGCGTGATGCCCTTCGCGGCCAGCTTCTCGGGCGACTTGCCCTGCCCGATCTGCTGGGCCATGCCGTCGAAGACCGAGCCGTCGATACTGGGCGGGGCGACGAACGGGGTTCCCGCCGCGGCGGCCTCCTCCTTGGACTGCTTCAGCTCCCGCGCGCCCTCGTCCGCCTTGGCGGACATGACCTCCTTCAGCCGGGCCGCGTCGGCCTCCGTACCGCCGGAGACGAACTCGCCGAGCGCGATCTGCTCCAGGTAGTTGTACGAGCCGAAGGCCTTGACCTGGGCGTCGAACTTGGCGGTCTCCTGGCTCGGACGCACCAGCAGGTGCATGCCGATGGAGCGCTGAAGCGATTCTGCAGCCTTGGCGAGCTCGATCGCGTACACCGTACGGCCGTAGCTGGTGATGTTGCCGGTGCCGAGCCCCAGCTCGTTGCTGAACTCCATCAGCGAGTGCTGGACCTTGACGTAGCCCTCCTCCGTCTTCACCGGGTCCATGGCCTCGGCGAAGGCGGCCTTGCGCAGCCCGGGAAGGGTGGGCTCCTCCAGCCGGAGGAGCTGGAGGCGCCGCTCCAGGCCCTGCTTCTTGGGCATGCCCTTCACGGCCGCGTCGAACTTGTCGGCGGCCGCGTCGGTGGTGGCCCGCGCCTCCGCGATGATGTCGGCATCCCGCTTGTTGGACAGCAGGGGCTGGGCGGTGAGGTCGCGCTCGTTCAGCAGCGCCTGGCCGTACTCGGCGGCGGCGCGCACGATCAGCGCGGTCTTCTCGGCGTCCTGGGCCTCGCGCCAGGTGTCGACCGACCCCTTCACCTGGAATCCGCCCATGACCAGGCCGACCAGGACGGGGATCAGGAGAATCGCGTTCAGCCGGGTGGGCACCCGCCAGTTGCGCGGCGACAGCCGGCTGGTGCCGCCGTCGGGCACCGCCGTACCGGACGCGTCCGCAAAGGACGCCGCGGCGCGCGGTGGCGGGGTGAAGTTGCCCCGCTCCTGCTGCGCCGTGGAGTCCGCGTTGCCTCGCCTCACTCGACCAACAACCTCTCGGCGTCGGCACCAACGTTGTGCCGTATTTCGTTCAGGGCCGTACTACTCGGGAGTTCGTCGAATTCCAGCACGGGGACCGGTCGCGTTCCAAACAGTCGGAACCTGTCATTCCGAGTGGCGCAGACCTCAGATAAAACGGGCATAAAGAACGAGCCCCGTCAAAAGGCGGGGCTCATGTGAGCGCAGTGGCACCATACGGATGCGTCGGGTGTCGAACGCGGGGCAATTCTCTTTCGAAACGTTATGAATACGGGGGTGGATCGTGTCAAAGGACACAGTCCACCCCCGTCCGACTACGGTAACTACCGTATGGCAATACCGACTTGTGCTTACTTGAGCCGGGCCATGAGGGCGTGCTCCACGAGCGTGATCAGACCGCTCTTGGCGTCCGCGCGGTGCCGCGCGTCCGTCGTGATGATCGGGGTGTCCGGGCCGATCTGGAGAGCTTCGCGCACTTCGTCGGGGGTGTAGGGCTGGTGTCCGTCGAAGCCGTTGAGGGCGATGACGAACGGCAGGCCGCTGTTCTCGAAGTAGTCGACGGCGGGGAAGCAGTCGGCGAGGCGGCGGGTGTCGACGAGGACGACGGCTCCGATGGCGCCGCGGACCAGGTCGTCCCACATGAACCAGAAGCGGTCCTGACCGGGCGTACCGAAGAGGTACAGGATCAGGTCCTGGTCCAGGGTGATACGGCCGAAGTCCATGGCGACGGTCGTCGTCGTCTTGCCCCCGGTGTGCGTGAGGTCGTCGATGCCCGCGGACGCGGACGTCATCACGGCCTCCGTACGCAACGGGTTGATCTCCGAGACGGCACCGACGAACGTGGTCTTGCCCACGCCGAAGCCCCCGGCCACCACGATCTTCGCCGAGGTGGTGGCCCGGGCCGCACCGCCACTAGAGCTTGCGAAGTCCACTGAGCACCCTTTCGAGCAGTGTCACATCCGGCGCGCCGCCGGCCTCTCCATTGCCCGGCTGGTGGATGGCCACCATGCCGGCTTCCGCCAGGTCCGCGACGAGAATCCGGGCCACACCGAGCGGCATCGACAGCAGCGCCGAGACCTCGGCCACCGACTTGACCTCACGGCAGAGGTGGCAGATCCGCTGGTGCTCGGGGAGCAGCGTCCCCAGATGCGCGGGGTCGGCCGTGGTGGAGACCAGCGCCTCTATGGCGAGCTGGTAGCGAGGCCGGGTCCGGCCACCGGTCATGGCGTACGGGCGGACCAGTGGCTGGTCGCCTTCACCGTCGTACGACGCGTGATGCAGTGCGCCGTACGGATCGGGTGAGGCGGGTGGCGGGGTCATGAATCCTCCGGGCGTGACAGCAGTACGTCGGCTTGCCGTCTGAAGGGGCCGGTGGGGGGCTCTAAGCGGCCGGACGGGCGAGGGATGAGGGCATTACCTGGGGCAATCGAGTCTGTCATCGATCCAGGGCCGCCTAGTGGAGCAGGCTGCCCTGGAGCTCGGCGCGGAGGTCGGGGGTGAGGACACTGCCCGCACGGTCGACCAGCAGGGCCATCTCGTACCCGACCAGACCGATGTCGGCGTCCGGGTGGGCGAGAACGGCCAGTGAGGAGCCGTCCGAGATGGACATCAGGAAGAGGAACCCGCGTTCCATCTCCACCACGGTCTGGCTGACGGCGCCGCCTTCGAAGATCCGGGAGGCGCCCGCGGTCAGCGAGGTCAGCCCGGAGGCGACGGCCGCCAGCTGGTCGGCACGGTCACGGGGGAATCCTTCGGACATGGCCAGCAGGAGTCCGTCGGCGGAGACCACCACCGTGTGCGACACCCCTGGGGTGTTGTCCACGAAGTTGGTGATCAACCAGTTCAGATTCTGCGCGGCCTGACTCATCGGGCTCAACTAACGCTCCTGCTGGTGAGTGGGGCCGAGTGGGAAACTGCCGGTCGACTGGCTGTTGTTGGCCTGCCGCCCTTGCTGGATGCCCCGGCGGAGATTGGTCAACCGCCCTCGTACATCATCGGGGGCACGTGACACCTGAGGACCGGACTGATGGTTCTGCTGCTGAGCGGTGCCCGGCACCAGGTTGGCACGAGGCACTCGGCGCGGCAGTCCGGAAGTGGTGACTCCGCCTGCCGCGGGCTTCTTGACCCGCTCCGCCTGCCGTACGAGTTCGTCGTTCGGCGAGGGGCGCCAGGAACTTGTGGTGCTGCCCGTGTCGCCCACGGGGCGACGCGGCGCCGCGGGAGCGGAGGGCTCCGGGGCCGGCTGCTGCTGGTGGTCGGGCGAGGGTGCCTGCGGCTCGGCGGGCGGCTGCTGGCCGCCGCCCTGCTGCGGGCCGTGGAACCAGTTCGTCTCCAGGGTGTCGTACAGCGGCGTACGACCGTCCCCGGGGCCGGCCGCCGGAGGCAGCGCCTCGGGCTGCGGCTGCGAGGGCAGGACCGGACGGTACTGCGCGTCACCGCCGGGTGCGGCGGGCGGACGCGGGGCACCGAAGTCCTCGTCGTCCCTGCCGCGCTGACGCGGCGCCGGCAGCCCCTGGTCCTGGGACCGGGCGGGCTGCTGCTGCCCGAAGTCGGGGCGGGCGAACTGCCCGGTGCTCGCCGGGTCCTGGCCGGACCGGTCCTGCGAGCCGTACGGCTGCGGGGCCGGGGCCGAGAAGTCCGGGCGGGCGAACTCGGCGGTGGAGCCGGGGCCCTGCCGGTCGTCCATGGGCATCCGCGGCGTGAGCGGCGGGTTCACCGGCCGCTGGAACTGGCCGGTGGACTCGGGGTCCTCGTGACCGCGCGGGGCGTCCAGCGGAGTCTGCCGCGGCGCGGACGGCTCCCCGGTGCCCCAGCTGGTGGTCTGCGGACGCTGCGGCTGCGGATTGCCGCCGGGCAGCTCGGCACGCGGGCCGCCGACCGGGGGCAGCTGACGGCCGGGCTCGTCCTGCCCGCCGGGCTGCTGGAAGCCGCCCTGGCCGACCGGGTTCTGCCGGGCCTGCTGCGGCTGCTGCTGGGAGGGCTGCTGCCACGGGGCGGGGCCGTTGCCCTGCGAGCCGTTCTGGTCCTGGCGGTCCGGGAACTGGCGGTTCTGCTCCGGACGGTTCTGGCTGAACAGGTCGGGGCGGCCCGAGTCCGTACGGCCCGGTCCGTCGCCCTGGCCGCGGGCACCGAGACGGGCGCCGTTGCCGAAGGCACCGGCGAGGCCGCCGCCGTGACGCTGCGGCTCCGGGCGGGAACCGTCCTGCGGACCGGTGCCGGACAGCCCGGCGGACTGGAATCCGGCGTTCTGCTGGCCCTGCTGGGCCGCCTGGTGGCGGGGGCCGCCGTCGCGGGAGGGCAGCGCGGCACGCGGCGCGGAGCCCGCACCGACCTGGCCGCGCGAGGCGCCCGGACCCGAGGCGAGACGCCCGGCCGGGCCCGAGGGCGGACCGCCGAGGCCGGGACGGGAGCCGTTGCCCGCGCCGCCACCGGCGAGCAGACCGCCGGGGGCGCCGGACTGCTGCCCCGGTGCCTGCTTGGGAACCGGCTGCTTGCCGCCGTGCGCGACATCCACGGGCAGCATGACCAGCGCGGTCGTGCCACCGGAGTCGGAGGGCCGCAGCTGGATCCGGATGCCGTGACGCAGCGACAGCCGGCCGACCACGAACAGACCCATGCGACGGGAGACCGAGACGTCCACGGTGGGCGGCGAGGCGAGCCGCTCGTTGATCGCGGCGAGGTCCTCGGGGGAGAGGCCGATGCCGGTGTCGTGGATCTCGACCAGCACCCGCCCGTCGGGCAGCGCGTGACCCGTGACCCGGACCTTTGTCTGCGGCGAGGAGAACGACGTGGCGTTCTCCAGCAGCTCCGCGAGCAGGTGGACGAGGTCGTTGACCACGCGGCCGGCGACCTCGGTGGCGGGCACCGCCGCCAGTTCGATGCGCTCGTACTGCTCCACCTCGGAGGCGGCGGCACGGAGCACGTCGACCAGCGGGACGGGGCGGGTCCACCGGCGGCCCGGCTCCTCGCCCGCGAGGACGAGGAGGTTCTCGCCGTTCCGGCGCATACGGGTCGCGAGGTGGTCGAGCTTGAAGAGCGAGGAGAGCTGGTCAGGGTCGGCCTCGCGCGACTCCAGTTCGGAGATGAGCGAGAGCTGACGCTGGATGAGGCCCTGGCTGCGGCGCGAGAGGTTGGTGAACATCGCGTTGACGTTGCCCCGCAGAAGGGCCTGCTCGGCGGCCAGACGGACGGCCTCGCGGTGCACGTCGTCGAAGGCCGCGGCCACCTTGCCGATCTCGTCCCGGGAGTGCACACCGACCGACTCGACCGAGGTGTCCACGTCCTGCGGGTCGGCCTCGGAGAGCTGCTTGACGAGCTCGGGCAGACGGTCCTGAGCAACGCGCGTAGCGGTGTCCTGGAGGCGGCGCAGCGAGCGGATCATCGACCGGGCGACGACGAAGGCACCGACCAGCGAGACGCCGAGCACCAGCAGGATGAGCGCACCGCTGATGATCGCTTCGCGCTTCGACTCGTCGCGGAGCTCGCGGGCCTTGCCCTCCATGTCGCTGAGGAGGGTCTCCTCGATGGTCTTCATGGCCTGGATCTTGGTGGAGCTCTGGTCGTACCAGTCCAGGTAGGAGCGGCGCGCGGTGCCGGTCATGCCCGAGGGGCTGTCCAGCACCTTCTTCGCGTAGGTGTTGGCCGCCTTGATCTCCGGGTTGCCCTCGTCCAGCGTGGCGGTCAGCTCGTCGGCGTTGTTGCCGGTGGCCGTGTACACGGCCTTGAAGGAGCGGAGCGCCGAGCCTTCCTTGCGCAGCGCGGCGCGGCCGAACTGCTTGTCGTTCTCGTCGAGGTGCGGCTGCTTGTCGTTGCCGCCGGGCAGGGCCGCGGCGATGATCGCCCGCTGGACCGAGGCGTACTCCTTGGCGGAGGAGAAGGCCGCCAGCGCCCGGGTCCGCTTGATCATCTCCGAGTTGCTGGTCGCCTGCGCCATGTCCTGCGAGAGGCTCAGCAGCGAGGTGATCAGCTGGCTGTACTGGTCGACGGTCTGGAGACTCGGGGTGCCCTTGCCGTACGCCGTCTTGCGGATGTCGCGGATCTCGGCCAGCTGGCTCGCGATCTGGGTGACGCTGGAGTAGATACCCTCCAGGGCCTCGTCGCCGGAGGGGTCGCCGATCGAGGTCGTCGCGTCGAGGAAGGCCGTCTTCGCCCGGTCGGTCTTCTTGCGGGGCTCGGTGACCTTGAAGTCGTCGGCCTTCACCCCGTTGGCCAGCGGACCGGCCGAACGGTCGCGCTCCTCCTGGAGTGCCTGGGCCAGCGAGGTCGCCTGCTTGGTCATCCGGGTCAGCAGCTGCATGTGGTCCAGCTGCTGGATGTCGTTCATGGACTCGTTGATCCGCAGACCACCCAGCGTGGTCGCCGCGACCACGGGGAGGGCGAGCAGGGAGACCAGGCGGGTGCTGATGCGCCAGTTGCGAAGGGCGACTCGGGAACCGGTGCTGACGGGCCCCCGGGACTTGGCCGACGCGCTCGGATCCGTGTCGCCGCTCGCCGCGGCACCGGGGCGCTGGGCGCGGTCGCCACTGTCACCGGCCGCGGCAGGCCCGGGGTTCTGGGCGTGCTGGGCCGAGGAGCCGCGGTCGGTCCCGCCGTGCGGCTCCTGCTCCGCCGCAGCGCTGCCATCCCTCTTGAAACGTCCCTGCACTAGCGTCGCAACCTCTGGACCAGGCGTCCCGCCGCTGGGCGGTAGGACGGTGTCGGCGTCGTGGGGCGTTGTACCCGCCCCATGGTGGTCGTGAGTGACCGGCGTCCTTCCCCTTCCCGCCGCCACTCGGCGCTCCGTTGCGCCCCCTGCGCGCCGGCTTGAAACCCGCGGCGGTGCGTGGAATTCCAGCACAGTGCCGGATCTCCAACAAGGGCCCAAGGCCGGGCCGTGACAGGGGTGACGCGTTGTGATGACTGAGTAACAAGCCGTGCAGCGTGATCATGGATGAAACAGATGATTACGGGCGAATCGGCGAAGGGTAAGGGGTGTCCCAGTCGACATGATCAGGAGCGGAATGGCTGATTCAGTTACGTAATGTCCGTTTCTGTCGACTCGATGGGCCGCCCGGAATGGGGGAATTGTCTGTCCGGTCGTGAGCAAACTCACATGATGATCGTCGTCTCTTCCGGGCTTCCGGAGGGAATCGGATGTTTAGCCTGACGCTTTACAGGGATGGCAAATCCGACAACCGGCGCCCCTTCGGGCGGCGCCCGAACCGACAGGGTCCGAGCGGCAGATGAAGACGACGATGATGTTCCGCAACATTGCCAACCCCCGGCGCACCACGCTGGCGCACCTCAAGGACGCCGACGGACCGCGGACGCCGGAGCAGCCGGAGCACGCCGTGGACCTGCCCGCCCAGACGGCCAACCCCCGGCGCACCATCCTGATGGAAGCCCCGGTCACCGCCGCCGTCCCGGAGTAGCCCGGACGCCGTCCCCCTCGGAGCCTGTCGGCCGACCTCCGACCGGAGGTCACCCGACAGGCTCTCGCTCGCGCCGCCCGGTAATCGGGGCAGGTCCCGACGGGCGACGCGTTAGCCTGGAGCGTCAGTCTTCAGCCAGCAAGTGAGGGGCGACAGCATCCCGTGCGCATCGCCAGGTTCTCCATCGACGGCAATGTCGCCTTCGGCGCCGTCGAGGGCGAGGGGCCCGATGGTCTCGTCCTCGACATCATCAAGGGCATCCCGTACGCCGAGTTCGAGCTCTCCGGCACCAAGGTCCCGCTGAGCAAGGTCCGCCTCCTGCCCCCCGTGCTCCCCAACAAGGTCGTGGCCATCGGCCGCAACTACGCGGAGCACGCCAAGGAGCTGGGCAACGAGGTACCGGACGTACCCGTCGCCTTCTTCAAGCCCACCACCTCGGTGATCGGCTCCGGCGACGCCATCGAGTACCCCTCCTTCTCCGACGAACTCCACCACGAGGCCGAACTGGCCGTGGTCATCGGCCGCATGTGCCGGGAAGTTCCGCGCGAGCGCGTGAAGGACGTCATCTTCGGCTACACCTGCGCCAATGACGTCACCGCCCGCGACGCCCAGAAGCGCGAGAAGCAGTGGGCCCGGGCCAAGGGCTTCGACACCTCCTGCCCGCTCGGCCCCTGGGTGGAGACCGACCTCGACCCCCACGACCTCACCATTCAGGCGACGGTCAACGGCGAGCAACGCCAACTGGGCCGTACGAGCGACATGATCCGCTCGATCGAGGATCTGGTCGTCCACATCACGGAAGCCATGACGCTGCTCCCGGGCGACGTGATCCTCACCGGCACTCCCGCGGGGGTCGGACCCCTCCATGTCGGCGACGAGGTCGCCGTCACCATCGAAGGCATCGGCACTCTCACCAACAAGGTGATCAAGCGTGGTTAACGCACCTGTCCGCGTACGTTTCTGTCCCTCCCCGACCGGTAACCCCCATGTGGGCCTGGTCCGCACCGCCCTGTTCAACTGGGCCTTCGCCCGGCACCACGGCGGCACCCTGGTCTTCCGCATCGAGGACACCGACGCGGCCCGCGACTCCGAGGACTCCTACAACCAGCTCCTCGACTCGATGCGCTGGCTCGGCTTCGACTGGGACGAGGGCCCCGAGGTCGGCGGCCCGCACGCCCCGTACCGCCAGTCGCAGCGCATGGACATCTACAAGGACGTCGCCGAGAAGCTCCTGGCGGGCGGGTACGCATACCACTGCTACTGCACCACCGAGGAGCTCGACGCCCGCCGCGACGCCGCCCGCGCCGCCGGCAAGCCGTCCGGCTACGACGGCCACTGCCGCGACCTCACGGCCGAGCAGATCGCCGCCTACGAGGCCGAGGGCCGCACCTCCATCGTCCGCTTCCGGATGCCCGACGAGGCGCTCACCTTCAACGACCTGGTCCGCGGCGAGCTGACCTTCCAGCCGGAGAACGTGCCGGACTACGGCATCGTCCGCGCCAACGGCGCCCCGCTCTACACGCTGGTCAACCCGGTCGACGACGCGCTGATGGAGATCACCCACGTCCTGCGCGGCGAGGACCTGCTCTCCTCCACCCCGCGCCAGCTCGCCCTGTACAAGGCGCTCATCGAGCTGGGCATCGCCAAGGACACCCCGGCCTTCGGCCACCTGCCGTACGTCATGGGCGAGGGCAACAAGAAGCTCTCCAAGCGCGACCCGCAGGCCTCGCTCAACCTCTACCGCGAGCGCGGCTTCCTGCCCGAGGGGCTGCTCAACTACCTCTCCCTGCTGGGCTGGTCCATCGCCGAGGACCGCGACATCTTCTCCATCGACGAGATGGTGGCCGCGTTCGACATCGCGGACGTCAACGCCAACCCGGCGCGCTTCGATCTGAAGAAGTGCGAGCACATCAACGCCGAGCACATCCGCAAGATGGACGTGAAGGCGTTCACCGAGGCGTGCGGCCCCTGGCTGAAGGCCCCGTTCGCGCCGTGGGCCCCGGAGTCCTTCGACGCGGAGCAGTTCGCCGAGATCGCCCCGCACGCCCAGACCCGTGTGACGGTCCTCTCGGACATCACGGCCAACGTCGACTTCCTCTTCCTCGACGAGCCGGCGACGGACGAGGCGTCCTGGAACAAGGCGATGAAGGAGGGCTCCGACGCCCTCCTCACCACGGCCCGCGCCAAGCTGGCCGAGGCCGAGTGGAATGCGGACGCCCTGAAGAACGCCATCCTCACCGCGGGCGAGGAGCACGGCCTGAAGCTCGGCAAGGCCCAGGCCCCGGTCCGTGTGGCGGTCACCGGCCGCACCATCGGCCTGCCGCTCTTCGAGTCCCTGGAGATCCTGGGCCGCGAGAAGACGCTGGCCCGTGTGGACGCCGCCCTGGCCAAGCTGGCCGCGTAACACCCGCACCGCACCCGAAGGGGGCGGCCACCGGTTCGCCCGGAGGCCGCCCCCTTCGCGCCGTTCACGGCCACCGTGCCGGAACCTACGCTGGGCCGTATGACGATCCGCGCGGTTCTCTGGGACATCGACGACACGATCTTCGACTACACCACCGCCGACCGCCTCGGCATGTACAAACACCTCGAACACGAGGGCCTGCCCGACGGATACGAGGACGTCGAGCAGGCCCTCGTCGTATGGCGGGAGCTCACCGACGTGCACTGGGCGCGGTTCGCCGCCGGGGAGACGGACTTCCAGGGGCAGCGCCGGGAACGCGTCAGGGAATTCCTCTCGCGGGCGCTGGACGATGCCGAGGCCGACGACTGGTTCGCCCGGCACATCGCCCATTACGAGGCCGCGTGGGCGCTCTTCCCCGATGTGCTGCCGGTGCTGGACCTGCTGGCGGACGGGTTCCGGCATGCGGTGCTGTCGAACGCCGGCATCCAGAACCAGGACCGGAAGCTGCGCAGGCTCGGGGTGCGGGACCGGTTCGAGGCCATGGTGTGCGCCGTGGAACTGGGCATCTCCAAGCCCGAGGCCGGCGCCTTCCACGCCGGCTGCGAGGCACTGGCGCTGGAGCCGGGGGAGGTCGCGTACGTGGGGAACGAACCGGACATCGACGCCGCCGGGGCGGTCGCCGCCGGGCTGATGGGGATCTGGCTGGACCGGGGCGGGAGCGGTGGGCGGCCCGAACTGGTCCGCATCAGCGGGCTCGATCAGCTGCCCGGACTGCTGGCGGGCAATACCCGTTTTGGAGCGCCGGACACCTTCGGGTAATGTTCTTCCTGCGCCGCCCGAGCGGGAGGAAAGATCCGAACGGGAAGCGCAAGCCGAACAAGGCCCCCCACGGGGGTTGAGTTTTGGTGGGCTATGGTGTAATTGGCAACACTACGGTTTCTGGTACCGTCATTCTAGGTTCGAGTCCTGGTAGCCCAGCGCAGAAATGCAACAGCAGTAATCAGTAGTAACAAGCCCCCGTTGTGTAGCGGCCTAGCACGCTGCCCTCTCACGGCAGTAGCGCCGGTTCGAATCCGGTCGGGGGTACAGATCCTTCCCGCGAGATCATCTGGGTCGCACCCACGCTCTCGATGCAGGATCGCTAGGGCCCCCGTTGTGTAGCGGCCTAGCACGCTGCCCTCTCACGGCAGTAGCGCCGGTTCGAATCCGGTCGGGGGTACTTGTAACACCATGGGCTATGGTGTAATTGGCAACACTACGGTTTCTGGTACCGTCATTCTAGGTTCGAGTCCTGGTAGCCCAGCGCAGAAATGCAACAGCAGTAATC
>NZ_JBHXTM010000010.1:77133-131800 GCF_042677325.1 Streptomyces sp. NPDC127117
CAGTAGTGACAAGCCCCCGTTGTGTAGCGGCCTAGCACGCTGCCCTCTCACGGCAGTAGCGCCGGTTCGAATCCGGTCGGGGGTACAACAGCAGGACGGACAAAGGCCCTTCACCCCGGTGAAGGGCCTTGTTCGTTGGCCCGCAAGGCCCGTTCGGGCCGGGGGCCCGTCAGATCCCGTAGCGGCGGGCCGACTCCTCCTCCTGGGCCATCCGTCGCATGGACATCAGCAGCGGCTCGTAGAGCACGGCCGACGCGACCGCGATCTCCACCTGCTCCGACTCCGTGGGGTGCGTCTCCATCATGTCCAGGTCCTGGACGGCGACTTGGTGCATCAGCCGGGCCTGCTCGGCCAGGTAGTCGACGTCGCAGGGGTAGCCGAGGCGGATCAGCGTCGCCAGCGACGACACCAGTGAGCGGTGCGCGGGGGAGAGGGAGCCGATCTCCTGCGACGTCGCCCAGCCGATCCGGTCCAGGAGCCGCTCGACGGCCTCGCGGGCGGCCGCCGTCTCCGGTGCCTCCTCGTCGGGGTCCGGGCCGTGCGGAAGCGCCCACAGCGCCGCGCCCAGCCGGATCGTCCGGCCCAGGGAGTCGTCGTCGATGTGGGAGAGGACCTCGCGCGCGGTTGCCACGGGAAGGCGGCCCACCTGGATCAGGGCCCGCACCAGGCGCAGCCGGCGCAGATGGCTCTCGTCGTACTCGGCCTGCGTCGCGGTGACCAGGCGGCCGGGGTGCAGCAGCCCCTCGCGCAGGTAGAACTTGATCGTCGCGGTCTTCACGCCGCTCTGCTCGCTCAGTTCCGAGAGTCGCATGTTCCGTGCCTTCCCTTGCGCCCCCTCTTGGGCAGTGTCACTATCCAATCATTGGATAGCGGCACTCTCCAACGATGAAGGGGGCAGGCATGTTCGCGAAGCCGATACCGGGACGGATCACCGCCGCAGCCGAGGGGGAGGTGGTCGTGCTGCTCATCGGGATGCGCATCAATCACTTCCGGGGTGTGCACCACTGGCTGCCGGTCCTCGCCGCGATGCCGCGCATGCTGCGGGAGTTGGGCAGGGACAAAAAGCGCGGCCTGCTGGGCTACACGCTGCTGACCGGCTCGCCGCGGACGTACTACGTCGTCCAGTACTGGGAGTCGAGGGAGAAGCTCTACGCGTACGCGAGCGCTCCCGACATGTTCCACCGCAAGGCCTGGGCGATCATGAACCGGAAGGAGAAGAAGTCCCGGCGGCACGTGGGGCTGTGGCACGAGACATACATAGTGCCCGAGGGCGGATACGAATCGATCTACGCCGATATGCCGGCCTACGGGCTGGCCGGGGCGACCGGCGTACTGCCGATCGAGGGGCGGGGGCGCCGCGCGGCGGACCGGCTCGCGCACCGCTCGTCCGCGAAGTGAGGTGCTGGAAGGGGGCCGCCACGACGCTGGGGCGGCCGGGGGGACGTGCCGGGTACGTCAGCCGGTGCGGCGCAGGGCCTCGCTGAGCCTGGCGGCCGAGTCGATGACCGCCTGGGCGTGCATCCGGCCCGGGTGCCTGGTCAGCCGCTCGATCGGTCCGGAGACCGAGACGGCGGCGACCACTCGGTTCGACGGGCCGCGCACCGGCGCCGAGACCGAGGCCACCCCCGGCTCGCGCTCGCCGATCGACTGGGCCCAGCCCCTGCGCCGTACGCCGGAGAGCGCCGTCGCCGTGAAACGGGCGCCCTGGAGGCCGCGGTGCAGGCGCTCCGGCTCCTCCCAGGCCATCAGGATCTGGGCCGACGAGCCGGCCTTCATGGTGAGCGTGGAGCCGACCGGCACGGTGTCCCGCAGGCCGGAGAGCCGCTCCGCCGCCGCCACGCAGATGCGCATGTCGCCCTGCCTGCGGTAGAGCTGCGCGCTCTCGCCGGTGATGTCCCGGAGGTGGGTGAGCACCGGTCCCGCCGTGGCCAGCAGGCGGTCCTCGCCCGCCGCGGCCGCGAGCTCGGCCAGCCGGGGGCCGAGAATGAAACGGCCCTGCATGTCCCTCGCCACCATGCGGTGGTGTTCCAGTGCCACGGCCAGTCGATGGGCCGTGGGTCGTGCGAGCCCGGTCGCCGCGACCAGCCCGGCGAGGGTGGCCGGACCGGACTCCAGGGCGCTCAATACCAGAGCCGCCTTGTCGAGAACGCCGACGCCGCTAGAGTTGTCCATACGACGATACTCCCGTCTCACTCTGTGAAACGCAAGTTCAATATTCGGCGGAAGTTGCGAACCTGTACGGGCGGCCACACAACGGCCCGTAGCCACCGCCCCGCACGGGGGTCCGGACGGCGGCGCACCGAATCTCTAGTTGGGCCGGCGAAGACGCCGGCCGGAGGGAAAGCGATGGGTAGGACACTCGCGGAGAAGGTCTGGGACGACCATGTCGTCCGGCGCGCCGAAGGTGAGCCCGACCTCCTCTTCATCGATCTGCACCTGCTGCACGAGGTGACCAGCCCCCAGGCCTTCGACGGCCTCCGGCAGGCCGGACGCCGGGTGCGGCGCCTCGATCTCACCATCGCCACCGAGGATCACAACACCCCGACCCTCGACATCGACAAGCCGATCGCCGACCCGGTCTCCCGCGCCCAGTTGGAGACCCTGCGCAAGAACTGCGCGGAGTTCGGCGTACGACTGCACCCCCTGGGCGACGTCGAGCAGGGCGTCGTGCACGTGGTCGGCCCGCAGCTGGGCCTGACCCAGCCGGGCACCACGGTCGTCTGCGGCGACTCCCACACCTCCACGCACGGCGCCTTCGGCGCGCTGGCGTTCGGCATCGGCACCAGCCAGGTCGAGCACGTCCTGGCCACCCAGACGCTGCCGATGGCCCGCCCGAAGACCATGGCCATCACCATCGACGGCGAACTGCCCGACGGTGTCACGGCCAAGGACCTGATCCTCGCGATCATCGCCCGGATCGGCACCGGTGGCGGCCAGGGCTACGTCCTGGAGTACCGCGGTCCGGCCATCGAGAAGCTCTCGATGGAAGCCCGGATGACCATCTGCAACATGTCGATCGAGGCCGGCGCCCGGGCGGGCATGATCGCCCCGGACGAGACCACCTTCGAGTACCTGAAGGGTCGCGACCACGCCCCGCAGGGCGAGGACTGGGACGCCGCCGTCGCGTACTGGAAGACGCTGCGCACCGACGACGACGCGGTCTTCGACGCCGAGGTCGTCATCGACGCGGCCGAACTGGCCCCGTTCGTCACCTGGGGCACCAACCCCGGCCAGGGCGCGCCCCTGTCGGCCAACGTCCCCGACCCTGCTTCGTACGAGGACGCCTCGGAGCGCAACGCCGCCGAAAAGGCCCTGGAGTACATGGGGTTGACCGCCGGCCAGCCGCTGCGCGAGATCAACGTGGACACCGTCTTCGTAGGCTCCTGCACCAACGGCCGTATCGAGGACCTGCGCAACGCGGCCGCGATCCTGGACGGCCGCAAAGTCGCCGACGGCGTACGGATGCTGGTCGTCCCGGGCTCCGTCCGGGTCGCCCTGCAGGCCGTCGCGGAGGGCCTGGACAAGGTCTTCACCGCCGCGGGCGCCGAATGGCGGCACGCCGGCTGTTCGATGTGCCTCGGCATGAACCCCGACCAGCTGGCCCCCGGCGAGCGCTCCGCCTCCACCTCGAACCGCAACTTCGAGGGCCGGCAGGGCAAGGGCGGCCGTACGCACCTGGTCTCCCCGCAGGTCGCCGCCGCCACCGCCGTGCTGGGCCACCTGGCCTCGCCCGCCGACCTGTCCGACGCCCGTACGCCCGCCGGAGTCTGAGAATCATGGAAGCTTTCACCGCACACACCGGCCGGGCCGTCCCGCTGCGCCGCAGCAACGTGGACACCGACCAGATCATTCCCGCCCACTGGCTGAAGAAGGTCACCCGGGACGGCTTCGAGGACGGGCTCTTCGAGGCCTGGCGCAAGGACGAGAACTTCGTCCTCAACCGCCCGGAGCGCAAGGGCGCCACGGTCCTGGTGGCCGGGCCCGACTTCGGCACCGGTTCGTCCCGCGAACACGCCGTGTGGGCGCTGCAGAACTACGGCTTCAAGGCCGTCATCTCCTCCCGGTTCGCCGACATCTTCCGCGGCAACTCGCTGAAGAACGGGCTGTTGACCGTCGTGCTCGACCAGCAGGTCGTCGACGAGCTCTGGGAGCTGACCGAGGCCGACCCCACGGCCGGGATCACCGTCGACCTGGAGGCGCGCCAGGTCCGCGCCGAGGGCATCACCGTCGACTTCGAGCTCGACGAGAACGCCCGTTGGCGACTGCTCAATGGGCTGGACGACATCAGCCTCACCCTTCAGAACGAAGCGGACATCGCGACTTATGAGGCGGCCAGGCCGACCTTCAAGCCGCGTACAATTAACGCCTGAGCAGCGCGTTTCCAGGACTGCGCCCCCTGCCATCTGGTAGGGGGCGCAGTCGCTTGTTGAGACCCCGTCGGGCGACAACTCGCCTCAGATGGCACAATCGGTGCATGGAACGCGACAGCCAACTCAAGCTTTACGGCCAAGTCGCCGACCGATTGAAGGAAGCGCACACAAGAGTGCGCGCACTGCAAGTCCCGGAGGGCGTAAGGATGGCGCTGTCCCGGAAGCTGTTGGTCATCACGGCCGCGGCTAAGCACGATCTCCCGGATGCGGCAAGGCGTCTGGACCGGTTGATGAAGGACCTCGATGAGGGCCGATTCCCCGAAGGTGACTGACTCTGCGGAACTGCGCAGCGGTCGACTTCGTTGCGGCACTAGGGTGATTAGCCCGTTTCGTGTTTGATTTGCGGTATATATCTGCCTAACGTGCGAAAACGCTTGAACACTTTCGTTCTGGCAATGTCTCCGAAGGGGAAGACGTGAACAAGGCGCAGCTCGTAGAAGCGATTGCCGACAAGGTCGGAGGCCGCCAGCAGGCCGCCGACGCCGTCGACGCGGTACTCGACGCGATCGTCCGTGCGGTTGTCGCGGGGGACCGTGTCTCGGTCACCGGCTTCGGCTCGTTCGAGAAGGTCGACCGCCCCGCCCGTTACGCCCGCAACCCGCAGACGGGTGAGCGCGTACGGGTCAAGAAGACCTCGGTGCCCCGCTTCCGTGCGGGACAGGGCTTCAAGGACCTGGTGAGCGGCTCGAAGAAGCTCCCCAAGGGCGGCGAAGTGTCCGTGAAGAAGGCGCCCAAGGGCAGCCTCTCGGGCGGTCCTTCCACCCGTACGACGACCAAGGCCGCAGCCAAGAAGGCCGCCGCCAAGAAGGCCACGGCGAAGAAGACCACCGCCGCCAAGAAGGCCACGGCGAAGAAGACCACCGCGGCGGCGAAGAAGACCACGGCGGCGGCGAAGAAGACCACCGCGGCGGCCAAGAAGACCACTGCGGCGGCGAAGAAGACCACCGCGGCGGCCAAGAAGACGACGGCCACCAAGAAGGCCACCGCCAGCAAGACCGCGCCCGCGAAGAAGGCCACGGCGAAGAAGGCGCCCGCCAAGAAGACCACGGCGCGCAAGACCACGGCGAAGAAGGCCACTGCACGTAAGAAGTGACACCGAGCCGCGCAGGGCTCCACTCACACGCGCCGGGCCGGGCTCCCCTCGGGGAGCCCGGCCCGCGGGCTGTTCAGGGCGCCGTGCGCGCGGCCTCTCAGAAGGTCTGGAGGGTCACCAGGGTGATCCGCAGCCCAGCACCCTCGCCGCTGCCCTCGATCCGCACCCGCTGCCCCGGCCGCAGCAGCCGCAGACCGCCCGCGTCGAAGGCCCGGGCGTCGAATTCCACCGGGGTGCCGTCGTCGAGCAGCACACTGCCGGTGCGGGTCTCGGGGTCGTAGGTGTACGAGGTCGCCTGCATGTACGGCAGCCTATCGGTCGGGACGGCCCTCAGGGGGCCGTCGCGGGCTCGGCGCCGGGGGCTCCGGCGGCCCAGTGGCCCGCCGTGTACGCGCCGACGCCCAGGGCCAGTGCCGTCCGCAGATCGTCGCCGGTGTCCACGTCCTGGCGTACCGAATCGATGCCGGTCAGATCGATTTCCACCGCACCGGACTCCAGGTGACGGGCCCGGGAAGAGCCGCCGAAAGCCGGACGCAATTCCACCCCCGGCGCAGCCGACAGAAATGTTGTACCGATTCCTGCCGCATCGGTCACAAATGCACGGGGGAATTCGGCGGAATAATCGAGCACCCGGGCCAATTCTCCGGGGCGCAGCGCGGGCAGATCCGCGTTCAGCGCGGCGACCGCGGCCCGGGGCCGCCCGGCCCGTACGGCCCGCTCACCGTGTGCCAGCGCGGCGTTGAGCCCGCGGCCGGGTGCGTCGGGGACGATCCGCGCCCCGGTCGCCGTGAGGGCCGCCCCGGCCTCCGGGTCGTCCGTGACGACCACCACATCCAGCACCGCCGGGCAGGACAGGGCGGCGGCCACGGTGTCCCGGGCGAAGGCGAGGGCGAGCCGGGGGCGCAGCTCGGCCCCCGTCGCGGGCGTCAGCCTGCTCTTGGCCCGTGCCAGGGGCTTCAACGGGACGACCAGGGACCAAGGACCGGTCAGGTCGGTGTTCGTGGCGATCTCCCCCTCGATGCGCGTCGCCGCCTATTCTCGCCTGTCCGGTGCGAGAACCCGGAGGGTCGGTCCCGAAAGCGGGGCGTACGGTGTTCTCGACAGAGCAGGGGCCTGGGGCGAGACTTGACCGTCGGTAGCCAGGCAGAGTTCAGGTCCTTAGAGGAAGGTGTCCGAGTGTCCCGCCGCAGAATCGGCTTCTGGTACCGCCTGGCGGCGGTCATCGCAAAACCGCCGTTGGTGGTTCTGTTCAAGCGTGACTGGCGGGGGATGGAACACATTCCGGCCGATGGTGGATTTATCACCGCGGTCAATCACAACTCCTATCTGGACCCGCTTTCCTACGGTCACTTCCAGTACAACACCGGACGGGTGCCGCGGCTTCTCGCCAAGGCGGGCCTGTTCAAGACCCCCTTTGTCGGAATGATGCTGCGCGGTACCGGACAGATCCCGGTCTACCGCGAGACGACCAATGCGCTGGACGCCTTCCGGGCCGCCGTCGATGCCATCGAGCGCGGCGAATGCGTCGCCTTCTACCCGGAGGGCACCCTCACCCGCGACCCCGACATGTGGCCGATGGCCGGCAAGACCGGTGCCGCCCGCGTCGCGTTGATGACCAGGGCCCCGGTCATCCCCGTCGCCCAGTGGGGCGCCAACTTCGCGATGCCGCCGTACGCCAAGGAGAACAAGCTCCGGCTGTTCCCCCGCAAGACCCTTCAGGTGCAGGCCGGACCGCCCGTGGACCTCTCCGGGTTCTACGACCGGGAGCCGACGCCCGACGTCCTGCGCGAGGCGACCGAGGTCATCATGGCCGCGGTGACCGCGCAGCTGGAGATCGTGCGGGGCGAGCAGGCCCCCGCACAGCCCTACGACCATCGCAAGGCCCGTGCGGAGCAGCGGCGCAAGGCAGAAGGAAAGGGACCAAAGTGACGCACCCCGCAAAGGCGGCCGTCTTCGGAACGGGCTCATGGGGTACGGCCTTCGGCATGGTCCTCGCCGACGCCGGCTGCGAGGTCACCCTCTGGGGCCGCCGCGCCGAGATCGCCGAGGCCGTCAACACGACCCGTACCAACCCGGACTACCTGCCGGGAATTGAGCTTCCCGAATCGGTGCGGGCCACCACCGACGCCGTCGAGGCGCTGGACGGCGCCGACTTCGCCGTGCTCGTGGTGCCTTCGCAGACCCTGCGCGCCAACCTCGCCGAATGGACCCCGCACCTCGGTTCCGACACCGTTCTCGTCTCGATGATGAAGGGCGTCGAACTCGGCACCGCGAAGCGGATGAGCGAGGTCATCGAGGACGTCACCAAGGTCTCCGCGGACCGGGTCGCCGTCATCACCGGCCCCAACCTGGCCAAGGAGATCGCCGAACGCCGCCCCGCCGCGGCCGTCGTCGCCTGCCAGGACGAGTCCGTGGCCCAGCGCCTCCAGACCGCCTGCCACACCTCGTACTTCCGCCCGTACACCAACACCGACGTGGTCGGCTGCGAGCTCGGCGGCGCGGTCAAGAACGTCATCGGCCTGGCGGTCGGCATCGCCGACGGCATGGGCCTCGGCGACAACGCCAAGGGGTCGCTCATCACCCGCGGCCTCGCCGAGACGACCCGCCTCGGCCTGGCCATGGGCGCCGACCCGCTGACCTTCTCCGGACTCGCGGGCCTGGGCGACCTGGTGGCGACCTGCTCCTCGCCGCTCTCGCGCAACCACACCTTCGGCACCAATCTCGGCCGCGGCATGACGCTCCAGGAGACCATCGCCGTCACCAGCCAGACCGCCGAGGGCGTCAAGTCCTGCGAATCGGTGCTCGATCTGGCGCGCCGGCACGGCGTCGACATGCCCATCACCGAGACGGTCGTCGGCATCGTCCACGAGGGCAAGCCGCCGATGGTCGCGCTGGCCGAGCTGATGTCGCGCAGCGCGAAGCCCGAGCGGCGCTGAGACCGGCCGGTGCGGGCGGAGCGGTGAACCTTCCCGGTCACCGCTCCGGCGGCACCGGCCGCGCTGACGCGAGTGGTACCAGCAGGTACGCTCAACGCGATATGAGCAGCGAGAACCTCCCCCAGAGCCCGGAGCAGCAGCTCCGCAAGCCGCGTGTGGCCGTCGTGTTCGGCGGCCGCAGCTCCGAACACGGCATCTCGGTCGTCACGGCCGGCGCCGTCCTGAACGCCATCGACCGGACCAAGTACGACGTCCTGCCGATCGGCATCACGACGGACGGCCGCTGGGCGCTCACCGCCGACGAACCCGAACGCATGGCCATCACGGACCGGAAGATGCCGGAAGTGGCCCAGCTGGCCGAGTCCCCCGAGGGCGCCGTGGTGCTCTCCGTCGACCCCGGCAGCCGCGAAGTGGTGTACAGCGAGCCCGGCTCGGTCCCCAAGGCGCTCGGCGAGGTCGACGTCGTCTTCCCCGTGCTGCACGGCCCGTACGGCGAGGACGGCACCCTTCAGGGGCTCCTGGAGCTCTCCGGTGTGCCCTACGTCGGCGCCGGTGTGCTCGCCTCGGCGGTCGGCCAGGACAAGGAGTACATGAAGCGGGTCTTCATCTCCTTCGGGCTGCCGGTCGGCCCGTACCTCGTGGTCCGTCCCCGCGAGTGGGACAACGACCCCTCCGGCGCCCGCAAGCGCATCGTGGACTTCGCCGGTGAGCACGGCTGGCCGCTCTTCATCAAGCCCGCCCGGGCCGGCTCGTCCATCGGCATCACCAAGGTCGACGACCTGTCCGGGCTCGACGAGGCGATCGAGGAGGCCCGCCGCCACGACCCCAAGTTCCTGGTCGAGTCGCTGCTGCGGGGCCGCGAGATCGAGTGCGGGGTGCTGGAGTTCGAGGAAGGCCCGCGTGCCAGCGTGCCCGCCGAGATCCCGCCGGTGACCGCGCACGACTTCTACGACTTCGAGGCCAAGTACATCGACTCCGCCTCCGGGATCGTGCCCGCCCCGCTCACCGAGGAGCAGACGGCCGAGGTGCAGAGGCTCGCGGTCGAGGCATTCGAGGCCACGTCCTGCGAGGGGCTGGTCCGTGCCGACTTCTTCCTCACCGAGGACGGCACCTTCGTGATCAACGAGATCAACACCCTGCCGGGCTTCACCCCGATCTCCATGTACCCGCGGATGTGGCAGGAGAGCGGCGTCAGCTACCAGGAGCTGGTGGACCGGCTGATCCAGGCCGCGTTGAGGCGCCCCACCGGACTGCGCTGAGCCCCGTCCCGCGCCGCAGGGCGTGTGCTCCCCGACGGGAGCGCACGCCCTACAGTCCGGGAACCGTCCTGCGGACGGCCGGACCGAACGCGGCCAGCGGGCTCGCGTCATGGGCGTACGCCGCCGACAGCGTCACCTCGACGTACGCCTTGCGGTAGGTCGTCGTGAAACGCGGACCGGCGTCATCGGACTGCTCCAGCAGCCAGTTGACGCCGTCCGCCTCGGTCCCCTTCGCCATCGGGTCGTCCATCTTCGCGGGCCGCGGGACACCGCAGCGCAGTACGATCTCCCCGTCCCCCCACTCGGCGGTCAGTTCGGACTTCGGCCCGGCATCACCGCGGTCGAGTCCGGCAACGGTCCTCGGCAGCTCCTTGTGCAGCGCACGGCAGTAGGCCGCGGCTTCCGGGGACGGCGTGGGAACCGTGATCGACACCGCGGCGTCCGTTGAGGAGCAGCCCGTCGCGGCCAGCAGCAGCGCGGCGACGGACGTACTGAGAAACACGGGGTGGCAGAGCCGGCGCGATGAGGTCACCGGCCCAGCGTAGACGGGGACTACAGATGGACGACCGGGCAGGTCAGGGTTCGGGTGATGCCTTCCACCTGCTGGACCTTGGCGACCACCATGCGGCCGAGTTCATCGACCGTGTCGGCCTGCGCGCGCACGATCACGTCGTAGGGGCCGGTGACGTCCTCTGCCTGGATCACTCCCGGAACTCTGGCGATGGTCTCGGCGACGGTCGACGCCTTGCCCACCTCGGTCTGAATAAGGATGTACGCCTGTACCACGGAACCTCCAGGGCGGCCACGAGGATCATGTGGGGGAGAAAGGGACGCCACGGTATCGCGTTGCCGCGTGCCGCGGGGAGACCTGTGGGCCGTTGACGCCCGCAGCGTGGCGTACACAAGACACAAGTTGACGTATCTCTTGACAGTACCGACAGCAGTGATGGTCCGCGACCGCAAGCGCAGCGGTCCGGAAGGGGGACGGGGATGGCGGTGACCAGCGGCGCAGACCGCTCCCCGGGACGACGGCCGGTCCACGGCGCGGACCCCCGGCCGCCGAAGCAGCCCGGACGACCGTCCGGCGCGATAGATGAGAGGTGAGACTCGGTGAAGGGAACCGTGGGCGAGTTGGGGGAGTTCGGGCTCATCAGGGAGCTCACTTCCCGGCTCACCACCACTCCGGCGGTACGGCTCGGCCCCGGCGACGACGCCGCGGTGGTGACCGCTCCCGACCGCAGGGTCGTGGCCAGTACGGACATCCTGTTGGAGGGTCGGCACTTCCGCCGGGACTGGTCGACGGCGTACGACGTCGGCCGCAAGGCCGCCGCCCAGAACCTCGCCGACATCGCCGCCATGGGTGCGGTGCCCACCGCGCTGCTGCTCGGCCTGGTCGTCCCCGCCGAACTCCCGGTCACCTGGGCCGGCGAGCTGATGGACGGCATCCGTGACGAGTGCCAGGTCGCGGGCGCGGCCGTGGTCGGCGGAGACGTGGTGCGCGGTGAGACGATCACCGTCTCGATCACCGCGCTCGGCGATCTGCGCAACCACGAGCCGGTCACCCGCTCCGGCGCCCAGCCCGGGGACGTCGTCGCCGTCACCGGCTGGCTCGGCTGGTCCGCCGCCGGGTACGCGGTGCTCTCCCGCGGCTTCCGCTCGCCGCGCGCCTTCGTCGAGGCCCACCGGCGCCCCGAACCGCCGTACCACGCCGGCCCCGCGGCCGCCGGGCTCGGCGCCACCGCCATGACGGACGTGAGCGACGGGCTCGTCGCCGACCTCGGGCACATCGCCGAGGCCAGCAAGGTCCGGATCGATCTGCGTTCCGGACTCATCGACATCCCCTCCCAGATGTCCGACATCGGTCAGGCTGTCGGCGTCGACCCGCTCCAGTGGGTGCTGACCGGCGGCGAGGACCACGCGATCGTCGCCACCTTCCCGCCGGACGTGAAGCTGCCCGCCCGCTGGAAGGTGATCGGCGAGGTCCTCAACCCCTCCGCGCTGCCGCAGGTGACGGTCGACGGGGCGCCGTGGACCAGCAAGAGCGGCTGGGACCACTTCGGGGACATCGAGGACGCCCAGTAGATTTCGGCGTATGCCCAAATCTGCTGATGTACCCGCCCGCGTGCTCACCGTCGCCGGATCCGACTCCGGCGGCGGTGCGGGCATCCAGGCCGACCTGAAGACGATGCTGGCGCACGGTGTGCACGGGATGAGCGTGCTGACCGCCGTCACCGCCCAGAACTCGCTGGGGGTGCAGGGCGCCTGGGAACTGCCGGTCGAGGCGGTGCGCGCCCAGTACCGCAGCGTGGTGGACGACATCGGGGTGCAGGCGGTCAAGACCGGAATGCTGTCGTCGGCCGTCCTCGTGGAGACCGTGGCCGAACTCCTCGCCGCCACCGACGCCCCGGCCGTCGTGGACCCGGTCGGCGTCTCCAAGCACGGCGATCCGCTGCTGGCCGCCGAGGCGCTCGATTCCGTACGGACGAAGCTCCTGCCCGTCGCCGCGGTCGCCACCCCCAACCTGGACGAGGTGGCACAGCTCACCGGTGTCCGGGCCGAGGACGAGGCCGGGATGCGGCGGGCCGCCGCCGCGGTGCTGGAGTTCGGGCCGCGCTGGGTCGTCATCAAGGGCGGTCATCTTCCGGGCGACCCCGTCGACCTGCTGACGGACGGCATCGATGAGCACTGGCTGCCCGCCCCCAGGCACGACAACCGCCACACCCACGGCACCGGCTGCACCCTCGCCTCGGCCATCGCCTGCGGACTGGCCGTGGGGCAGGACGTGCCCACGGCGGTACGGCACGCGAAGGCGTACGTCACCGGGGCGATCATGGCGGGCTTCCCGCTGGGCGCCGGGATCGGCCCGGTCGATCACGGCTGGCGGACCCGCACCGGCTGAGGGGTCAGAGCACAGCAAAAAGCCGGTCCACCGAGGTGGACCGGCTTTTTGGGCAACCGGAAGGCTGCGCTACGACGGGAACGTCAGCGCGCGACCTTGCCGGCCTTGATGCACGAGGTGCAGACGTTGAGCCGCTTCGGCGTCCGACCGACCACGGCACGCACGCGCTGGATGTTGGGATTCCAGCGACGGGACGTACGGCGGTGCGAGTGCGAAATGTTGTTGCCGAAGCCCGGCCCCTTGCCGCAGACGTCGCAGTTGGCAGCCACGGGTCACTCCAAAGACTTCAGATGCACTTACAGTGAAATCCGGCGCGCCGGAATCATTTGACTGAAGTGGCGGTGCCGGAGGGATGGCCCGACTCTCATCGGGCAACCGAAGCAGCATACAACGGCTGCGTCGGTAGAACGAAACTACCATGGGTTCCACCGACCCCCTCCCGCCCCCTGTCCCCGCCGGACCCGGTGCGCGGGGACTACTGTGCGATGCAGTCGGCCGCCCACGGCCGAATCCGAGGAGGACCGACAGGTGCCGCAGACCGCCGACGACATGGACGCCGTCGCGGTGCGTACCTGGTGCTCACTGGCCCTGGAGGCACTGGGCCGGGAGCGCGAGGCGATCGACGCGATCAATGTGTATCCCGTCGCCGACGGGGACACCGGGACGAACCTCTATCTCACCGTGGAGTCCGCGACCCAGGCCGTCGAAGCGGTCTTCGCCGCCCACGAGACCGGCGGGACTGTCCCCGCCACTGCCGACGCGGTACGCGCCATGGCGCACGGCGCCCTGATCGGCGCCCGCGGGAACTCCGGCACGATCCTGGCCCAACTGCTGCGCGGAATGGCCGGAGTGCTGGCCGCCGGCCATGACGCGGACCGGCTGCGCGAGGCGCTCGCCGTCGCCGCCGCCGCGGCCCGGCAGGCCGTGGCCCACCCCGTCGAGGGCACCGTGCTCACGGTGGCCACCGCCGCCGCCGAGGCCGCCGCCCGCACCGACGGCGGCGCCGGGACCGCGACGGTCGCACGGGCGGCGTACGACGGGGCGCGCACGGCCCTGGACGCGACCCCCGGGCAGCTCGCCGTCCTCGGCAGGGCGGGCGTCGTGGACGCCGGCGGACGGGGCCTGGTGACCGTGCTCGGAGCGCTCGTCGAAGCGGTCTGCGGACGCGCGCCCGAACACCGCGAGGTCGCGGTGCCCGTCCTCCCGGTGCCGGACGACTGCGCGGAGGCCGACGCGGAGGGCGGACCCGCCTTCGAGGTCATCTACCTGCTGGAGGCCGCGGACGAGGCGGTGGACCGGCTGCGGACCCGGCTCGACCGGCTCGGCGACTCGCTCGTGGTGGTGGGCGGCGACGGGCTGTGGAACGTCCATGTGCACGTCGACGACGCGGGCGCGGCCGTGGAGGCCGGGGTCGAAGCGGGGCGGCCGTACCGGATCCGGATCACCCACTTCGGCGTGGACCGGGTGCACCCGCACGCCGAGCCCGTTCAGCGCGCGGTCGTCGTGGTGGTCCCCGGCGACGGGCTCCGCGACCTGTGCAAGGAGGCCGGGGCCACGACGGTCCTGGCCCGGCCCGGTGAACCGCCCGCCAGCGGCGAACTGGCCGACGCGATCCACCGGGCACACGCCCGCGAGGTGGTCCTGCTGCCCAACGACGCGGAGCTGCGCCACACCGCCGCGGCCGCCGCCGAACAGGCCCGCGCCCAGGGCGTCCGGGTCGCCCTGATCCCGACCAGGGCCGCCGTCCAGGGCATCGCGGCCCTCGCCGTCCACGAACCCGACCGCAGCTTCGACGAGGACGTGGTGGCGATGACCGCCGCCGCCGGCGCCACCCGCTACGCGGAACTCGCCGTCGCCGAACGGCAGTCCTGGACCATGGCGGGCATCTGCCAGGCCGGCGACGTCCTGGGCCTGATCGACGGCGATGTCGCCGTCATCGGCGGGGACGTACCGCGAACCGCCCGCGACGTGCTGGACCGGATGCTGGCGGCGGGCGGCGAACTGGTCACCCTGGTCCTGGGCGAGGACATTCCCGACAGCCTCGCGGACGCGCTGGAGGAACACGTGCGCGAGGGCTATCTGGCGGTGGACACGGTGGTGTACCGGGGCGGCCACCAGCGCGCTCCGCTGCTCATCGGGGTCGAGTAGCGGAGCACGCCGCAGCCCGGGCGCCGGACGGGCCGGTCCTCCCGCCCACGTACTCCGGCAGCGCCCCGGCCTCCGCGCCCGTCCGCCCGGCCGGGCGGATCTCCAGGACCCTCCGGGCCCGCACCCGGGCCGCCGCGCCGGACTCACGGCCGACGGCGGCACGTCCTGGTGGTGCCCGCCGGACATCTGTCAGTGGTGTGGTGTGCAATGGATCGCGTGTCTGCGTTCGATGAACCCCTCAAGAAGCTGCTCGGCGGAGCCACCGCGAAGGTGATGGCCGAACACCTCGACCTGCACACGGTCGGTGATCTGCTGCACCACTACCCGCGGCGGTACGAGGAGCGCGGCCGGCTCACGGCGCTGGCCGACCTCCCGCTGGACGAGCACGTGACCGTGGTCGCCCAGGTCGCCGACGCCCGCATCCTGATGTTCAACAACGGCCGCGGCAAGCGCCTGGAAGTGACCCTCACCGACGGCAACGGCCGCCTCCAGCTGGTCTTCTTCGGGCACGGCGTCCACAAGCCGCACAAGGAGCTGCTGCCGGGGCGCCGGGCGATGTTCGCCGGCAAGGTCTCCGTCTTCAACCGGAAGATGCAGCTGGCCCACCCCACGTACCAACTGCTCGACGTCACGGACGCCGACGAGGCCACGGAGGCGGTGGACGCCTTCGCCGGGCGGCTGCTGCCGATCTACCCCGCCTGCAAGCAGCTCGACTCGTGGCGGATCGCCAAGGCCGTCGACACGGTGCTGCCCAGTGCGCGGGAGGCCGTCGACCCGCTGCCGCCGGCCCTGCGCGAGGGCCGGGGATTCGCCCCGCTCCCCGAAGCGCTGCTGAAGGTCCACCGGCCGCAGACCAAGGCGGACATCGCGCAGGCCAGGGACCGGCTGAAGTGGGACGAGGCCTTCGTCCTCCAGGTCGCGCTGGCCCGCCGCAGGTACGCCGACACCCAGCTCCCGGCCGTGGCCCGCAGACCCACGCCCGGCGGACTGCTCGACGCCTTCGACGCCAAGCTGCCCTTCACCCTCACCGAGGGACAGCAGAAGGTCTCCCGGGAGATCTTCGACGACCTCGCGACCGAGCACCCGATGCACCGGCTCCTCCAGGGCGAGGTCGGTTCCGGCAAGACCATGGTCGCGCTGCGGGCGATGCTCGGGGTCGTCGACGCGGGCGGACAGGCCGCCATGCTCGCGCCCACCGAGGTGCTCGCCCAGCAGCACCACCGCTCGATCACCGAAATGATGGGGGAGCTGGCCGAGGGCGGCATGCTCGGCGGCTCCGAGCAGGGCACCAAGGTGGTGCTGCTCACCGGCTCCATGGGCGTGGCGGCCCGCCGCCAGGCCCTCCTCGACCTGGTCACCGGCGAGGCCGGCATCGTGATCGGCACCCACGCCCTGATCGAGGACAAGGTGCAGTTCCACGATCTGGGCCTGGTCGTCGTCGACGAACAGCACCGCTTCGGGGTCGAGCAGCGCGACGCCCTCCGCTCGAAGGGCAAACAGCCGCCCCACCTGCTGGTCATGACGGCCACCCCCATTCCCCGTACGGTCGCCATGACCGTCTTCGGCGATCTGGAGACCTCCGTACTGGACCAGCTCCCGGCCGGCCGCTCGCCCATCGCCAGCCATGTCGTGCCCGCCAAGGACAAGCCCCACTTCCTCAGCCGCGCCTGGGAGCGGGTCCGGGAGGAAGTGGAGAACGGACACCAGGCGTACGTGGTCTGCCCCCGCATCGGCGACGACGCCGACGACGAGGCGGCGGGGAAGAAGACGAAGAAGAAGGCCCCCGAGGACGACGGCGACAAGCGCCCGCCGCTCGCCGTGCTGGAGATCGCCGAACAGCTCGCCAAGGGCCCCCTGGCCGGCCTGCGCATCGAGGTGCTGCACGGCAGGATGAACCCGGACGACAAGGACGACGTGATGCGCCGCTTCGCCGCGGGCGACGTCGACGTGCTGGTCGCCACCACCGTCATCGAGGTCGGCGTCAACGTCCCCAACGCCACCGCCATGGTGATCATGGACGCCGACCGCTTCGGTGTCTCCCAGCTGCACCAGCTGCGCGGTCGGGTCGGGCGCGGCTCCGCCCCGGGGCTCTGCCTGCTGGTCAGCGAGGCCCACGAGGCCAGTCCCGCCCGCGCCCGCCTCTCCGCGGTCGCCGCCACCCTGGACGGCTTCGAGCTGTCCCGGATCGACCTGGAGCAGCGCCGCGAGGGCGATGTCCTCGGCCAGGCCCAGTCCGGGGTCCGCTCCTCGCTGCGGATGCTCACCGTCATCGACGACGAGGAGGTCATCACCGCCGCACGCGAGGAGGCCGTCGCGATCGTCGCCGCCGACCCGGAGCTCGGACAACTGCCGGAGCTGCGGATCGCGCTGGACGCGCTGCTCGACAAGGAGCGCGAGCAGTACCTCGACAAGGGCTGAGCGGGACGGGGCGGCGGAGGCCGGGTGCGGGGGCCCGATCGGTCACCACGCCATATCGTGGGTGGCACGTCGCCGCGGCATCCCGCGGGCCGCCCACGAACCGAGGACCAGACACCCATGACCCGCGTGATCGCCGGCTCGGCCGGCGGACGCCGCCTGGCCGTTCCGCCCGGCACCGGCACCCGCCCCACCTCCGACCGTGCGCGCGAGGGCCTCTTCTCCACCTGGGAAGCGCTCCTCGGCAGCCTGGAGGGCATCCGTATCGCCGACCTGTACGCGGGCTCCGGGGCCGTCGGCCTGGAGGCGCTCTCCCGGGGCGCGGTGCACGCCCTGCTCGTCGAGGCCGACCCCAAGGCCGTCCGCACCGTCCGGGACAACGTCCGCACCCTCGGACTGCCCGGCGCCGAGGTCCGTACCGGCAAAGCCGAACAGATCGTGACGGGACCGGCACCGGAAGACCCCTACGACGTGGTGTTCCTGGACCCGCCGTACGCCGTCACCGACGACGATCTTGCCGAGATACTGCTCACACTCCGTGCCCAGGGCTGGCTCACGGACGATGCTCTCGTCACCGTGGAACGCAGCACCAGAGGCGGAGAATTCGGCTGGCCGGAGGGATTCGAACCGTTGCGGGCCCGTCGCTACGGCGAAGGAACGCTTTGGTACGGTCGCGCCGCCTCTACGTGCGAAGACGCACGATGACCGGACCGGAGAGCGAGGGAATCAAGTTGCGCCGCGCCGTCTGTCCGGGGTCATTCGACCCCATCACCAATGGACACCTCGACATCATTGGCCGCGCCTCGAAGCTGTACGACGTCGTACACGTCGCGGTGATGATCAACCAGTCCAAGAAGGGCCTGTTCACGGTCGACGAGCGGATCGACCTGATCCGCCAGGTCACCACGGACTTCGGCAACGTCCAGGTGGAGTCCTTCCACGGCCTCCTGGTCGACTTCTGCAAGCAGCGCGACATCCCGGCGATCGTGAAGGGCCTGCGGGCCGTCAGCGACTTCGACTACGAGCTCCAGATGGCCCAGATGAACAACGGCCTGTCCGGCGTCGAGACGCTCTTCGTGCCGACCAATCCCACCTATAGTTTCCTGTCGTCCTCCCTGGTCAAGGAGGTCGCGACCTGGGGCGGAGACGTCTCCCATCTGCTCCCCCCACTGGTCCACGAGGCCCTTACCGAGCGTCTCGCTCAGCGCTGAGCCGCTGACGGTTCGTCACCAGGTGTCGGACGGGCGCCGACTGGCCGTACAGTCGTCCCGTCCGTCTCCAATCGGCTGTAGAGAGTGGCGAGCACACGGTGGACGTGCAGAAGAAGCTCGACGAGATCGTCGAAGCGGTCGGGAGCGCCCGGTCGATGCCCATGTCGGCTTCGTGCGTGGTCAACCGCGCCGAGCTGCTCGCGATGCTCGAAGAGGTGCGCGAGGCCCTGCCCGGCTCGCTCGCCCACGCCCAGGAGCTCATCGGCGGCCAGGAGCAGCTGGCCGAGAGGGCCCGCCAGGAGGCCGAGCGGATCATCGGTGCCGCCCGCGCCGAACGCACCTCGCTGATCTCCGACACCGAGATCGCCAGGCAGTCCCGCAGTGAGGCCGACCGCATCCTCGACGAGGCCCGCCGGGAGGCCGCCGAGGTCCGCGGCGAGGCCGACGAGTACGTCGACAGCAAGCTCGCCAACTTCGAGGTCGTCCTCACCAAGACCATCGGCTCCGTCGACCGCGGCCGCGAGAAGCTCCTCGGCCGCGGCCGGCCGTTCGACGAGCAGGGCTACGAGGACCCGGACTTCGCCGAGGCCCCCGAGCGCAGCACCGACCCGGCCACGCTCCAGCGCCGGGCGGACGAGTACGTGGACACCAAGCTCGGCGCCTTCGAGGCGGTGCTCGCCAAGACCCTGGAGGCGGTCGGCCGCGGCCGGCAGAAGCTGCACGGCCGGGTCGCCACCGACGAGCTCGGCGCGCACGTGGCCGCCCAGGACGCGGCGGGCAACCAGGCGCACATGAGCGACGAGGACCACTGGGCCGGCCTCGCCGAGCTCGCCACCCCGGCGCCGCAGCCGGTGCAGCAGCAGGCCCAGCCGCACTTCCCCGCCCAGGCCCAGCCGGGCTACGCGGAGACCTACGCCTACCAGGAGCAGCCGCAGCAGGACGTCTACGGGTACCAGCAGCAGCCGGACCCGTACGCCGCGGCCTATCAGCAGCAGGGCTACGACCAGTCCCAGGCCCAGGTACCCGTCCAGGGGTACGACAACTGGCAGCAGCAGCCCGTGCAGCCCCAGCAGGCGCTCCAGCCGCAGGGCGAGAGCGCCCTCGACGAGACCAGCCTGTTCGACACCAGCATGATCGACCTGGACCAGCTCCGCCGGTACGAACAGGAGCGCTGACCGGACGGGCTCCGGCGCCGGAGCCCGCGCCGGAGGGCCCCGACGGCCCGGATTGGGAGCTGGGCGGCGCGTCCAGTATCCTGGCTCTTCGGTCGCGCGTATGTCCGCGATCCCGGCTGCCCGTTTCGACTCCGAATCCGGGCGGCCCTCCCCACGATGTGCGTTGCACATGATCTCGAAAGCAGGAAAAGCCCTGAACGGCCACCTCGACCACCGAAACCCCCTCGTGTTCGACACGCACGAGCTGGGCCGGCGTCCCGGTGCCCTCCAGCGGCTCTCCCGCTCGGTGGACGCACCCGGTCCGCCGTCGGTCCTCGGCATCGAAGGGGTCATCGGTGTGCCGGAAGGCGCACCCGTGGAGCTGGACCTCCGCCTTGAGTCGGTCATGGAAGGGGTGCTTGTCACAGGCACCGCCCGTGCGTCGGCCGAGGGGGAGTGCGTAAGGTGTCTGGAGCCGCTGCGCCAAGAGGTCGCGGCGGACTTCCAGGAGATGTTCTCGTACCCTGACGCCGATGACCGGGGCCGCAGCAGCAAGGCGGAGCCGGCCGACGACGCCGAGGACGACGAGGACAGGCTCTTCATCGAGGACGGCCTGTTCGACCTCGAACCAGTGCTGCGTGATGCGGTGGTGCTCGCACTGCCGATGCAGCCGGTGTGCCGGGAGTCCTGTGCCGGTCTGTGTTCCGAATGCGGAATCAGGCTGGACGAGAACCCCGGTCACCACCATGATGCCGTCGACATCCGTTGGGCGGCATTGCAAGGACTCGCCGACACCGTTCAGGACGGCGAGAAGGACAACATGGGCGGCGCCGAAGCGGGCGTCGACGAGAAGCAGGAGAAGTAGCCGTGGCTGTTCCGAAGCGGAAGATGTCGCGCAGCAACACGCGCCACCGCCGGTCGCAGTGGAAGGCTGCGGTCCCCACCCTGGTTTCGTGCGAGCGTTGCCAGGAGCCGAAGCTGCAGCACATCGCGTGCCCCAGCTGCGGCACGTACAACAAGCGCCAGGTCCTCGAGGTCTGAGCGGCTGGTGAGAGGCCCGATGTCTGAGTTGTCCAACGCCAAGAAGAAGGCAGACAACGTCAACACAGCCTCGTCCCACACGCTTCTGGAAGGGCGGCTCGGGTATCAACTCGAGACCGCCCTTCTGGTGCGTGCGCTGACCCACCGTTCGTACGCATACGAGAACGGCGGTCTGCCCACCAACGAGCGGCTTGAATTCCTCGGGGATTCGGTGCTCGGCCTGGTGGTCACGGACACGCTGTACCGCACCCACCCCGACCTGCCCGAAGGCCAGCTGGCCAAGTTGCGGGCCGCGGTGGTCAACTCTCGTGCGCTTGCGGAAGTGGGCCGCGGCCTCGAACTCGGCTCCTTCATCCGGCTCGGCCGCGGTGAAGAGGGCACGGGCGGCAGGGACAAGGCGTCCATCCTCGCCGACACGCTTGAAGCGGTGATCGGCGCGGTCTATCTCGACCAGGGCCTCAGCGCGGCCTCGGAGCTGGTCCACCGGCTCTTCGACCCGCTGATCGACAGGTCCTCCAACCTCGGTGCCGGCCTGGACTGGAAGACCAGTCTCCAGGAGCTCACCGCCGGCGAGAGCCTCGGAGTCCCCGAGTACATCGTCACGGAGACCGGCCCGGACCACGAGAAGACCTTTACTGCTGCTGCTCGCGTCGGTGGTGTCTCGTACGGCACCGGCACCGGCCGTAGCAAGAAGGAAGCGGAGCAGCAGGCGGCGGAGTCCGCCTGGCGCGAGATCAGCGCCGCCGCGGAGGAACGGGCGGCTGCGGCGAAGGCCGCTGCCGACGGCGGGGCCGCCGACACCCCGACCGGCCCGGCACCGTCCACGGACGCGGCTCCGGCCTGACCCCCGGAACCCCCCGGTGCCTTGTGCACCGGGGGGTTCTTCCTGTCCAGAACCGTATTGTTATTTCCAGAGCATCCCTTCAGGAGCGACACCGTGCCCGAGCTGCCCGAGGTCGAAGTCGTACGGCGTGGCCTCGAACGCTGGGTCACCGGCCGCACCGTCGGCGATGTGGAGGTGCTGCACCCGCGCGCGGTCCGCCGCCATCTCGCCGGTGGTGTGGACTTCGCGGCCCGGCTGGGCGGCGTCCGCTTCGGAACGGCGATGCGCCGCGGCAAGTACCTCTGGGTGCCGCTGGACGACGCGTCCAGCTCGCTCCTCGGCCATCTCGGGATGAGCGGTCAGCTGCTCGTACAGCCGCAGGACGCACCGGACGAGAAGCACCTGCGCATCCGGATCCGCTTCGACGACTCCCTCGGCACCGAGCTCCGCTTCGTCGACCAGCGGACCTTCGGCGGGCTCTCGCTCCACGAGAACACCCCGGAAGGGCTGCCCGACACCATCGCGCACATCGCCCGCGACCCGCTGGACCCGGCGTTCGACGACGCCGCCTTCCACGCGGCCCTGCGACTGCGCCGCACGACCGTCAAACGTGCCCTGCTCGACCAGTCGCTGATCAGCGGGGTCGGCAACATCTACGCGGACGAGGCGCTCTGGCGCAGCAGGCTGCACTACGACCGGCCGACCGCGACCCTCACCCGCCCCAAGTCCGCCGAGCTGCTCGGCCATGTCCGCGACGTGATGTCCGCGGCGCTCGACCAGGGCGGCACCAGCTTCGACAGCCTCTACGTCAATGTGAACGGCGAGTCCGGCTACTTCGACCGCTCGCTCGACGCCTACGGCCGCGAGGACGAGCCCTGCCACCGCTGCGGCACCCCGATGCGCCGCCGCCCCTGGATGAACCGCTCCAGCTACTTCTGCCCGCGCTGTCAGCGGCTGCCGCGCGCGACCGCCTGACGGGCGGGGTGCGCCTCGTCGTAGTCGGCACGGGCGGTGAGCACCTCGGGCATCCGGCCCTCGACGAGCTCGATCAGCGCCAGCAGCCGCTCGGCCACCTGCCGGCCCAGGGGTGTCAGCTCGTAGTCGACGCGCGGCGGATTGGTCGGCTGGGCCTCGCGGTGCACCAGGCCGTCCCGCTCCAGGGCGTGGAGCGTCTGGGAGAGCATCTTCTCGCTGACCCCGTCGACCCGGCGACGGAGTTCGTTGAACCGGAAGCCGCCTTCGTACAGCGCTCCCAGCGTCAGGCTGCCCCAGCGCCCGGTGACGTGCTCCAGCGTGGAGCGCGAGGGGCACTGTCTGGAGAACACGTCGAAGGCGAGCGCGTCCAGACGGGTGTTCTCGTCCATACGGAGCAGCGTACGCCCGCACAGCGCTCACCGCCGGAGTGCGCTATCCCCGGGTGAGCGCTGGCGGCCGACGGTCAGAAGCCGAAGTCCTGGGTCCACCAGGGGCCGCCGGAGCCGTAGTGCACGCCGATGCCGAGTGTCTTGTAGTCGCAGTTGAGGATGTTCGCCCGGTGGCCGTCGCTGTTCATCCAGGAATCCATCACAGCCTGTGCGCTCGCCTGGCCGCGGGCTATGTTCTCGGCGGCGAGGCCCTGTACGCCGGCCTTGGCGGCGCGGTCCCACGGGCTCCGGCCGTCGGGGTCGGTGTGGTCGAAGAAGCCGCGGGCGGCCATGTCCGCGCTGAAGTCCTGGGCGAGCGAGGCGAGCGAGGAGCTGGCGGTCAGCGGGCTGCAGCCGACCTTCGCGCGCTCCTGGTTGACCAGGGCGAGCACCGCGGACCGGACGGAGGAGTCGGCCGGCGCCGACGCGCTCCGGGTCGCGGGAGCGGAGGTCCTCGGCGCGGCCGACGACTTCTCGGCGGCGGGGGCGCTGCTCTTCGCGGTGTCGGCCGAAGGGGCCTTCGACGAAGCGGACCGGGACGGCTTCGTCCGCCCGGCCGGCCCGGACGCCTTCGAGGAGGAAGAGGAAGAGGGGGATCCGGAGGGGGACTGGGTCCTGGTCGGGCCCTCGGCGCGACCGGTGCCGCGGCCGGCCGGGTCGGACGCGGTGCCGCGGTCGGCCGGCGCGGTGGAGGAGCCGCCCTGGCCCAGCAGATCCGGGGAACCCTCGGTGCGCACCCGCTCGGAGCCGCCACCGCCCAAGGTGTAGGTGTCGCCGCCCGGCAGCAGGCCGGAGGCCACCGCCGCGGCGCCCACGGCGAGGGCCGCGGAGACACCGACGAGTCCGGTACGGACCGGAGCCGCGGACCGCTTCCGGCGGTGCCCGCCCCCGCTGCGTCCCGCACCTCCCGCCGCGTGTTCCTCGGCAATGGCAGTTGTGGCGGAGCGTCGATGGCGTCCCATCTGCTGAGCCCTTCCGACGGTCTGGACGCCGCTTCCGGCGTCAACACGTCTCACCCGTTCGAGTGAGTCCATTGCGTCGGGACTGTACGCCATGGCCCCACGGCGGGAAGTGCCCCGAGAGCAATCGGGCGGTTAGCGTTCGGGCATGAACGAAGATGTACGACTCACCGCATGGGTACGCGGCCGAGTGCAGCGGGTGGGGTTCCGCTGGTTCACCAGGGCGAATGCCCTGGAGATCGGCGGTCTCACCGGCTTCGCCCTGAATCTCGACGACGGCCGGGTGCAGGTCGTGGCCGAGGGGCGGCGTGAGAATTGCCACCGCCTGCTGGACTGGCTGCGCTCGGACGACACACCCGGACGTGTGGACGGAGTCACTGAGATATGGGACACCCCGCGCGGCGGATACGAGGGCTTCGCGATCCGCTGATCCGGGTCCGTTCCGGGGGTGCGCAGCGGGCCGTGTTCGGACCGTGTTCGAAGCGCGGCGAGGGGTTACCGGGCGGGGTGCTCATCTGCGTACACATGAAATGACCTGCGGAATGTCCGGGTGGTTGCCAAGATTCGGTTACCGTGCCAGGCTGCGGCAGTAAGGATGATCTCCACGCCCCGCAGGGCCCCGCAGGAGAGTCGCGCCGCATGATCGTCGAGCCGCGCGCCCCCGGGCTGCCCGCCTCTACAGGGCGTGATCGTGTTGACCGTCAAACTTTTTGGTGAGACGCTGAAATCCCCGCGCACCTTAGCTGTTTGGCAGAGCTGTTTGGCAGCAGAACAGCAGTGACTACAGAGCACTGCCGAGCACCGCGGGTGCGATTCCCTCACGACCCACACCGCATCGGTCGGTCACTCAGTGTGGAGGACCATCCATCATGGCAAAGGCGCTTCTCGGTTACGTCGGCGGTTCCGACCCGCGACTCCTCGCCGAGATGCGACGGCTCCAGCAGCGCGTCCAGGACCTGGAATCCGAGCTCGTACGGATCCAGGACGAGAACGACGCGCTGAACGCCGCCGCCCAGCACCAAGAGTCGCTGCTCGACAGCATCGACATCGACGTACCTCAGGCGGAGCCGGCGCTGACCTGACCGATGGCCCCCAGGGGCCGGTCGGGCCGTACGCGTCAGCCGTCCGAGATCATCACCCGGATCGTCGCCGGATCATTGAAGATCACTGCTCTTGATCTGTCACCTTCGTGACATGTCCTTGATCCGTCATGCGCAGCTGCACCAGCAACACGCGGGTATCACCGCTCAGGCGTAACACCGCACAAGATTTACCAAGGGGCGCTTCGGCGTCCCTTCTTTCTTTTCCCGTTCGGATCCCCCGGATCTTCCGGATCCTTTTCCGCTCGGAAGCTGCGCAGGACCCGCCCCCGGCATACACCCCTTCCCTTACCGTCTGATGTGCCCTGCACCTTCATCAGCGAAACCGAGAGCGAAAGGTAGAGTCCGGCGGCGTGCACCTCAAGGCCCTGACCCTGCGTGGTTTCAAATCGTTCGCCTCCGCCACGACGCTGCGGTTCGAACCCGGCATCACATGCGTCGTCGGCCCCAATGGGTCCGGCAAGTCCAATGTGGTGGACGCGCTCTCCTGGGTCATGGGGGAACAGGGCGCCAAATCCCTGCGCGGCGGCAAGATGGAAGACGTGATCTTCGCCGGCACCACCGGGCGGCCGCCGCTCGGCAGGGCCGAAGTGTCGCTGACCATCGACAATTCCGACGGCGCACTGCCCATCGAGTACGCCGAAGTGACGATCACTCGGATCATGTTCCGCAATGGCGGCAGCGAGTACCAGATCAATGGCGACACCTGCCGGCTCCTGGACATCCAGGAACTCCTCTCGGACTCCGGTATCGGCCGAGAGATGCATGTCATCGTCGGTCAGGGACAGCTGGACTCCGTGCTCCACGCCGATCCGATGGGCCGTCGCGCCTTCATCGAGGAAGCCGCGGGTGTGCTCAAGCACCGCAAGCGCAAGGAGAAGGCGCTGCGGAAGCTGGACGCGATGGGCGCCAACCTCGCCCGCGTCCAGGACCTCACCGACGAGCTTCGGCGGCAGCTGAAACCGCTCGGCCGGCAGGCCGCCGTGGCGCGCCGGGCCGCCGTGATCCAGGCCGATCTGCGCGATGCCAAACTGCGGCTGCTCGCCGACGACCTGGTGCGGCTGCGCACGGCGCTGCGCAGCGAGATCGCCGACGAGGCGGCGCTCAAGCAGCGCCGGGAGGCCGCGGAGGCGGAACTCAAGGCGGCCCTGGCACGCGAGGCGGAGCTGGAGGACGAGGTACGGCGGCTGACGCCGCGGCTCCAGCGGGCCCAGCAGACCTGGTACGAGCTGTCCCAGCTGGCCGAGCGGGTGCGCGGCACGATCTCGCTGGCCGGCGCCCGGGTGAAGAGCGCCTCCGCCCCTCCGGAGGAGGAGCGGCGCGGGCGCGACCCGGAGGACATGGAGCGCGAGGCGGCCCGGATCCGCGAGCAGGAGGCGGAGCTGACGGCCGCGCTGGAGGCGGCGGAACACGCGCTGGAGGACACCGCGGCCCACCGTGCCGAACTGGAACGGGAGTTGGCGGCCGAGGAGCGCAGGCTCAAGGACGCCGCCCGTGCCATCGCGGACCGCCGCGAGGGGCTTGCCCGGCTGAACGGCCAGGTCAACGCGGCTCGTAGCCGTGCCGGTTCGGCCCAGGCCGAGATCGACCGGCTGGCCGCCTCCCGGGACGAGGCGCAGGAGCGGGCGGTCGCCGCCCAGGAGGAGTACGAGCAGCTCAAGGCCGAGGTGGAGGGCCTGGACGCCGGTGATCAGGAGCTCGGTGAGCAGCACGATGCCGCCAAGCGGGCACTCGCCGAGGCGGAGGCGGCGCACTCCGCGGCCCGGGAGGCGGCCACCGCCGCGGAACGGAAGCGGGCGGCGGTGGCGGCCCGCCACGAGGCGCTGGCCCTCGGTCTGCGCCGCAAGGACGGCACGGGCGCGCTGCTCGGAGCGCAGGACCGGCTGTCGGGGCTGCTCGGTCCGGCGGCGGAGCTCCTGACGGTGGCGCCGGGGCACGAGGTGGCGGTGGCGGCGGCACTGGGCGCGGCGGCGGACGCGGTCGCGGTGACGGACCCGGCCACGGCGGCGGAGGCGATCCGGCTGCTGCGCAAGCAGGACGCGGGGCGGGCCGCGCTGCTGCTGGGCGGGGTGCGCGCCGGAGTCCCCGATCAGGGGGGTGCCCCTGACGGTGGTGCTGGTGGGGCTGTTGACTCCGGTGGTGCTGGTGGTGCGGGGGATCCCGGTAGCGCCGGTGACGCCGATGCGGCTGTTGTGGATGCGGCTGTTGTGCATGTGCCGGGGCAGGCGCAGGGGCGCGGTGAGGTGGGCGCGGCGCTCGTGGGCGCTCAGGGCGCGGCCGTTGCCTTGGGCGGGGCGCCCGCCGTGGCCGACCTCGTCCGCGGGCCCGTCGAACTGATGGGCGCCGTGCGCAGGCTGGTGCGGGACATGGTGGTGGTCGGCACCCTGGAGGACGCCGAGGACCTCGTCGCCGTACACCCGGAACTGACGGCCGTGACGGCCGTGGGGGACATCCTCTCGGCGCACTTCGCGCACGGCGGTTCCGCCGGGGCGCCGAGCCTCCTCGAAGTCCAGGCCTCCGTCGACGAGGCCGCGGCCCAGCTGGAGGAACTGGCCGTGCGGTGCGCCGAACTCACCGAGGCGCAGCGGATCGAGGGGGAGCGGCGCCGGGCCGGTGCCGCGCTGGTCGAGGAGCTGGGCGAGCGGCGCCGGGCCGCCGAGCGGGAGAAGTCCGGGGTGTCCCAGCAGCTGGGGCGGCTGGCCGGTCAGGCCCGTGGCGCGGCGGGCGAGGCCGAGCGGATGACGGCGTCGGCCGCCCGCGCACAGGAGGCGCTGGAGCGGGCGACGGAGGAGGCCGAGGAGCTGGCCGAGCGGCTGCTCGTCGCCGAGGAGATGCCGGTCGAGGAGGAGCCGGACACCTCCGTACGGGACCGGCTCGCCGCCGACGGTGCCAATGCCCGGCAGACCGAGATGGAGGCCCGGCTCCAGGCACGTACCCACGAGGAGCGGGTCAAGGCGCTGGCCGGCCGCGCCGACTCCCTCGACCGGGGCGCCCGCGCCGAGCGGGAGGCCCGTGCCCGCGCCGAGCGGCGCCGGGCCCGGCTGCGGCACGAGGCGGCGGTGGCCTCCGCCGTCGAGTCCGGTGCCCGTCAGCTGCTCGCGCACGTCGAGGTGTCCGTCGTACGGGCCGAGCAGGAGCGGGCCGTGGCCGAGGCGGCCAAGGCGGAGCGGGAGCGGGAGCTGGCGGCCGAGCGCGGCCGGGGCCGCGACCTCAAGGGCGAGCTGGACAAGCTCACCGACTCCGTACACCGGGGCGAGGTCCTCGGCGCCGAGAAGCGGCTGCGGATAGAGCAACTGGAGGCGAAGGCGCTGGAGGAGCTGGGCGTCGAGCCGGCCGGGCTGGCCGCCGAGTACGGCCCCGACCAGCTCGTACCGCCGTCACCCGCCGCCGAGGGGGAGGAGCTGCCGCAGGACCCGGAGCATCCGCGCAACCGGCCGAAGCCGTTCGTCAGGGCCGAGCAGGAGAAGCGGCTCAAGTCGGCCGAACGGGCGTATCAGCAACTCGGGAAGGTGAATCCGCTCGCCCTGGAGGAGTTCTCGGCGCTGGAGGAGCGGCACAAGTTCCTCTCCGAGCAGCTCGAAGACCTGAAGAAGACCCGGGCCGATCTGATACAGGTCATCAAGGAGGTCGACGAGCGGGTCGAGCAGGTGTTCACGGAGGCGTACCGGGACACGGCCCGCGAGTTCGAGGGCGTCTTCTCGCGGCTCTTCCCGGGCGGCGATGGCCGGCTCATCCTGACCGACCCGGACAACATGCTCGCCACCGGTGTGGACGTCGAGGCGAGGCCGCCCGGCAAGAAGGTCAAGCGGCTCTCGCTGCTGTCCGGCGGCGAACGCTCGCTCACGGCGGTGGCGTTGCTGGTCTCCATCTTCAAGGCCCGGCCGAGCCCGTTCTATGTGATGGACGAGGTCGAGGCGGCGCTCGACGACACCAATCTCCAGCGGCTGATCCGGATCATGGAGGAGCTCCAGGAGAGCTCGCAGCTCATCGTGATCACGCACCAGAAGCGGACGATGGAGGTCGCCGACGCGCTGTACGGCGTCTCGATGCAGGGCGACGGGGTCTCCAAGGTCATCAGCCAGCGCCTGCGCTGAGCCCCTGTCCGGCCCCGCCCGCACGGCGGGCCGTGCTTGAGGACCTCAAGTGGTGGCGGCCGGGAAGTTGTGTGCCACTTGGAAGGGTCCGTCCCCACACCTGACGACGCGGCCAGGCATCAGGAGTTCATGTGACCAGCACCTCGCAGGGACCGGCGTCCGGAGCCCGAGCGGCCCATCCGGACCACCTCGGCCATGTCATCTTCATCACCGCGGCCGCCGCGATGGGCGGCTTCCTGTTCGGCTACGACAGCTCCGTCATCAACGGCGCCGTCGAGGCGATCCGCAGCCGTTACGACATCGGCTCGGGAACGCTCGCCCAGGTCATCGCCATCGCCCTGATCGGCTGCGCGATCGGTGCGGCCACCGCGGGGCGCATCGCCGACCGCATCGGCCGGATCCGGTGCATGCAGATCGCCTCCGTGCTCTTCACCATCAGCGCCGTCGGCTCCGCGCTCCCGTTCGCCCTCTGGGACCTGGCGATGTGGCGCATCATCGGCGGCTTCGCCATCGGCATGGCCTCGGTGATCGGCCCGGCGTACATCGCGGAGGTCTCGCCGCCCGCCTACCGGGGCCGGCTCGGCTCCTTCCAGCAGGCGGCGATCGTCGTCGGCATCGCCATCTCCCAGCTGGTCAACTACGGCATTCTGCAGCTCGCCGACGGTGACCAGCGGGGCAGGATCGGCGGGCTGGAGGCCTGGCAGTGGATGCTCGGCGTCATGGTCGTCCCGGCCGTCCTGTACGGGCTGCTGTCCCTCGCGATCCCCGAGTCGCCCCGGTTCCTGATCTCGATCGGCAAGAAGGAGCGGGCCCGCAAGATCCTGGAGGAGGTCGAGGGCAGGAACGTCGACCTCGACGCCAGGGTGACCGAGATCGAGACCGCCATGCACCGCGAGCACAAGTCCACCTTCAAGGACCTGCTCGGCAGCCGCTTCGGCTTCCTGCCGATCGTCTGGGTCGGCATCGGCCTGTCGGTCTTCCAGCAACTCGTCGGCATCAACGTGGCGTTCTACTACTCGGCGACGCTCTGGCAGTCCGTCGGCATCGACCCGACCGACTCGTTCTTCTACTCGTTCACCACCTCCATCATCAACATCATCGGTACGGTCATCGCGATGGTGCTGGTGGACCGGGTGGGCCGCAGGCCGCTCGCCCTGGCGGGCTCGACCGGCATGGCCATCGCCCTCGCCTTCGAGGCCTGGGCCTTCTCCGCCGACCTGGTCGACGGCAAACTGCCCAGTCCCCAGGGCGCGGTGGCGCTGATCGCGGCCCATGTGTTCGTGCTCTTCTTCGCCCTGTCGTGGGGCGTCGTCGTCTGGGTCTTCCTCGGCGAGATGTTCCCCAACAGGATCCGCGCCGCCGCGCTCGGCGTCGCCGCGTCCGCGCAGTGGATCGCCAACTGGGCGATCACCGCGAGCTTCCCGAGCCTGTCCGACTGGAACCTGTCGGGCACGTACATCATCTACGCCTGCTTCGCCACGCTCTCGATCCCCTTCGTGCTCAAGTTCGTGAAGGAGACCAAGGGCAAGGCGCTGGAGGAGATGGGCTGACCCCCGCGTCCCTGCTGCCAGGGGTCAGCGTGCGATCGCGTCGCAGAACAGCCGCAGACTGCGCCACCCCTCCTCGACCGGCATCCCGCCGCACAACGGATGCAGCACCAGGCTGTCCAGCTCCGCGGCCGACGCGGCGCACTCGTCGGGCGTGACGACCCGGTAGACCCCCTCGGCCCGCAGCTCCGTCACCGTCGTCGCCGCCGAACGCACTGCGGAGCGGATGTCCTTGGACTGCCAGGAGGCGTACGTACGTGCCTCGTGCAGGAAGTGCTCGCCGTACTCGGCCCAGGTCCGGTCCGGGTCCTCGGACACATGCAGCAGCGGTGTCTCGGCGGCGGGCATCATGCAGAAGCCGTCCGTCCCGAACTCGGCGCGCAGCTCCTGGTAGTACGCCTCGATCTGAGGCAGATGCGCGCTCGGGAAGAACGGCAGCCCGAGCCGGGCCGCCCGCCGGGCCGCCGCCCGCGAGCTGCCGCCCACCAGCAGCATCGGATGCGGCTGGGTGTACGGGCGAGGCGTGACCCTGACCGTACGGCCCCGGTAGGGGAACGGCTCCCCGGTCCAGGCCAGCAGCAGCGTCTCCAGCAGCTCGTCCTGGAGCCTGCCGCGCCTGCCCCATTCGACCCCCGCCTGTTCGTACTCCTCGGGCCGGTAGCCGATCCCCGCCACCGTGACCAGCCGGCCGGCGCTCAGCAGGTCGAGGACCGCGATGTCCTCGGCCAGCCGCAGCGGGTCGTGCAGCGGGCCGATGATCGCCGAGACGGTGACCGCGATCCGGCGGGTGGCACCGAAGACCGAGCCGGCGAAGACGAAGGGCGAGGGCAGCCAGGAGTTGGCGGCGCCGTGGTGCTCCTCGGTCTGCACGGTGTCGACGGCGTGCTCGTCGGCGTACGCGGCCATCTCCAGCGCGGCGCGGTAGCGGGCCGAGAGCGACTCGGGGGTGGCATCGGGATCGACCAGGTTGAACCGGACCACTGTGAAGGCCATGAGACTTGTCCCCATCGTCGGCGGGCGCGGCGAGGCGGGACAGTAACTGACGTAGCGTCAGAAGTGTAGGGGTGTGTCGTCGCCGGGCCCGTCGCGCTCGCCCCCGGCCCGTCCGGCGGAACGCGGCAGGACCGCGTACAGAGTGGCGGAGACGGTGATCGTGGCCGCCCAGCCCAGCCCCTGGCGCCCGATCCAGGTGGCGGCGAGCGGCCCGTCGAACCACTGCACTCCGGTGAAGAGGAGACCCGTCGCCAGCCCCGCGGCCCACGCGGCCACGGCCGGTACGGCGAAGCCCGCGGTGTACCAGTAGGCGCTGGTCGGCGTGGTGTCCAGGAGCGCCGCCGGATCGTACGTGCGGCCCCGCAGCAGATCCACGGCGAAGACCCCGATCCACGCGGAGAACGTCACGGCGAGCAGCGTCAGGAACGAGACGAAGGAATCCAGGAAGCCCGCGGCCGTGAGCATCAGGGTCGCGCCCAGGAACAGGCTGATGGCGGCGTTCACGCCGACCGCCCAGGTGCGCGGAATCCTGAATCCCAGCGTCTGCGCGGTGAATCCGGCCGAATACAGCGACATCGAGTTGATCAGCACCATGCCGACCACGGCGAACAGCAGATACGGCACCGAGAGCCAGCCGGGCAGCAGCGGGCCGATGAACGCGATCGGGTCGCGGGTGACGGCCAGACCCGGTGCGGCGACCGCCATCACGGCTCCCATCAGCACCATCGGTACGTACACGATCCCGGCGCCGCCCACGGTTGCCCCGATCATCGCCCGGCCGGACGCCGTGTGCGGCAGATAGCGGGCGAAGTCGGGGCCGGACGGGGCCCAGCTGAGCCCGCCGGCCGCCAGGGTGCCGACCCCGGCGACCATCATCGTCACCGGTCCGGCGGGCCTGCCCAGCGCGTCCCGCCAGTCGGTCGAGCCGACCAGACGGACCAGCACGAGCACACTGACGCCGCCGAAGAGATACGCCGACCAGGTGCAGCACACCCGCAGCGCACCCAGACCCAGCCCCGACACCAGGCAGCTGCATCCCACGAAGGCGAGCAGGGTCACCAGGGTCAGCCGGTGGCTGCCCGTGACGCCGAAGAGCAGATCCAGCACGGCGAGCACCGCGTAGGTGCCGGTGACCGCGTTCACGGTCTCCCAGCCCCAGCGGGCGACCCAGGTCAGGGCGCCGGGCAGCAGATTGCCGCGCTGGCCGAAGACGGCCCGCGAGAGCGCCATGCCGGGGGCCCCGCCCCGTCTGCCCGCGATCGAGACCAGGCCGACCAGCCCGAAGCCGATCACCGAGGCCGTGAGCGCGACCGCGAGCACCTGCCAGAGATTGAGCCCGTTGAAGACGATGAGGCCGGCGCCGACGGTGAGCAGGAGCACGGTCAGGTTCGCGCCGACCCAGGTGGGGAAGAGGGTCCGGACCCGGCCGGTGCGTTCGTTGTCGGGGACGGGCTCCAGGCCGCGGGTCTCCACAGGCAGGATCGTACCTTTACCGCCAAAAGGTGCATAACGGCTGAGGGGAAACTCGGCGGATCCTTCGGGGCGGCCCCGTCGGGCGGACGTGACTGATACTGGGTGGGTTATGGAATTCGTCATCCTTGCTGTAGTCATCGCCCTGGTCGCGGTCGGCGTGATCAGCGGGCTCGTGGTCAGCAGCCGCAAGAAGAAGCAGCTGCCCCCGGCACCGTCGAGCACGCCGACCATCACTCCTCCCGCCGAGCCCCATGTCGGCGAGGAAGCCGAGACGCCGCGCGAGGAACCGCGCCGCACCATCGAGGAGGTCGGCCCTCCCGAGGCTCCCGCCGAGGAGGCCCCCGAGGCCGTCGAGCCGGAGGCGCCCGCCGCCCCCGCCCTCGAAGTGCCCGAGCCCACCGCCGGCCGGCTGGTACGGCTGCGCGCCCGGCTCGCCCGCTCGCAGAACTCCCTCGGCAAGGGGCTGCTCACGCTCCTGTCCCGCGACAACCTCGACGAGGACACCTGGGAGGAGATCGAGGACACCCTCCTCACCGCCGATGTCGGCGTCGCGCCCACCCAGGAACTGGTGGAGCGGCTCCGCGAGCGCGTCCGCGTGCTCGGCACCCGTACCCCCGAGGAGCTGCGCGCGCTGCTGCGCGAAGAGCTCCTCAACCTGCTCGGCACCGACTTCGACCGCGCGGTCAAGACGGAGAGCGGCCTCGACACCCCCGGCGTCGTGATGGTCGTCGGCGTCAACGGAACCGGCAAGACCACCACCACCGGCAAGCTGGCCCGGGTGCTCGTCGCCGACGGCCGCAGCGTCGTGCTCGGCGCGGCCGACACCTTCCGGGCGGCCGCCGCCGACCAGCTCCAGACCTGGGGCGAGCGCGTCGGCGCCCGCACCGTGCGCGGCCCCGAGGGCGGCGACCCCGCCTCGATCGCCTTCGACGCGGTGAAGGAGGGCATCGCCGAGGGCGCCGATGTGGTCCTCATCGACACCGCCGGACGGCTGCACACGAAGACCGGGCTGATGGACGAGCTCGGCAAGGTCAAGCGGGTCGTCGAGAAGCACGGACCGCTCGACGAGGTGCTGCTCGTCCTCGACGCCACGACCGGGCAGAACGGTCTGGTGCAGGCCCGGGTGTTCGCCGAGGTCGTGGACATCACCGGCATCGTGCTCACCAAGCTGGACGGCACCGCCAAGGGCGGCATCGTCATCGCCGTCCAGCGCGAGCTGGGCGTGCCGGTGAAGCTCGTCGGTCTCGGCGAGGGACCGGACGACCTGGCCCCGTTCGAGCCGGAGGCGTTCGTGGACGCCCTGATCGGGGACTGACCCCGTACGCCGTACACGAGGAGCCCGACCGCGCGACACCGCAGCGGCCGGGCTCCTCGGCGTCGGGGAGTGTCCGGAGTGCTCAGCCGCAGAGCGGCGCGCGATGACAGCTGTAGGCCAGCGTGCCCAGCAGCAGCCGGGCCTGCGGCGGCGCGGTCGCCGTGTCCAGCTCCGGCGGGCGCAGCCACCGGACCGGGCCCAGGCCGCCCTCGTCGGACGGTGGGGCGGTGATGTGGCACCCCGGGCCCAGCGCCCGCAGGTCCAGCCCCGCGTCGTCCCAGCCCATCCGGTACAGCAGCTGCGGAAGCTCGGCGGCGGCGCCCGGGGCCACGAAGAACTGCGCCCGCCCGCCCGGGGTCACCGCGACCGGGCCGAGCGGCAGACCCATCCGCTCCATCCGCACCAGGGCCCGGCGCCCCGCCGCCTCGGCGACATCGAGCACGTCGAAGGTGCGCCCCACCGGCAGCAGCATCGAGGCGCCCGGCGTCCGGGCCCATGCGTCGGCGGCCGTGTCGAGCGTGGCGCCGGCGGGAACCTCGGGGGCGAAGTCCAGCGGATGGGCACCGGGGGAGGGGCAGGACGACTGTCCGCAGGAGCAGCGTCCGGCCGCGGCCCGCGCACCCGGCACGACGGCCCAGCCCCACAGCCCCGTGCACTCGGCCACTGCCGTGTACTCGGCCGCACGGCCGCGGCGCCGTGAGCCGGTGCGCATCTCGCGGATGCCGCCGATCGTGAAGCCCATGCCCCCTCCAACGGGTCCGACTCGCCGGTGGTTACGACGCGCACCGGAGTCGTGATGCACCGCCGCCGTCGGCGATCCGGAGTACGCCGGTGGTATTCGGGGTTGTGCGCCATTCTTCGCGCGCCCTGTTCGGCATCACTGCGCCCCTTGTGGATCGCCGTGTGTCAAGTGAATCGCGCCCGACGGTGGTGGCGTTCATTCGAAGGGGTGGCGAATGGTGGCGTTTCTGCAATCGCCCTCGCCCGGGGGGTGATCGTAGGATTACCGTCGGTACACGAACCATGGAAGTATGTGCGCCCGTGGGTATGCCGGAGGCAACCCGATTTCATGTTCGATGGTGCGCGACCTCCGCATGGGCGGCATCCGCTCAGGGCATTCTGGTATTGGTTCGCGCGACAGGTATTCGGCGGGATGGGGGCGTTCCAGTGAGTGGCAGCGGCGCAGGCGATTCGAATGCCGGCAAGCGCCCCAACGGGCAATTGAGCTCATGGTTCGTGCGAAGCGGCTGGTCGAAGGGCGAGCTGGCGCGCCAGGTCAACCGCCGCGCGCGGCAGATGGGCGCCCACCACATCAGCACCGACACCTCCCGGGTGCGGCGCTGGCTCGACGGCGAGCAGCCGCGCGAGCCGATCCCGCGCATCCTCTCCGAGCTCTTCTCGGAGCGCTTCGGCTCCGTCGTCGCCATCGAGGACCTCGGACTGCGCTCCGCGCACCAGTCGCCGTCCGTGTCCGGCGTCGACCTGCCCTGGGCGGGCCCGCAGACCGTCGCCCTGCTCAGCGAGTTCTCCCGCAGCGACCTGATGCTCGCCCGCCGGGGATTCCTCGGCTCCTCGCTCGCCCTGGCCGCCGGCCCCGCGCTCATCGAGCCCATGCAGCGCTGGCTGGTCCCCGTCGCCACCGCCGGCCCCGTCGAACCGGACCCGGCGGCGGCGCGCCGCCCCTCCAGGCTCTCCGGCCCGGAGCTCGATCTGCTGGAGTCCACCACCGCGATGTTCCGCCAGTGGGACGCGCAGTGCGGCGGCGGGCTGCGCCGCAAGGCCGTCGTCGGACAGCTCCACGAGGTCACCGACCTGCTCCAGGAACCGCAGCCCGAGGCCACCGCCAAGCGGCTCTTCCGGTGCGCCGCCGAGCTGGCCGAGCTGGCGGGCTGGATGAGCTACGACGTGGGCCTGCAGCCCACCGCTCAGAAGTACTTCGTCCTCGCGCTGCACGCCTCCAAGGAGGCCGGTGACAAACCGCTGGGCTCGTACATCCTGTCCAGCATGAGCCGTCAGATGATCCACCTCGGACGGCCCGACGACGCCCTCGAACTGATCCACCTCGCGCAGTACGGCAGCCGGGACTGCGCCACCCCGCGCACCCAGGCCATGCTGTATGCGATGGAGGCCCGCGCGTACGCCAACATGGGCCAGCCCAGCAAGTGCAAACGAGCCGTCCGGATGGCCGAGGACACCTTCCTCGACGTGGGCATCGACGGTGAGCCCGAGCCCGACTGGATCCGCTTCTTCTCGGAGGCCGAGCTCAACGGCGAGAACTCCCACTCCTACCGGGACCTCGCCTATGTGGCGGGCCGCAGCCCCACGTACGCCTCGCTCGCCGAGCCCCTGATGGAGAAGGCCGTCCAGCTCTTCGGCGACGACGACGAGCACCAGCGCTCCTACGCGCTCAACCTGATCGGTCTCGCCACCGTGCACCTCCTCAAGCGCGAGCCCGAACAGTCCACGGTGCTGGCCGAGAAGGCCCTGCGCGTCGCCAGGAAGATCCGCTCCGAGCGCGTCAACACCCGGCTCCGCAAGACCGTCGACACCGCCGCCAGGGACTTCGGGGACATCCCCGATGTCGCCAGGCTCACCGATCTCCTCACCGAACAGCTGCCGGAGACAGCCGAAGCGGTCTGAGCAGCACCCCCGGCCCCGGCCACGGCGACCACCCCGCACAGACCGACTTCGGCTCCCCCGATTGCCAGGTCAGCGGATGGTCGGCGTGGCCGGTTCGCGTTGGGGTGCCCGTGGGGGAGAGTCGTAACCGCACCGTATGCGGCCCCGGCCGCGGGACCGGCCCGACGCCGGTCACGCCACCGCCGGTTCATGGCGACGTAACACACCGGACCTCTTCGTCACCACGGTGAAACACCGTGCGGCATCGGTGGAAACCGCACCGGGCGAATCTCTTGCCCATAACCGGCCCGCACCTTTTCCCCAGTGGTCCCGCACGTGGTGCCGCTCCCATCGCCCGCACGCGGCCGCACCGACGACGAGGAGACGCCGATGCCCCCAGGCATCACGACGCTTGCCGCAGACACCCCGACACTGTCTGCCGCCAACACCGGGTTCATGCTGATCTGCTCCGCCCTGGTGATGTTGATGACCCCGGCCCTGGCCTTCTTCTACGGAGGCATGGTCCGCGTCAAGAGCACCCTCAACATGCTGATGATGAGCTTCATCAGCCTCGGGATCGTCACCATCCTGTGGGTGCTCTTCGGGTTCAGCCTCGCCTTCGGCACCGACATCGGCTCCGTCGTCGGCTGGAGCTCGGACTACCTCGGGCTCAGCGGGATCGGCGTCACCCAGCTCTGGGACGGCTACACGATCCCGGTCTACGTCTTCGCCGTCTTCCAGCTGATGTTCGCCGTGCTCACCCCGGCCCTGATCAGCGGCGCCCTCGCCGACCGGGTCAAATTCACCTCGTGGGCCCTGTTCATCACCCTCTGGGTCACCGTCGTCTACTTCCCCGTCGCCCACTGGGTCTGGGGCGCGGGCGGCTGGCTGTTCGAGATGGGCGTCATCGACTTCGCGGGCGGTACGGCCGTCCACATCAACGCGGGTGCGGCGGCGCTCGGCGTGATCCTCGTCATCGGCAAGCGCGTCGGCTTCAAGAAGGACCCGATGCGGCCGCACAGCCTGCCGCTCGTCATGCTCGGCGCCGGTCTGCTCTGGTTCGGCTGGTTCGGCTTCAACGCCGGCTCGTGGCTCGGCAACGACGACGGTGTCGGCGCGGTGATGTTCGTCAACACCCAGGTCGCCACCGCCGCCGCGATGCTCGCCTGGCTCGGCTACGAGAAGCTCCGCCACGGCTCCTTCACCACCCTCGGCGCCGCCTCCGGCGCGGTCGCCGGGCTCGTCGCCATCACCCCGTCGGGCGGCGCGGTCAGCCCGCTCGGCGCCATCGCGGTCGGCGCGATCGCCGGTGTGCTCTGCGCCATGGCCGTCGGACTGAAGTACCGCTTCGGCTACGACGACTCCCTGGACGTGGTCGGCGTCCACCTCGTCGGCGGTATCGCAGGCTCCCTCCTCGTCGGCCTCTTCGCCACCGGCGGCGTCCAGTCCGAGGCGAAGGGCCTCTTCTACGGCGGTGGCCTCGAACAGCTCGGCAAGCAGGCCGTCGGGGTCCTCGCCGTCCTCGCGTACTCTCTGGTCGTCTCCGCGATCCTGGCCTTCCTGCTGGACCGGACGATCGGGATGCGGGTTCCCGAGGACGACGAGATCTCCGGCATCGACCAGGTCGAACACGCCGAGACGGCGTACGACTTCAGCGGCGCGGGCGGCGGCGCGGCCCCGCGCACCACGAGCTCCGCACCGGGCAGCACGGCAGCAGCGAAGACGAAGAAGGTGGACGCATGAAGCTCATCACCGCGGTCGTGAAGCCACACCGGCTGGACGAGATCAAGGAGGCCCTCCAGGCCTTCGGCGTCCAGGGCCTCACGGTCACCGAGGCCAGCGGATACGGCCGCCAGCGCGGCCACACCGAGGTCTACCGGGGCGCCGAGTACACCGTCGACCTCGTACCCAAGATCCGGATCGAGGTCCTGGTCGAGGACGAGGACTCCGAACAGCTCATCGACCTCGTCGTGAAGGCAGCCCGTACCGGCAAGATCGGTGACGGCAAGGTCTGGAGCGTGCCGGTCGAGACCGCGGTCCGGGTACGGACGGGCGAACGCGGCCCGGACGCACTCTGACCGAGGCTCCTGAAGGCCGATGGTTCCGAAGCGCCGACGGTCCTGAAGACCGGCGGTCCCGGAACACCGACGGTCCCGAAACGAAAGGCAGCCGGGTGACGAGCACCGAGACCACCACCGAATCCGCAGACTCCGAACCCGGCGGCTACGCGGCGGCCCGGCTGCGCCTTCTCCAGGAGGAGGCGCGGTCCGGGCCGCCGCGCCGTGCGGCCCTCGCCTCGCTCACCGACGACTGGCTCACCGCGCTGTTCACCACCGCAGCCGCGGAGAGCGGCGTCCACGGCACCGCCCTCGTCGCCGTCGGCGGCTACGGACGCGGTGAACTCTCCCCGCGCAGCGACCTCGACCTGCTGCTCCTGCACGACGGGAACGCCGACCCCGCGGCCGTCGCCGCCCTCGCCGACCGGGTCTGGTACCCCGTCTGGGACCTCGGCCTCGCCCTCGACCACTCCGTACGCACCCCCGCCGAGGCGCGCAGGACCGCGGCCGAGGACCTCAAGGTCCAGCTCGGACTGCTCGACGCCCGGCCCGTCGCCGGAGACCTCGGGCTCGTAGCCGCGATGCGCACCGCGGTCCTCGCCGACTGGCGCAACCAGGCCCCCAAGCGCCTGCCCGCACTCCACGAACTCTGCCGCGAACGCGCCGAGCGCCGGGGCGAGCTGCAATTCCTCCTCGAACCCGACCTCAAGGAGGCCCGCGGCGGACTGCGGGACGCCACCGCGCTGCGTGCCGTCGCCGCGTCCTGGGTCGCCGACGCCCCCCGCGAAGGGCTCGCCGAGGCCCGCCGCATCCTCCTCGACGCCCGGGACGCCCTCCACCTCACCACCGGCCGCGCCACCGACCGCCTCGCCCTCCAGGAACAGGACCAGGTCGCGGGCGCCCTCGGACTCCTCGACGCGGACGCCCTGCTCCGCCAGGTCTACGAGGCCGCCCGCACCATCTCGTACGCCACCGACGTCACCTGGCGCGAGGTCGACCGGGTCCTGCGTGCCCGGTCCGTGCGCCCCCGGCTGCGCGCGATCCTCGGCGGCGGCAGGTCGGCCGCCCCGGAACGCACCCCGCTCGCCGAGGGCGTCGTCGAGGCCGACGGCGAAGTGGTCCTCGCCCGCACCGCCCGCCCCGAACGCGACCCGGTCCTGGTGCTGCGCGCCGCCGCCGCGGCCGCCCAGTCCGAGCTCCCGCTCTCCCGCCACGTCGTACGCCGGCTCGCCACCGCCGCGCAGCCACTGCCGGTGCCCTGGCCCGCCGAGGCCCGTGAGGAACTCGTCACCCTCCTCGGCGCAGGTGAGGCCACCGTCCCCGTCTGGGAGGCGCTCGAAGCCGAAGGGCTCATCACCCGGCTGCTCCCGGACTGGGAACGCGTCCACTGCCGCCCCCAGCGCAACCCCGTCCACACCTGGACCGTCGACCGCCACCTCGTCGAAGCGGCCGTCCGCGCCTCCGCCCTCACCCGGCGCGTCGGCCGCCCCGACCTGCTCCTGGTCGCCGCACTGCTGCACGACATCGGCAAGGGCTGGCCCGGCGACCACTCCGCGGCCGGTGAGGTCATCGCCCGGGACACGGCCGCCCGGATCGGCTTCGACCAGCACGACGTGGGCGTCATCGCCACCCTCGTACGCCACCACCTGCTGCTCGTCGAGACCGCCACCCGCCGCGACCTCGACGACCCGGCGACCGTCCGCTCCGTCGCCACCGCCGTCGGCTCCGCCACCACCCTTGAACTCCTGCACGCGCTCACCGAGGCCGACGCGCTCGCCACCGGGCCCGCCGCCTGGTCCTCCTGGCGCGCCTCCCTGGTCGCCGACCTGGTGGGACGCGTCGCCGCCGTGCTCGCCGGCCAGGCCCCCCAGGAACCGGAACCCGCCGCACCCGGCGCCGAACAGGAACGCCTCGCCATCGAGGCCCTGCGCACCGGCGGACCCGTCCTCGCCCTGCACGCCCAGGCCGGGGCCCCGGACGAGGACGGCGAACCGGAACCCGTCGGCGTCGAACTCCACATCGCCCTGCCCGACCGGCCCGGCGTGCTGCCCGCGGCGGCAGGCGTCCTCGCCCTGCACCGCCTCACCGTGCGCGCCGCCGACCTGCGCGCCGTGGAGCTGCCCACCGGACTGGGCGACCCCGCGGACGTGCTGCTGCTCAGCTGGCGGGTCGCGGCCGAGTACGGCTCGCTGCCGCAGGCCGTCCGGCTCCGCGCCGACCTCGTACGCGCCCTGGACGGCTCGCTGGACATCCGGGCCCGGCTCGCCGAGCGCGAGGCCGCCTATCCGCGCCGCCGCGGGGTGAAGGCCCCGCCGCCGAGGGTGACCGTCGCGGCGGCCGGCTCCCGGCTGGCGACGGTGATCGAGGTGCGGGCCCAGGACGCCCCGGGGCTGCTGCACCGGATCGGCCGGGCGCTGGAGCAGAGCGGGGTACGGGTGCGCAGCGCCCATGTGTCGACCCTGGGGGCGAACGCGGTGGACGCCTTCTACGTCACGGACACCGACGGGAAGCCGCTGCCCGGGGAGCGGGCGCTCGCGGTGGCCGACGCGGTGGAGGCGGCGCTCCGGGCGTGACGCGGGAACCGCACGGTGCGGCCCGCCCCGGGATTTCCCGGGCAGGGGGTCATCGTTTCTTCCGGGCCGGATACCCTGGGGTACCGAATCCACTTTGCCCCCGACCCTGAGGACCGACGAGCGCCGTGTTCGATACTCTCTCCGACCGCCTTGCCGCGACTTTCAAGAACCTCAGGGGCAAGGGCCGCTTGTCCGAGGCGGACATCGACGCCACGGCTCGCGAGATCCGTATCGCCCTGCTCGAAGCGGACGTCGCGCTTCCGGTCGTCCGGGCCTTCATCGCCAACGTCAAGGAGCGGGCACGCGGCGCCGAGGTCTCCCAGGCGCTGAACCCCGCCCAGCAGGTCGTCAAGATCGTCAACGAGGAGCTCGTCGGCATCCTCGGCGGCGAGACCCGGCGGCTGCGGTTCGCCAAGAACCCGCCCACCGTGATCATGCTCGCCGGTCTCCAGGGTGCCGGTAAGACCACCCTCGCCGGAAAGCTCGGCCTCTGGCTCAAGGGCCAGGGCCACTCCCCGCTGCTCGTCGCGTGTGACCTCCAGCGCCCCAACGCCGTCAACCAGCTCAGCGTGGTCGCCGACCGCGCCGGCGTCGCGGTGTACGCGCCCGAGCCGGGCAACGGGGTCGGTGACCCGGTCCAGGTCGCCAAGGACTCGATCGAGCACGCCCGGTCCAAGCAGTACGACGTCGTCGTCGTCGACACCGCCGGCCGTCTCGGCATCGACCAGGAGCTGATGCAGCAGGCCGCGGACATCCGTGACGCCGTCAGCCCCGACGAGATCCTCTTCGTCGTCGACGCGATGATCGGCCAGGACGCGGTCAACACCGCCGAGGCATTCCGCGACGGCGTCGGCTTCGACGGCGTGGTGCTCTCCAAGCTCGACGGTGACGCCCGCGGTGGTGCGGCCCTGTCGATCGCCCATGTCACGGGCAAGCAGATCATGTTCGCGTCGAACGGCGAGAAGCTTGAGGACTTCGACGCCTTCCACCCCGACCGGATGGCCTCCCGCATCCTCGACATGGGTGACCTGCTCACCCTGATCGAGCAGGCGGAGAAGACCTTCAGCCAGGAAGAGGCCGCCAAAATGGCCTCCAAGCTGGCGTCCAGCAAGGGCAAGGACTTCACGCTCGACGACTTCCTGGCCCAGATGGAGCAGGTCAGGAAGATGGGCTCCATCTCCAAGCTGCTCGGCATGCTGCCCGGCATGGGGCAGATCAAGGACCAGATCAACAACATCGACGAGCGCGATGTGGACCGCACCGCCGCGATCATCAAGTCGATGACCCCGAAGGAGCGCGCCGAGCCGACGATCATCAACGGCTCGCGCCGGGCCCGTATCGCCAAGGGTTCCGGTGTCGAGGTCAGCGCGGTGAAGAATCTGGTGGAGCGGTTCTTCGATGCGCGCAAGATGATGTCGAAGATGGCCCAGGGCGGCGGCATGCCGGGGATGCCCGGGATGCCGGGCATGGGCGGTGGCCCCGGCCGGCAGAAGAAGCAGGTCAAGCAGGCCAAGGGCAAGCGCAAGAGCGGCAACCCGATGAAGCGCAAGGCCGAGGAGCAGGCCGCGGCGGCCCGCCGCGAGCAGGCGGCGCAGGGCGGCGCGTTCGGCCTGCCGGCCCAGGATGACAAGAACTTCGAGCTGCCGGACGAGTTCAAGAAGTTCATGGGCTGAGCCCGGACCGGTTGAACCCGGACCGAGTCGGCCCGGGTTCGCCACGGCTGTCGTACGCCGTCCCTCCAAGGGCCCATCGGGAAGGCCCTGGGAGGGCTTTGTCCGCGTTCCTCCCTTACTGTCGCCTCAACGGCAGTCGGCAGAGGAGCGCGCGTGACCAACCCCGTACCTCCCCGTGACCGGACCGATCAGCCGTGGCGCTCCGAGGGTGCCCCGCCGCCCCAGCCGCCCGGCCGGAAGATGCCCGGAGGCTGGGGCGGACTGCTGCTGACCGCGCTCGCGGTCTACCTGATCGCCAATCTGGTGCTCTCCTTCTTCAACGGGGAGCAGCAGCGGACGATCGCGTACACGGAGTTCAGCAAGCAGGTCACCTCGGGCAATGTCTCCAAGATCTACTCCAAGGGCGACGCCATCCAGGGGCAGCTCAAGAAGGAGGCGAAGGTCCCGGGGAGCGACGACAAGTACACCAAGTTCGAGACCCAGCGCCCGGCCTTCGCGGACGACAACCTCTGGGCCGAACTGGTCAAGGACGACGTCACGGTCACCGCCGAACCGGTCGTCCAGCAGCGCAGCTTCCTCGCCAACCTGCTGATCTCGCTCGCACCCATGCTGCTGCTCGTAGTGCTCTGGGTGTTCATCGCCCGGCGGATGTCCAGGGGCATGGGCGGCGGGATGGGCGGCTTCGGCCGCAAGGCCCCGCCCAAGCCCGTCGAACTGGAGGGTTCCAAGCGCACCACCTTCAAGGACGTGGCCGGGATCGACGAGGTCGAGGGCGAGCTCAACGATGTCGTGGACTTCCTGAAGAACCCGCAGGAGTACCGGAAGATGGGCGCCCGGATGCCCGGCGGGGTGCTGCTCGCGGGACCGCCCGGCACCGGCAAGACCCTGCTCGCGCGGGCCGTCGCCGGTGAGGCCGGGGTGCCGTTCTTCTCGGCGTCGGCCTCCGAGTTCATCGAGATGATCGTCGGCGTCGGCGCGAGCCGGGTCCGTGAACTGTTCGCGGAGGCGCGCAAGGTCGCTCCCGCCATCGTCTTCATCGACGAGATCGACACCATCGGCCGGGCCCGCGGCGGCGGCTCCGGCATGGGCGGCCACGACGAGCGCGAGCAGACGCTCAACCAGATCCTCACCGAGATGGACGGCTTCTCCGGTTCGGAGGGCGTCGTCGTGCTCGCCGCCACCAACCGCGCCGACGTGCTCGACCCCGCCCTCACCCGGCCCGGCCGCTTCGACCGGATCGTCCAGGTCAGCCCCCCGGACCGGAGCGGGCGGGAGGCGATCCTGGAGATCCACACCCGGCAGATCCCGCTCGCCCCCGAGGTGAACCTGGCCCAGGTGGCCGGCACGACCCCCGGCATGACCGGCGCGGACCTGGCCAACCTGGCCAACGAGGCCGCGCTCCTGGCGGTCAAGCGCCGGCAGTCCGAGGTCACCCAGCCCGACTTCTCGGATGCCCTGGAGAAGGTCCAGCTCGGCGCGGAACGCTCACTGGTCATGTCCGACGAGGAACGCCGCAGGACCGCGTACCACGAGAGCGGCCACGCCCTGCTCGGCATGCTCCAGCCGGGCGCCGACCCGGTCCGCAAGGTCACCATCGTGCCGCGGGGCCGTGCCCTGGGCGTCACGCTCTCGACGCCGGACGCCGACAAGTACGCGTACACCGAGGAGTATCTGCGCGGCCGCATCGTCGGGGCACTCGGCGGCATGGCGGCCGAACAGGTGGTCTTCGGTGTGATCACCACCGGCGCGGAGAGCGACCTCGAACAGGTCACCAACCTGGCCCGCGGCATGGTCGGGCGCTGGGGCATGAGCCACAAGGTGGGCAGGCTGACGGCGATCCCGAGCGACGCCCAGCAGGCGTACGGACTGTCGGCGGCCCCCGCCACGCTCGACGCGGTGGACGGCGAGATGCGGCGGATCGTGGACGAGTGCTACGAGGTGGCCTGCCGGCTGCTGCGCGAGAACCGGGACCGCCTGGACTCGCTCTCCGCCGCGCTCCTGGCGAACGAGACGCTGGACGAGTCCGAGGCCTACCGGGCGGCCGGCATCACCCGACTGGCGAAGTGACGGCCGCCGAGGCCGCTCAGGTGGTGCACACGAGATAGCGGAAGACGTTCGGCATCCAGACCGTGCCGTCCCGGCGGCGGTGCGGATGGAGGGCCTGCGCGACCTCCTTCTCCACCTGGGTACGGTCCGTCGCCCGGACCGCCGCGTCGAAGAGCCGGGTGGAGAGCAGCCCCCGCACCGCGCTGTCCAGGTCCGCGTACCCGAAGGGGCACGCCACCCGGCCCGAGCCGTCAGGATTCAGCCCGGCCCGGAAGGCCAGCTCCTCCAGGTCGTCCCGGCCCGACGGCCGCCAGCCGCCCCCGAGCGGGGCCCGGTCCCGGTCGGAGAGCCGCCCCGCCACCCGCAGCACGGGCGCCGTCGCACAGCGCTCCGGCGGACCCCAGCCTGTGAGCACCACGGTGCTGCCCCGCGCGGCCAGCGGCACCGCGGACCGCAGCGCGGCCACGAGCCCCTCGCCGTCGTCGGACGAGCAGCCGATCGGGGTGAACGCGGTGATCAGGTTGTACGGCATCCCGTCGGACGGCCGGGCCCCGGACGGATCGCCCTCCAGGAGCCGCGGGTGCCCGGCCGGGGGACCGGCGTCGCAGCCCGGATCGGGCAGCAGCCGGGACCGGGCGAGCGCCAGACGTTCGGGATCGGTGTCCACGCCGGTGACGCGCGCGCCCCGGGCGGCCGCGATCAGCAGCGCGAGACCGGAGCCGCAGCCGAGGGAGAGCAGCCGGGTACCGGATCCCACTTCGAGCCGCTGGTACACCGCTTCGTACAGCGGTGCCAGCATCCGCTCCTGGATCTCGGCCCAGTCCCGGGCACGGTTTGCGGGGTCCGTTCGGGTGGATGTCTCCGCGCGGCTGTGGTGCCGGACGAGCGTTGGTGTCATGGAAAGCGCCCCAATCCGCCGAAGATCGGCCGTGTCCGGTCGGTAGTGCCCGAGTGGTTGCTCCCCCGTGTGTCCGCCCCGCTTCCCCCGTATGTCAGAGAACTGCGCATCCGCCGCCGCGTCCAGGGGTGCGATGGCAATGGTTGCGTGGAGCGGTGACGCGTCCCGTGGCACCGGGGCCCGTCGCCCCGTCCGGTGGGCGGTGTCGCCGTACGATGCGCGCCATGGCAAAGGCACCCGTTCTCACGCCCCAGGCCGAGGACTTTCCCCGCTGGTACCAGGATCTGATCAACAAGGCCGAACTCGCGGACAACGGCCCGGTGCGCGGCACCATGGTCATCCGGCCGTACGGATACAGCCTGTGGGAGCGGATGCAGCAGGAGATGGATGCCCGTATCAAACAGGCGGGCGCCCGGAACGCCTACTTCCCGCTCTTCATCCCCCAGTCTTACCTGACACGCGAGGCCGAGCACGTCGAGGGCTTCGCGCCGGAGCTCGCGGTGGTCACCCACGGCGGCGGGAAAGAGCTCGAAGAGCCCGTGGTGGTGCGGCCGACCTCCGAGACGATCATCAACGGGTACTTCTCGAAGTGGGTGCAGAGCTACCGCGATCTGCCGCTCCTGATCAACCAGTGGGCGAACGTGGTGCGCTGGGAGATGCGCCCGCGGATCTTCCTCCGTACGACGGAATTCCTCTGGCAGGAAGGCCATACCGCCCATGCCACCGATGAGGAGGCCCGGGACTTCGCCGCGTACATCCACCGCGAGGTCTACGCGGACTTCATGATCAACGTGCTGGGCATCGACGTGGTCCTCGGCCGCAAGACCCCGGCCGAGCGGTTCGCCGGGGCCGTCAACACGCTCACCCTCGAAGCGATGATGCGGGACGGCAAGGCCCTTCAGATGGGCACGAGCCACGAGCTCGGCACCAATTTCGCCAAGGCGTTCCACACCCGCTATCTGTCCCGGGAGGGCCGGCAGGAGTTCGTCCGGCAGACCTCGTGGGGCTCCTCGACCCGGATGGTCGGCGGCCTGATCATGGCCCACGGCGATGACCACGGGCTCCGCGTGCCGCCGCGGCTCGCGCCGGTCCAGGCGGTCGTCCTCGCGGTCAAGGAGGACGGGGCCGTGACGGCCGCGGTCCGGTCCGTCGCGGAGCGGCTGCGCGCGGCGGGAATCAGGACCGGGACCGACGACCGCACCGACACCCCGTTCGGCCGCCGCGCCGTCGACTGGGAGCTGAAGGGGGTGCCGGTACGGATCGAGATCGGCCCGCGCGATCTGGCGGACGGCACCGCGATGCTGGCCCGGCGCATCCCCGGCGGGAAGGAGCCGGTCCCCGTCGAGGCCCTGCCCGCGCTGCTTCCGGCCGTCCTGGAGGAGGACCAGGCGGCGCTGCTGCGGGAGTCCAGGAGCCGCCGCGAGTCGGCCACCAGCGACGTCACGACGGTGGCGGAGGCCGTGGAGGCGGCAGCGGCGGGCGGCTGGGCGCGCATCGCCTGGTCGGCGCTCGGCCCGGCGGGCGAGGCCCGGCTCGCGGAGCACGGGGTGTCCGTACGGTGCCTGGTCGCCGGGGACGGGTCGGTGCCGGAGGCGGACGACGAGCCCGGTAATGTCGCCCTGGTGGCACGCGCTTACTGACGCCCCGCCCGCCGCCCCGCCCGCCCGGGGCCCCGGCGTACGGCGGCCGCCTACGCGTCCGGGCGTACGCGTCGCTACGTACCGGCTTGGTGCGAGCTGTGAGGCTTCTCCGCAGATCTGCGCACCCGCCCTCGTCGGGACGCATGCAAGGGCAACTGACTGGTACGTGCAAATTATTTGGGATGGCCCGGAATCGGAACACCGGGGCACTCGTGCTCGTTGTCACGACGTGAGCACGACACCACCTGTACTTGCCGCAGAGCTGGCACAGGCGTGGGCCGACATTCAGCGGTACCACCCCGAGCTGCCGGATCTAGCCGCGCCCGAGTCCCTGATCGGAGAGTCCTCGTCCGCCTGTGGCGCCGAACTCTCCTTCGAGCGACTGCTCCATGAGGCAGTCCACGGCATCGCCGCCGCGCGAGGCGTCCGCGACACTTCGCGCGCCGGCCGCTACCACAACCGCAGATTCCTCGCGATCGCCGAGGAGCTTGGCCTCGACCACGCCGAGGAGCCCCACCCCAGCAGCGGCTTCTCGCTGGTCGCCCTCAACCCCGAGGCCAAGCGCCGCTACCGCCCGACGATCGAGCGGCTGCAACGCGCCCTCAAGGCGCACACGGTCGCCACCGCCGCCGACACCAAGCGTTCCTTCCGCGGGCCCGCCGCCCGGCACGGCTCCTCCGGCGGGGGAGTCCGCGTCAAGGCCGTCTGCGACTGCGGCCGCAATGTGCGGGTCGTCCCGTCGGTCCTGGCACAGGCGCCGATCGTCTGCGGAGGATGCGGGAAGCCCTTCCGTATCCCGGAAGCAGCGGTCGCGGTGGGGTGACCCTGCACGGTGTGGCACAATGGCTAGCTGTACTCGACAGTCGCACAGGACCCCTCTCTCCTCCGGCTGACGCGTCCATCGGGCACCCGAGTACCGCAACCCCACGTGGCATCTTCGTTGTGCCCACCCACGTCATAGACCAGGAGACACCACTTCCGTGGCAGTCAAGATCAAGCTGAAGCGTCTGGGCAAGATCCGTTCGCCTCACTACCGCATCGTCGTCGCCGACTCCCGTACCCGCCGTGACGGCCGGGCCATCGAGGAGATCGGTCTGTACCACCCGGTGCAGAACCCCTCGCGCATCGAGGTCAACTCGGAGCGTGCGCAGTACTGGCTGTCCGTCGGCGCCCAGCCGACCGAGCCGGTTCTCGCGATCCTGAAGCTCACCGGTGACTGGCAGGCCCACAAGGGTCTCCCGGCCCCCGCGCCGCTGCTGCAGCCGGAGCCCAAGGCTGACAAGCGCGCCCTGTTCGAGGCTCTGACCAAGGACGGCGGCGACGAGTCCAAGGGCGAGGCCATCACGCAGAAGGCGAAGAAGTCCGACAAGAAGGCGGACGAGGCTGCTGACGCGGCTGCGCCCGCCGAGTCGACCGAGGCCTGAGCATGCTCGAGGAGGCTCTCGAGCACCTCGTGAAGGGCATCGTCGACAACCCTGACGATGTGCAGGTCGCCTCGCGCAACCTGCGCCGCGGTCGCGTGCTGGAGGTCCGGGTCCACCCCGACGACCTCGGCAAGGTGATCGGTCGCAACGGCCGCACCGCTCGCGCACTGCGTACCGTCGTGGGCGCCATCGGCGGCCGTGGCATCCGCGTCGACCTCGTCGATGTGGATCAGGTTCGCTGACAGAGTTGAACACCGGCACGGGCCGGGGAGGGCCATGCGCCCGCCCCGGCCCGTCGTCGTATGACAGGAGAGACACAAGGTGCAGTTGGTAGTCGCGCGGATCGGCCGTGCCCATGGCATCAAGGGCGAGGTCACCGTCGAGGTCCGTACGGACGAGCCGGAGCTGCGGCTCGGGCCCGGGGCCGTGCTCGCCACCGAACCGGCCGGCGCCGGACCGCTGACGATCGAGACCGGCCGGGTGCACAGCGGACGGCTGCTGCTGCGCTTCGAGGGCGTGCGCGACCGTACGGCTGCCGAGGCCCTGCGCAACACGCTCCTGATCGCCGAGGTCGACCCGGCGGAACTCCCCGAGGACCCCGAGGAGTTCTACGACCACCAGCTCATGGACCTCGATGTGGTCCTCGCCGACGGCACCGGGATCGGCCGGATCACCGAGATCACGCATCTGCCGTCCCAGGACCTCTTCATCGTGGAGCGGCCGGACGGCAGCGAGGTGATGATCCCGTTCGTCGAGGAGATCGTCACCGAGATCGACCTGGCGGAGCAGCGCGCGGTGATCACCCCGCCGCCCGGCCTGATCGACGCGAGCCAGGCCGTGATCGCCTCCGCCCGGGACGAGGAAGCGGGCGACGAGGAGAGCGGCGACGGGGCCCCCGCGACCGGGAGGGACGCCTGATGCGCCTCGACGTCGTCACGATCTTCCCGGAGTACCTGGAACCGCTGAACGTCTCCCTCGTCGGCAAGGCCCGCGCCCGCGGCCGCCTCGATGTCCATGTGCACGACCTGCGCGACTGGACGTACGACCGGCACAACACGGTCGACGACACCCCGTACGGCGGCGGCCCCGGCATGGTCATGAAGACCGAGCCGTGGGGCGAGGCCCTGGACGACGCCCTGGCGGGCGGGTACGAGGCCGGGGCGCACTCCCCGGTGCTCGTGGTGCCCACCCCCAGCGGCCGCCCGTTCACCCAGGAGCTGGCCGTCGAGCTCTCCGAGCGGCCGTGGCTGATCTTCACGCCGGCCCGCTACGAGGGCATCGACCGGCGGGTGATGGACGAGTACGCCACCAGGATGCCGGTTGTCGAGGTGTCCATCGGGGACTACGTGCTGGCCGGCGGGGAAGCCGCGGTACTGGTGATCACCGAGGCGGTCGCCCGGCTGCTGCCCGGAGTGCTCGGCAACGCGGAATCGCACCGGGACGACTCCTTCGCCCCCGGCGCGATGGCCAACCTGCTGGAGGGGCCCGTCTACACCAAGCCGCCCGAGTGGCGCGGCCGGGGCATCCCCGAGGTGCTGCTCAGCGGTCACCACGGGCGGATCGCCCGCTGGCGCCGGGACGAGGCGTTCCGTCGTACCGCCCTCAACCGGCCCGATCTGATCGAGCGCTGCGAGGCCGAGGGGTTCGACAAGAAGGACCGCGAGATGCTCTCGATCCTCGGCTGGTCACCGGAGCCCGGCGGCCGATTTTGGCGCAGGCCCGAGGCCGTGGAAGAATAGGCCGCTGCTGTACGTCCGGCGTACGCCCCTGCCACAGGGGGAATGACGTCCGCCCGACGCGATCAGCACCCCATCTCTCACTATCTCCCGTCGATGACCTGTGGCATCGGCGAAGAAAGCAGACAACATGGCTTCCCTGCTCGATGGCGTCAACGCCGCATCGCTGCGCACCGACGTCCCGGCGTTCCGCCCCGGTGACACCGTCAACGTCCACGTCCGAGTGATCGAGGGCAACCGCTCCCGTATCCAGCAGTTCAAGGGCGTAGTCATCCGCCGCCAGGGTGCGGGCGTCAGCGAGACCTTCACGGTCCGCAAGGTCTCCTTCAGCGTCGGCGTCGAGCGCACCTTCCCGGTGCACAGCCCGATCTTCGAGAAGATCGAGCTCGTCACCCGTGGTGACGTCCGTCGCGCCAAGCTGTACTACCTCCGTGAGCTCCGCGGCAAGGCCGCGAAGATCAAGGAGAAGCGCGACAACTGAGCTGACTCCCAGGTCCACAGGTCGGCCGGATAGGCTCTGGCCCCGATGGACACGGAAGCAAAGCCCTCGGAGCGCGACCGCTCCTCCGCACCCGCAAAGGCGCCGGAGGAGGGGTCGCGCTCCTCGTGTATCCCGGATCTGCCGAGCGGCGCGATCTCCTGGCGGCGGACCGCCGCGCTCGGCGCCGTCTGCGCGGTCTTCGTGCTGCTCCTGAGCAACTACGTGGTGCAGCCCTTCCTGATCCCCAGCGGCTCGATGGAGCCCACGCTGCGGGTGGGGGACCGGGTGTTGGTGAACAAGCTGGCCTACGGCTCCGGCTCCGTGCCGCAGCGCGGCGACGTGGTGGTCTTCGACGGCACCGGATCGTTCGTTCAGGAGCCCCCGCAGGAGAACCCCGTCACCGGTCTGATGCACTCGGTGGCCGCGTCCCTGGGCCTGGCCGAGCCGGCCGAGACCGACTACGTGAAGCGGGTGGTGGGCGTGGGCGGTGACCGGGTGGTCTGCTGCGACAAGCGGGGCCGGATCGGGGTGAACGGCCGGCCGGTCACCGAGAGCTATCTGCACCCCGGGGACGCGCCCTCCCAGGTCCGCTTCGACATCGTCGTGCCCGACGGCAAGCTGTGGATGATGGGCGACCACCGCAGCAACTCCCGCGACTCGCGCGACCACCTGGGCGAGCCGGGCGGCGGCATGGTCCCGGTCGACATGGTGATCGGCAGGGTGGACTGGATCGGCTGGCCGCCGAGCCGGCTGAGATCGCTGCCGGACAGCGCCGCCTTCGCCGACGTACGGGCGCCGGGCGGGGGCCATGGGTAACCGCGGCCTCGGGCGGTCCGGAGCCGGGGCGGAGCCGTCGGCCGGGGGTTCGCTGCCGACCAGGGCGGAGCGGCGGAAGCTGGCCCGCAGGGTCAAGCGGCGGCGGCGCGGGGCCGCGGTGGGGGAGATCCCGCTGCTGATCGTCGTGGCGCTGGTGATCGCGCTCGTGCTCAAGACGTTCCTGGTGCAGGCTTTCGTGATCCCGTCCGGGTCGATGGAGCAGACCATCCGGATCGGTGACCGGGTGCTCGTGGACAAGCTGACGCCCTGGTTCGGATCCCGGCCGCAGCGTGGTGATGTCGTCGTCTTCAAGGACCCGGGCGGCTGGCTGAAGCAGGAGAACGTCGACAAGAAGGACCCGCCCGTCGTCGTCAAGCAGGTGAAGGAGGTGCTGACCTTCATCGGGCTGCTGCCCTCCGACGACGAGCAGGATCTGATCAAGCGGGTGATCGCGGTCGGCGGCGACACGGTGAAGTGCTGCGGCAAGGACGGCCGGGTCAGCGTCAACGGCGTACCGCTCGACGAGCCCTATCTGTACCCGGGGAACCCTCCCTCCCTCATCAAATTCGAGGTAAAGGTTCCGGCGGGCCGGATCTTCGTGATGGGTGACCACCGGTCAGATTCGGCCGATTCGCGCTATCACCTGGACGAGCCGGGACACGGCACGGTGTCCGAGGACGAGGTCGTGGGACGGGCCGTGGTGATCGCCTGGCCCGTCGGCCACTGGCGGAAACTGGAGGAACCGGCGACGTTCGGATCGGTCCCTGACGCGCGTGCCGGGTCGGCCGGCGGGTCGGCCCGGTCGAATAGTGTGTCGTCCCGGGATCTCAACGGAATGATCCCTCTCCCGACCCCTGCGGAACTCCCGCTCGTTATGGGAGTGGTGGGCCTGCACCGGCTGGGGCGCAGGCGTGGCACGGAGTGAGGAGTGGATGTGGGGGATTTGGCCGTCGGCGCACGATCCGGACACGAGGAGCCCGAGGACCGGCCGGACCGTTCGGGTCATGCCGAGTCCGCCGGGACGGCGGGCCGCGCGGGGAGTGACGGCGCCACTCCGGACGGCGGCGGCGGGGCCATGAAGAAGCCGCGCTCCTTCTGGAAGGAGCTGCCCCTGCTGATCGTCATCGCCCTGGTTCTCGCGCTGCTGATCAAGACGTTCCTGGTGCAGGCGTTCTCGATTCCCTCGGATTCGATGCAGAACACGCTCCAGCGGGGCGACCGGGTGCTGGTGGACAAGCTGACCCCCTGGTTCGGCGCGGAGCCGGAGCGCGGCGAGGTCGTCGTCTTCCACGACCCGGGCGGCTGGCTGGACGACACCGAGGAGGTCCACCCGAATGTGGTCCAGAAGTTCCTCAGCTTCATCGGCCTGATGCCGTCCGCCGAGGAGAAGGACCTGATCAAGCGGGTCATCGCCATCGGCGGCGACACGGTGGAGTGCAAGGAGAACGGCCCCGTCGTGGTCAACGGCAAGGCCCTGGACGAGCAGTCGTTCGTCTACCCCGGCAACACCGCCTGCAACGACGCGCCGTTCGGCCCGATCACGGTGCCCGAGGGCCGGATCTGGGTGATGGGCGACCACCGCCAGGACTCCCGCGACTCCCGCTACCACCAGGAACTGCCGGGCAACGGCACGGTCTCCAACGACGAGGTCGTCGGCCGGGCCTTCGTCGTGGCGTGGCCGATCAGCCGCTGGGCGACGTTGCCGATCCCGAAGACCTTCGACCAGCCGGGACTGGGGACCGCGGTGGCCATGGCGCCCGGTGCGATCGGTGTCGCCGGGGCTGTGCCGATCGTGCTCTGGCGCAGGCGGGTCCGGCCGGCCTCCGAGCGGCGGAAGTGACTGACGTCCCGTCATGACCCATTGGGCCGAGCCGGTTCGTCGGGGCCGAGCGATGGTCTTGTGGCCGAGCGATGGCGTTGTGACCGAGGAAACGGCAAGATCGAATGAATGCGGGACACTCGCCGGGTGTTCTTCATGGGCCTCAGGAACTCCCGCTCGTTGTTCGGGGCAGTGGGCCTTTGAACGGACAGGGTCCTGGAGAAGGCGGGGGCGCATAGTGAGGACTGGATGTGAGTGACGTGGCTGCCGGTGCACGACCTGGACACGGAGACCCCGCGGAGGGGCCCGACCGGTCCGCTGATCCTGCCGTCGACCCGGCGGCCGATTCCGCGACCGGCCCGGCGGCCGATCCGGTTGGGGGTGCGCCGGATCCGGACGTGCCCGCGGACGAGGAGGCCTTGGACGGGGACGGCAAGAAGGCGGCGAGAAAGCAGCGTCCCTTCTGGAAGGAGCTGCCCCTGCTGATCGTCGTGGCGCTGGTTCTCGCGCTGCTGATCAAGACGTTCCTGGTGCAGGCGTTCTCGATTCCCTCGGATTCGATGCAGAACACGCTCCAGCGGGGCGACCGGGT